>NZ_JBFAAP010000018.1:0-127635 GCF_040639815.1 Streptomyces sp. NPDC023723
ACCCCACCGCTCACCCCCCGGCCGCCGGCGGGACGGGTACCGCCCCGCCCGCGGGCGTCGGCGGCGGACGACCCGGGCGAGCCGCGGACCGGCCACCCGCCGGACCCCGCCGGCCGGCGCGCCGGCGGCCCACCCGACGCCGCCTCCCACCCCTCCGGCGCGGCCCCTCGCCGGTCCGGCGCCGTCCAGGACGCGCGGCCCCCCGCCGACCCCGGCACGCCGCCCCCGCCGCAGCCCTCCGCCCGCTTCCCGGACACCCCGCCGACAGTGGGCCGCGACCCGCGTGACACCGGCTTCCCGGCGCGGCGTCCGTACGACAGCGCGGCCGGCACGACGCGCCGCCCGCACGACAACGGCGCCGGCGCCACGCGGCCCCCGCAGGACCGCCCGGCGCAGGACCGCCCGGCCCCTCGCGCACCGGAGCCGCACGTCTCCGTGCCCGGTGGGACCCCGCCGCCACCGCGGCCCCCCGCCGCCGCCCCCGGCGGGACCCCGCCGGGCACCGCCCAGCCGCTGCCCGCCGAGGTGCCGCCGGGAACACCGCCGCGCCCGGCCGTACCGCCGGCCCGGCCCGCCGCCCCCGCCGAGGGAGAGGCGGAGACGACCCGGCGGCTGCGGCCGATCCCGGACGGTCCGCAACCCGCGGCGCGCCCGCCGCGTCCGGCACCGCGTCCCGTACCTCAGCCCGAGGACGCCGCCGAGACCACCCGGCGCCTGCGCCCCGTCCCGCCCGTTCCGCCCGCCCCGGGACCGGCCTGGCACCCCGCCGCCCCCGGCGGCACCGCCCGGCCCTTCGTGACGCTCGGCGAGCCCGAGGGGTACGACGACGAGCGGGCCCGGCCCCGTCCGCTCGGGCGGCGGCCGCGGTCCCAGCTGGTCGCCGCGGCCGTCTCCCTGGTGCTCGGCGCGGGCCTGCTGACCGGCGCCGTCACCGGCAGCTGGCTCGCGGACGACGCCGCGGACGGCGGTCGCCAGGACGCCTACACCACCGCCGGCGACCTGTGGCACAGCGTGCCGGTCGACGACCTGTTCCCGCCCACCGTGCAGGGCCAGGGCGCCGGCCCCGGCGGCGCCGACCGCACCTGGACCCGGGTCGCCGTCGCCCCCGACAGCGGCTGCGGGCACGCCTTCGACCCGCTGCTGCGCAAGGCCCTCGCCCCCGTCGGCTGCACCCGCCTGCTGCGCGCCACCTACACCGACGCCACCCGCAGCCACGTCACCACCGTCGGCCTGCTGTTCACCAAGGCCGACGCCGTCGCGATGACCTCGCTGGCCGCCCGGTTCGACCAGGAGGGCCTGGACCGGCGTACCGACCTGATGCCGCTGCCGTACGCCGCGAAGGACACCGTCGCGGCCGGCTTCGGCGCGGCCCAGCGGGCCTCCTGGACGGTCTCCGTCCTCACCGACGCCCCGGTCGTGGTCTACGCCGTGGCCGGCTGGGCCGACGGCCGCGAGGTCGACGACCCGCAGCCCGCCGCGGCGGCCATGCAGACCGGCGCCACCACGGCCCCCGCGCAGGCGGGCCTCGGCCACGAGGCGAAGGGCCTCGCCGACCGCGTCGAACGCCGCCTGCGCAAGAACGCCGAACCGGCCCCGGAGCAGCCCTCGTGACCCACCCGTCCCCGCGCCGCCGCACCGCGGCCCTCGGCGTGCTCCTCGCCGCCGCCCTCACCCTCGTGCCCGCCACCGCCGCGCACGCCGACGGCATACGGGCCAAGCAGTGGGCCCTGGACGCCCTCCACCTCGACCAGGTCTGGCAGAGCACCAAGGGCGCCGGCATCACCGTCGCGGTCCTCGACACCGGCGTGGAGGCCGACCACCCCGACCTGGCCGGCAACGTCCTGGCCGGCACCGACCTCGTCGGCTTCGGCGCCGGGGACGGCGACCGCGCCTGGGCCCGGCACGGCACCGCCATGGCCGGCATCATCGCCGGCCACGGACACGGCAGCGGCGGCGCGGACGGCGTCATGGGCGTCGCCCCCGCGGCGAAGATCCTGCCCGTCCGGGTCATCCTGGAGGACGGCGACCCGGCCCGCGCCAAGGCCCGCAAAACCCGTGGCGGCGCCCTCGCCGAGGGCATCCGCTGGGCCGCCGACCACGGCGCCGACGTCATCAACCTTTCGCTCGGCGACGACTCCTCCTCCGCCCATCCCGAGCCCGCCGAGGACGAGGCCATCCAGTACGCCCTGAAGAAGAACGTGGTCGTCGTCGCCTCGGCCGGCAACGGCGGCGAGAAGGGCGACCACATCTCCTACCCGGCCGCCTACCCGGGCGTGATCGCCGCGACCGCCGTCGACCGCTACGGCACCCGCGCCTCCTTCTCCACCCGCCGCTGGTACGCCACGGTCAGCGCCCCCGGCGTCGACGTGATCATCGCCGACCCGGACCACCAGTACTACGAGGGCTGGGGCACCAGCGCCGCCGCCGCCTTCGTCTCCGGCTCCGTCGCCCTGCTCCGGGCCGCCCGCCCCGGCCTCACCCCGGCGCAGATCAAGAGCCTGCTGGAGGACACCGCCGACAACGCCCCCGCCGACGGACGCGACGACTCGCGCGGCTACGGCTTCATCGACCCGGCCGCCGCGATCGAGGCGGCCGGCCGGCTGAAGGCGCAGAGCCTGAAGCCGGCGGCGTACGGCGAGAAGTACTTCGGTGCCGGACCCGACGACGAGGACCCGGCCGGCTCCGCCTCAGCCTGGGTGGCCCCGCTCGCGGGCGGCGCCGGCGGTGTGCTGCTGGTCGCGGCGGTGGTGCTGTGGCGCGGCCGCCGCACCCGCTACGACGACTTCTGAGCCGGGGTCGGCTCGGCGGAGGACGTGGCGCCGCCGTCGTAGAACACCGACACCGCCGCCTGCGCCGCCCCTTCGACCAGCGAGATCCCCGCCGCCTGCGAGGCATTGCCCTGCGACAGCGCGGCCACCAGCAGTTCGTGGCCGTCGACCGTCACCCGCCCGACGCTGTTGATCACCCACAGCCCGGTCGCACTGCGCGGCAGCCAGCCGTTCTTCAGCTCGGCCGACGAACCCGCCGCCGACACCCCCCAGTCCTGGCCGTCCGCTATCTGCCCCATCAGCCCCTGGAGATACGTCCGGGACGCCGACGTCAGCTCCCCATCACTCCCGAACACCTGCTGGAGCAGGACCAGTTGGTCGGCCGCCGTGGTGGTGGTCAGCCCCCACAGCTCGCCGTCGCCGCCCGCGGTGTCCGTGAGTCCGAACCGCTCGTTCGCGGCGTCCAGCCCGTCGGCCCCGCCGATCGTCCGCCACAGCGCCGTCGCGGAGGCGTTGTCACTGTTCTCGATCATGGCGGTGGCGTACGCGCGCTCCGCCGAGGTGAGCGACCGCCCCGCGTCCTGGGCCTGGAGCAGCAGCGTCGCCAGGATGTCGACCTTGACGATGCTCGCGGTGGGGAAGGCGTCGTCGCCGTACACGGCGCGCTCACCGGTCTCCGGGTCCAGCACCGCCACCGACATCTGTGTGCCGTCCGCCACCGAAACCGCCGCCACGGCCTTCGCCAGCAGCGCGTCCCGGTCCACCGCGGGCTCCGCCGAAGGTGCCACCGATGCCTCCCCGTCCGTCGGCTCCGGAGCCGCCGTCGACTCCGCGGCGAGCGACGATACGGCGGCCGTGTCCGCGTGCGCGTTCAGGTACACCGCCCCCGCCGCCGTACCGCCGCCGGCGACGGCGCAGGCGAGGACCGCGTACAGCAGCCGGGATCTGAAGGAGGCCATGCCCGCGATGCTCGCCGCGGCGGCTGAGGGGTCCGTATGACGGACGTTAAATGTGCGTCATAGATTCCTGAGAAGTCCATGAGGGGTGTGCCGGGGGCGTTTCCCGGCCCCCGATAGGGTCGGGGACCGTGGCGAACAAGAACATTCCCGACCCCGGCTTCTCCGACGACGACGGCTCCGCCGACCCCGGGCTGACCGCGGCGCTGGCCGGCTGGGCCGCGGACCGCACCGCTGTGGCGCCGGTCCTCCGGGCGCTCAAGGGCGCCCGGCTGCTGGTCCCGGTGGTGGCCGTGCTCGGCGAGGTCGAGGAGGACAGCCAAGAGGGGGGCGAAGCTCCTTGGAAGGGTGGTGGCGGGCGACGGGCGGGCGGGCTGCGCCGCGAGAAGACCAGCGACATGGCCGTCCCCACGCTCAAGGCCGGCGGCCGGACCGCGCTGCCCGCCTTCACCTGCACCGACTCGCTCGCCCGCTGGGACCCGGCGGCCCGCCCGGTCGCCGTCCCGCTGCACCAGGCGCTCCAGGCCGCCGCGCACGAGAAGGCGGACACCGTCGTGCTCGACCTGGCCGGACCCGTGCCGTTCGAACTGACCGGGCCCGCGCTGCTGGCCCTCGCGGAGGGCCGCACCAGCACCGATCCGCTCGCCGACCCCGCCGTCGTCGCGGCGGTCCGGGGTGCGGTGGCCGCCGAGTCCGCCGTGCTCAGCGCCCACCTGGGGCCGGGGGCGGCCGACGGCACCCTCGCCCTGGTCCTCGACCCGGCCGCCGCCCCCGCCGAGGCGGCCAGGGCCGTCGCCGGACGCCTGGCGGCCGACGAGACACTGCGGGCCCGCCTGGTGCGCGGCCTCGACCTGGCACTGCTGCCGGCCGGGGCGACGCCGCCGGGCGAGCCCTTGTACGTCCGTACGGCGCCGGGTCAGCCGTAGACCGCGCCGGTGTACTTCTCGCCCGGGCCCTGGCCCGGGTCGTCGGGCACCAGGGACGCCTCGCGGAACGCCAGCTGGAGCGACTTCAGGCCGTCGCGCAGCGGCGCGGCGTGGAACGAGCTGATCTCCGTCGCGCTCGCGTCCAGCAGCCCGGCCAGCGCGTGCACCAGCTTGCGGGCCTCGTCCAGGTCCTTGTGCGCGTCGCCGTCCTCCGTCAGGCCGAGCTTCACGGCCGCGGCGCTCATCAGGTTCACGGCGACCGTCACGATCACCTCGACCGCCGGGACCTCGGCGATGTCGCGGGTCATGGCGTCGAAGTCGGGTGCCGTCGGAGTTCCAGCAGGCGTCTCACTCATGCCGCACACGATAGGCGCAGCGCGGCGGCGGCCTGCCACGCGGTCTCGGTTGGCACGTCCCGCGCCGAAGCTGCTAACCTTGTGTAACGACCGGTCGGAGACGTGTGCCTCAGGGCGCCGCGACCGACTGCAAGTGGAGGCCATCGAACTCCCACCTGACCGTCCCCCGGGACGGCGGGTCACCGGTCAGGCGGTCCCGTCCCACGACGGAAGACCAGCCCGAAAGCGCGCCCCGCGATCATCGCGACGGTGCTCCGGTAGCAGTTCGAGGAGCCCCGCCTGTGATCGTCCGGGGCATTTTTCATGTCTTGGCGCGGTTAGGTCTATCGAACACAGACGTAACGCGGCTGTCCGCCAGACGGTCGCGTGGTGCTACCGAGGAGGATCCATCAGCGCCGAGCCCCGCATCAACGACCGGATTCGCGTTCCCGAGGTGCGACTTGTCGGTCCCAGCGGCGAGCAGGTCGGGATTGTCCCGCTTGCCAAGGCCCTGGAGCTTGCGCAGGAGTACGACCTCGACCTCGTCGAGGTCGCGGCGAACGCCCGTCCGCCCGTGTGCAAGCTCATGGACTACGGGAAGTTCAAGTACGAGTCGGCCATGAAGGCCCGTGAGGCGCGCAAGAACCAGGCGCACACGGTCATCAAGGAGATGAAGCTCCGGCCGAAGATCGACCCGCACGACTATGACACCAAGAAGGGTCACGTCGTCCGGTTCCTCAAGCAGGGCGACAAGGTCAAGATCACGATCATGTTCCGCGGTCGCGAGCAGTCCCGGCCGGAGCTCGGCTACCGACTGCTCCAGCGGCTCGCGGAGGACGTGGCCGACCTCGGGTTCATCGAGTCGAACCCGAAGCAGGACGGCCGCAACATGATCATGGTCCTCGGTCCGCACAAGAAGAAGACCGAGGCGATGGCCGAGGCCCGCCAGGCACAGGAAGCCCGCAAGGCGGAAGCGAAGGCCAACCCCGGCCGTTCGATGAACGCCGCGGACCCCGACGCCGCCAACGCGGAGGCCCAGGCCGAGGCATCCGCCGAGGCGTGACCTCCCGGGACGCGAGTCCCAGGACGTAACCGACATACGAGCGACGCTCCACCGTGCCCGGTTTCCACGACCGGGCATCGGAGCGCCACCCACGAGGAGATAACGGCGCTATGCCGAAGAACAAGTCGCACAGCGGTGCCAGCAAGCGCTTCAAGGTCACCGGCTCCGGCAAGGTGCTCCGCGAGCGCGCCGGCAAGCGCCACCTGCTCGAGCACAAGTCGTCGCGCCTGACGCGCCGCCTCACCGGCAACGCCGAGATGGCCCCGGGCGACGCCAAGAAGATCAAGAAGCTTCTCGGCAAGTGACGTACGGGCGCCACTGAGCGTCGTACGTCTGGACCGGGACCCCATCGATACCGGGCCGTGTGCCGACCACCACGGCCCCGCTACAAGGAGTAAAAAGTGGCACGCGTCAAGCGGGCAGTCAACGCCCACAAGAAGCGCCGGGCGATCCTCGAGCAGGCCTCCGGCTACCGCGGTCAGCGTTCGCGCCTGTACCGCAAGGCCAAGGAGCAGGTCACCCACTCGCTGGTCTACAACTACAACGACCGCAAGAAGCGCAAGGGTGACTTCCGCCAGCTGTGGATCCAGCGCATCAACGCCGCTGCCCGCGCCAACGGCATCACGTACAACCGCTTCATCCAGGGCCTGAAGGCCGCCAACGTCGAGGTGGACCGCAAGATCCTCGCCGAGCTGGCGGTCAACGACGCGGGTGCCTTCGCGGCGCTCGTCGAGGTGGCGCAGAAGGCGCTGCCGGCGGACGTCAACGCGCCCAAGGCCGCGTGACGCTGCGCTGGCTTTGAGCCGGCGTGAGTGCAGGGGCCCGCAGGCTTCGGCTTGCGGGCCCTGTCGTTTGTGTCCGCGGGTGCGTCGTGGCTGGTCGCGCAGTTCCCCGCGCCCCTAGGGTGTCTCGCCGAAGGTAAGTCGACATGGTTGCTGCTCCTGAGCTGATTTCTCCCCGCTCGTCCCGTGTCTCGGCCGCGCGGCGGCTGGCCAAGCGGAACTTTCGGTCGAAGGAGCGGCTGTTTCTGGCCGAGGGGCCGCAGGCGGTGCGGGAGGCGGCCGGGTTCGGGCAGACGCTCACCGAGCTGTTCGCCACCGTCGAGGCCGCCGAGCGGTATGCCGACATCGTCGGGCGGGCGCGGGCCGCCGGGGCCCGGGTGCACCTCGCCGACGAGCAGGTGATCGCCGACATCTCCACCACCGTCACCCCGCAGGGCCTGGTCGGGGTCTGCCGGTTCGTGGACACGCCGTTCGACGCCGTCCTCGCCGCCCGGCCGAAGCTGATCGCCGTCCTCGCCCACGTCCGCGACCCCGGCAACGCCGGCACCGTGCTGCGCTGCGCCGACGCGGCCGGTGCCGAGGCCGTCGTCCTCACCGACGCCTCGGTCGACCTGTACAACCCGAAGGCGGTACGGGCCTCCGTCGGCTCGCTCTTCCACCTGCCGGTCGCCGTCGGCGTCCCCGTCGAGCGGGCCGTGGCCGGGCTGCGGGAGACCGGGGTGCGGGTGCTCGCCGCCGACGGGGCGGGGGACGACGACCTCGACGCCGAGCTGGACGCCGGCAGCATGGGCGGGCCCACCGCCTGGGTGTTCGGCAACGAGGCCTGGGGGCTGCCGGCCGAGACCCGCGCCCTCACGGACGCCGTGGTACGGGTCCCGATCCACGGGAGGGCCGAGAGTCTGAACCTCGCGACCGCCGCCGCCGTATGTCTCTACGCGTCGGCGCGTGCACAGCGTGCCGCCGGAGGGTGCCGTTCCGTCACCGAGAGCTAGTAGGGTGACCCACTCGGGACCCCGGCGTGGCGGAGAGGTGGGGTACGGGGATGGGTGTCGGCACGAGCAGTGCACCGGGAGCACGTCAGACCGGGTGCCCGCCCGCGTCCCGGCCCGGTGAGCCCGCCGGCGCACCCGTGGAACCCGGTCTCGACCCCGACGAACTGCCCGACGGCCTCGTCGTCGCCGACGAGCACGGACGGGTGATCCGGTTCAACGCCGCCGCCGAGCGCATCACCGCCCGCCGCGCCGCCGAAGCCCTCGGCGAGAGCCTGGAGAAGGCCCTCCCGCTGGAAGACCTCGAAGGCCGCCGCTGGTGGCAGCTGACCGACCCGTACGGCGGCCTCGCCATCCGCAACCGCCAGCCCGAGCGCAACCTGCTGCTGCCGGGCGGCCGGGAGGTCCTGGTCTGCGCCCGGTACGTCCGGGTCCGCCCCACCGGCCCGGTCAGCCGCGTCGTCGTCACCCTGCGCGACACCGAGGCCCGCCGCCGCACCGAGCGCAGCCACGCCGAGCTGATCGCCACCGTCGCCCACGAACTGCGCTCCCCGCTCACCTCCGTCAAGGGCTTCACCGCGACCCTGCTGGCCAAGTGGGAGCGGTTCACCGACGACCAGAAGCGGCTGATGCTGGAGACCGTCGACGCCGACGCCGACCGGGTCACCCGGCTCATCGCCGAACTGCTCGACATCTCCCGCATCGACTCCGGACGCCTTGAGCTGCGCCGCCAGCCCGTCGACATCGGCGCCGCCGTCGGCCGGCACATCCAGGCGTACGTCGCCGCCGGGCAGAGCGCCGACCGGTTCCTGCTCCGGCTCGCGCAGCCGCTGCCCGACCTGTGGGCCGACCCCGACAAGGTCGACCAGGTGCTCAGCAACCTCATCGAAAATGCCGTGCGGCACGGCGAGGGAACCGTCACCATTGACATCACGCCCGCGCCGTCCCCCCGCGAAGGGGAGGACACCGGTACGTCGGTCACGGTGAGCGACGAGGGGCCCGGCATCCCGGAGGAGTCCATGAACCGCGTCTTCACCCGCTTCTGGCGGGGCAGCAAGCGCGGCGGCACCGGCCTCGGGCTCTACATCGTCAAGGGCATCGTGGAGGCCCACGGCGGCACCATCACCGTCGGCCGCGGCCCGCGCGGCGGCGCCGAGTTCCGATTTACGTTGCCCGTGAGCACTCCGGCCTACCTGGCCTGAGCGGCCCGCGGGCACCTTCGCGCATCACCACCCCGTTAGACTCGGCCTTTGGCACCTTCGTGTCCCAAAACCGTGACGTTCTGTCCACGAGTCGTTGACGGGGACCGCCAGCAGGGGCACTCCCAGCGACAGCTGGGGGACAATCGGAAGCACGGGAAGAGATGTCGGCACCGAATAAGTCGTACGACCCGGTCGAGGTCGAGGCGTTGAAACCGGAAGAGATCGAGCGCATGCGGGACGAGGCGCTCGCCGCCTTCGCCGCCGCGGGCTCCCTCGACGCGCTCCAGGAGGCGAAGGTCGCCCACACCGGCGGCACCTCGCCGCTGGCGCTGGCCAACCGGGAGATCGGCGCCCTGCCCCCGCACGCCAAGGCCGCCGCCGGAAAGCTGGTCGGCCAGGCCCGCGGTGCCGTGAACAAGGGCCTCGCCGCCCGCCAGGCCGAACTGGAGGCCGAGCGGGACACCCGGGTCCTGGTCGAGGAGGCGGTGGACGTCACACTGCCCCACGACCGGGTACCGGCCGGCGCCCGGCACCCGCTCACCACGCTCTCCGAGCGCATCGAGGACATCTTCACGGCGATGGGCTACGAGGTCGCCGAGGGCCCCGAGGCCGAGGCCGAGTGGTTCAACTTCGACGCGCTGAACATCGGCCCGGACCACCCGGCCCGCGGCGAGGCCGACACCTTCTTCGTGCGGGGTCCCGAGGGCGGCACGGAGTCCGGTGTCGTACTGCGCACCCACACCTCGCCCGTGCAGATCCGTTCCCTGCTCGGCCGCGGCACCCCGGTCTACGTGATCTGCCCCGGCCGCGTCTACCGCACCGACGAGCTGGACGCCACCCACACCCCGGTCTTCCACCAGGTCGAGCTGCTCGCCGTGGACGAGGGCCTGACCATGGCGGACCTCAAGGGCACCCTGGACCACATGGTCCAGTCGCTGTTCGGCGCGGAGATGAAGACCCGGCTGCGGCCCAACTTCTTCCCCTTCACCGAGCCGAGCGCCGAGATGGACATGCTCTGCTACGTGTGCAAGGGCGCCTCCGTCGGCAACCCCGACCGGCCCTGCCGCACCTGCTCCAGCGAGGGCTGGATCGAGCTGGGCGGCTGCGGCATGGTCAACCCCCGGGTGCTGACCGCCTGCGGCGTGGACCCGCAGAAGTACAGCGGCTTCGCCTTCGGGTTCGGCATCGAGCGCCTGGCGATGTTCCGCCACAACGTCGAAGACATGCGAGACATGGTCGAGGGTGACGTCCGTTTCACCCGGCCGTTCGGGATGGAGATCTGATGCGGGTCCCGCTTTCCTGGCTGCGGGAGTACGTCGACCTGCCGGCCACCGAGACCGGCCGCGACGTGCAGGCCAAGCTGATTTCGGCCGGCCTCGAGGTGGAGACCGTCGACCACCTCGGCGCCGACCTCAAGGGCCCGCTCGTCGTCGGCCAGGTGCTGACCATCGAGGAGCTGGAGGGCTTCAAGAAGCCGATCCGCTTCTGCACCGTCGACGTCGGCCAGGCCAACGGCACCGGTGAGCCGCAGGAGATCGTCTGCGGCGCCCGGAACTTCGCGGTCGGCGACAAGGTCGTCGTGGTGCTGCCCGGCGCCACCCTGCCCGGCGGCTTCTCGATCGCCGCCCGCAAGACCTACGGCAAGGTCTCGCACGGCATGATCTGCTCCGGCGACGAGCTGGGCATGGGCGACGACGGCAGCCACGGCATCATCGTGCTGCCGCCGGAGACCGAGGCCGGCCGCGACGCCGTCGAGCTGCTCGAACTGGTCGACGAGGTCCTCGACATCGCCGTCACCGCCAACCGCGGCGACTGCCTGTCCATCCGCGGCGTGGCCCGCGAGACCGCCATCGCCTACGGGCTGCCGCTGCGCGACCCGGCCCTGCTCGACGTACCCGGGCCGAACGCCTACGGCTACCCGGTGAAGATCGCCGACCCCACCGGCTGCGACCGCTTCACCGCCCGCACGGTGACCGGCCTCAGCCCCGAGGCGCGCTCCCCGATCTGGCTCCAGCGCCGGCTCCAGAAGGTCGGCATGCGCCCGATCTCGCTCGCCGTCGACGTCACCAACTACGTGATGATGGAACTGGGCCAGCCGCTGCACGCCTACGACCGGTCCCTGGTCCAGGGCACCATCGGCGTCCGCCGGGCCGGCGAGGGCGAGAAGATCGTCACGCTCGACGGCACCGAGCGGGTGCTGCACGCCGAGGACCTGGTCATCACCGACGACCGGGGCCCGATCGGCCTGGCCGGCGTCATGGGCGGCGCCAACACCGAGATCGCCGACGACGCGAACGCCACGACCGATGTGGTGATCGAGGCCGCCCACTTCGACGCGGTCTCCATCGCGCGCACCGCCCGCCGGCACAAGCTCTCCTCCGAGGCGTCCCGCCGCTTCGAGCGCGGTGTCGACCCCCAGGCCGCCGCCGCTGCCGCACAGCGCACCGTCGACCTGCTGGTGCTGCTCGCCGGCGGCACTGCCGAGGCCGGCGTCACCGAGATCAGCGCCCCGCACGCGCCGCGCACCATCACCGTCCCGGCCGACCACCCGGACAAGGTCGCGGGCGTCCCCTACGGCCGCGAGACCGTCGTACGCCGCCTCCAGGAGGTCGGCTGCGACGTCTACGGCCAGGACGAACTGCTGGTGACCGTGCCGTCCTGGCGGCCCGACCTCACCGACCCCAACGACCTGGCCGAAGAGGTCATCCGGCTGGAGGGCTACGAGAACCTGCCCGCCACGCTGCCCAAGCCGCCCTCCGGGCGCGGCCTGACCCCCCGGCAGCGGCTGCACCGCCGGGTCGGCCGGGCGCTGGCCGGCGCGGGCTATGTCGAGGCGCTGAGCTACCCCTTCCTCGCCGAGAAGGTCTTCGACCAGCTCGGCCTGGCCGACGACGACCCGGCCCGCCGCGTCGTCAAGCTGGTCAACCCGCTCAGCGACGAGGAGCCCGCGCTGCGCACCACGCTGCTGCCGGGCCTGCTCGGCGCGCTGCGCCGCAACGACGGCCGGGGCAGCCACGACCTCGCGCTGTACGAGACCGGCCTGGTCTTCCTGCCGCGCGACGACCAGCGGGCCGCCGTCCGGCTCCCGGTCGACCGGCGCCCCAGCGACGAGGACCTGGCCGCGCTGAACGCCGCGCTGCCGGACCAGCCGCGGCACGTCGCCGTCGTCCTCGCGGGCGCCCGCGAGCAGGCCGGCTGGTGGGGCAAGGGCCGTCCGGCCGACTGGGCCGACGCGGTCGAGGCCGCCCGGACCGTCGCCCGCGAGGCGGGTGCCGAACTCGTCGTCCGCAAGGGCCAGTACGGGCCCTGGCACCCGGGCCGCTGCGCCGAGCTGGTGGTGGACGTGGACGGCACCGAGCGGGTCGTCGGGCACGCCGGCGAGCTGCACCCGCGAGTGCTGAAGTCGCTGGGGCTGCCCGCGCGTACCTGTGCGATGGAGCTGGACCTCGACGTCCTGGAGCGGGTCGGCGACGACACGCCCCGGGCGCCGGGGATCTCCACCTTCCCGGTCGCCACCCAGGACGTCGCCCTCGTCGTCGACGCGTTCGTGCCGGCGGCCGAGGTCGAGGCGGCGCTGCGGGACGGCGCGGGTGAACTGCTGGAGTCCATCCGGCTGTTCGACGTGTACGACAACGCGGAGCAGCTCGGCGAGGGGCGGAAGTCGCTGGCGTACGCGCTGCGGTTCCGGGCGGCGGACCGGACGCTGACGGTCGACGAGGCGTCGGCGGCCCGGGACGCGGCGGTGGCCCTCGCGGGCGACCGGGTGGGGGCGGTGCTGCGCGGCTGAGCGCCGGGCGCCCCTTCGGGGGCACTTTTCCTCCCGTCACTCATATGGGTGACGATCCCGGATGACATGGCCCTTCTCGGTCATGCCGTCGACAGAATCGGACCGGTCCCTCGGGGCCGGTCCGCGCTGTCTGGGCCTGACTGGGGGGCCACGGCATGATCCGTATCAAGGCTGGGCTGCCCCGCAGGGTGCTCACGCTGGGGCTGCCCACCACGTGGGGGGCCGGCGCCGTCACGTACAAGCTGGCCTGTCCGCTCGCCCAGCAGGACGGGCTGGGCGCCCGGCTCGTCTCCAGTGCCGTGTTCTTCGCCGTCGGCACCGGCATCGTCCTGCAGGTGCGGCGCACCCTGCTGCGCGAGTTGCGGCAGGCCCGCCGGATCGCGCGGGCCTGCCAGAGCGCGCTGCTGCGCCCGCTGCCGCCGAGCGTCGGCGGACTCGACGTCGCCGCCGCCCAGCTCTCCGCCGACCGGGGCGCCGTCATCGGCGGTGACCTGTACGAGGTGGTCGGCACCGAGCACGGGGTGCGGGTGGTGATGGGGGACGCCCGGGGGCACGGTCTGGCCGCGGTGGGAACGGCCGCCGCCGTGCTGGGCAGTTTCCGCGAGGCGGCGTACGACGGGGGCGACCTCGGCGACGTGCTGCGCCGTCTGGACCGCGCCCTCGCCCGGCAGCTGTGCGAGCGGGCCGACGACGGCACGGCGGGCGAGGAGTTCGTCACCGTGCTGCTGCTGGAGATCGGGCCGGACGGCGCGGTGCGGGCGCTGAACTGCGGCCACCCATGGCCGTATCTGATCACCGGCACCGAGGTCGAGCCGCTGGCCCGGGCCGATCCGCTGCCGCCGCTCGGTCTCTTCCCGCTCCCCGACGAACTGCCGGTACAACGGTACGGGCGGCTGGCGCCGGGCCAGGCGCTGCTGCTGTACACGGACGGCGCCGAGGACGCCCGGGACGGCCGCGGCCGGTTCTTCCCGCTGCGCCAGACGCTGGCCGGGGCGGTGCGGGAGCAGCCGCTGTGCCCCCGGGCGGTACTGCGCCGGGTGCTCACCGCGCTGCTGCGCCACACCCACGGCGGCCCGTCCGACGACGTGGCCCTGCTGATGCTGCACCACGACCGCGCCCGCTGCCACGACGACGTACCCCTGACCCGGCATGGCGCCGACTCGCTCTCCTGAGCCGGCGCCCGCCGCCCGCCCCGCCACGGAATGTCGGGCAGACGGCCGGGCGGACGGCGCGGCAACGGGCCGCCGCACTGTACGAGGGGGAGCCGGCGGCCCGACCGGCCTCTGTTACGAGGCAATTCAGTCAAGCCGGTTGACACGCTGCGCGACAGCGCGCACACGGTACGGAATCGCGCACTCGTTTCACACCCCGTGTGAAGACACACCCACTAATCTCTACGGCACCGAGCCTTCCGGGGGCATCCCATGCAGCCCAACACTCTGCTCGACGCGATCCTGGACGAGGCGGGAATCTCGCACGCCGGCCTGGCCGCGCACGTCAACCAGGCCGGACGGGGCCGAGGACTCGCCCTCCGCTACGAACACACCGCCGTCGCGCGGTGGCTGAAGGGGCAGCGCCCGCGCGGCCAGGTGCCCGACCTGATCTGCGAGGTGCTGGCCGGCCGGCTGCGCCGGCCGGTCACCCTCGACGACATCGGCCTCGGCGTGCCCGGCGAGCCGGCCGCCCCGCACGCCGGCTCGCTGTCCGGGTTCGTCGAGCGCGCCACCGCGCTGTGGCGCTCCGACCAGCAGCAGCGCCCGCACCTGCTCGGTGCGCCCGCGCTCACCGGCACCCCCGCGGTGATGCCGGTGTGGGAGTGGGAGAACCCGCCCGAGGACGTCGACGTCTCGCGCGGCGGCCGGCATCCGGTCACCCCCGCCGACCTGGACATGCTCCGCTCGGCCCGGGCGCACTACGAGCAGATGTACCGCAAGGCCGGCGGGGTGGCGACCAGGGCCCGGATCGTCGGCTTCCTCAACGCCGAGGCGGCCCCGCTGCTGCGCGGCAGCTACACCGACGCCACCGGCCGCCAACTGCACCGCGCCACCGGCGGCCTGGTCGCGGTGGCCGGCATCTGCGCCTACGACTCCGACGCGCACGGCCTGGCGCAGCGCTACTTCCACCAGGCGCTGCGGCTCGCCAAGGCCAGCGGTGACCGGGGCCTCGGCGCCTATGTCATCGCGCTCCTGGTCAACCAGGCGCTGTACCTGCGGGAGTACCGCCAGGCCGTCGCCTTCGCCGAGGCCGCGCTGCGCACCGCCGGCCGGCACATCACCCCGGCGCTCGCCTCCGACCTGTACGCGATGCAGGCCAAGGCGTACGCGCACCTCGGCGACGGCACCAGCGCGCTGTCCTGCATCCGGCGGGCCGAGCAGGCCGCCGACCGCATCCGGCGCGGCCACGAGCCCGACGAGACCGGCTATGTGCAGCCCGGGCTGGTCAATGTGCAGGTGGCCGAGGCGCTGCTCAGCCTCGGTGAGGTGGCGGCCGCCGCCGAGCACGCCGCGGCGGCCGTCGACACCCCCGCGCACGACCGGGGCCGGGTGCACCGGCTGGCCATGCTCAGCACCATCGAACTGCGGCAGGGCCACGCGGACAAGGCCGTGGTGACGGCGGTGCAGATGACCGAGCAGGCCCGGGGCATGGAGTCCCAGCGGCTGCGGGACAGACTTCGGGCGGTCCGTGAGCACCTGGTGCGCAGCGGCTGCGCGGGCACCAGCGAGGCGGCCGAACTCATCGCCGGGGCACTGCGCGTACCGCTGTGATCCCCTGAGCCGCCACCACGCGCCTGCTGCGGACAGCTCCGGCTGCGATATTGCCACCTACTCAACGAAAGGTGGCATAACCGTGCAGTGGGCGAAACATTACGAGCAGATTGTGTACTCGAATCGCTGGTTCAGCGTCAATCTCGCCGACGTCGAACTCCCGGACGGCAGGCACCTCGACCACTTCCTCATCCGGATGCGTCCGGTGGCCGTGGCCACGGTGGTCAACGAGGCCAACGAGGTGCTGCTGCTGTGGCGGCACCGCTTCATCACCGACAGCTGGGGCTGGGAACTGGCGGCCGGTGTGGTCGAGGACGGCGAGGACCTCGTGGTCGCGGCGGCCCGGGAGCTGGAGGAGGAGACCGGCTGGCGGCCGGGACCCCTCAGGCACCTGATGAGCGTGGAGCCGTCCAACGGCCTCACCGACGCCCGGCACCACATCTACTGGGCCGACGAGGGCGAGTACGTCGGGCACCCGGTGGACGACTTCGAGTCCGACCGCAGGGAATGGGTGTCCCTCAAACTCGTCCCCGACATGGTCGCGCGCGGGGAGGTGCCGGCCGCCAACATGGCGGCCGCGTTATTACTGCTGCACCACCTCAGGCTCGGGCAGGACGCCATGCCCTGACCCCCCCTGTGGCTCCGCTCCTTCGGCCGTCAGCGGCCGAACGCCTGCCACACCGCCACGATGAGCGCGCCCACGGCCGTGATCGCCGCGATCGAGGGCAGCGGCCAGCGGGCATGTTCCAGGGAGGTGATGCGGGTGTTCAGTTCGTCCAGCGTCTTGGCGGTCTCCTCGGTGCGATGGTTGAGCAGCGTCAGTCCGCCCTCGACGCGGGCGTAGGCGACGTCGAGCCGGCGCCGGACATCGGCCAGTTCGCCGTTCACGACGGTCTGCTCGGGATCGACGGTCACGAATCCGCTCCCTTTCCGTAATCGGATGA
Organism: Streptomyces sp. NPDC023723; assembly: GCF_040639815.1. Classification (NCBI taxonomy): domain Bacteria; kingdom Bacillati; phylum Actinomycetota; class Actinomycetes; order Kitasatosporales; family Streptomycetaceae; genus Streptomyces; species Streptomyces sp. NPDC023723. Next base: position 16,518 of record NZ_JBFAAP010000018.1, read on the forward strand.
GCGCGCAGTACAGCCCTTGCATGCGCATGAAGAGTCAACTCGCCTGGTGGACGCAGGGGGAGAGTGTGCGGGGGGCATATGCGAGCCCGGCGCGCACACGGAGTGTGAAAGCGGTGGGCCCGGCACCCCTGACGGGTGCCGGGCCCACGTGCGAAGGAACGGGGGTCAGGCGTAGGTGTAGAAGCCCGAGCCGCTCTTGCGGCCGAGCCGCCCCGCGTCGACCATCCGCTGGAGCAGCGGGGGAGCGGCGTACAGCGGTTCCTTGTACTCCTCGTACATCGAGTACGCGACCGAGGCGACCGTGTCGAGGCCGATCAGGTCGGTCAGCCGCAGCGGGCCCATCGGGTGGGCGCAGCCCAGCTCCATGCCGTTGTCGATGTCCTCGCGGCTGGCGATGCCCGACTCGAACATCCGGATCGCGGACAGCAGGTACGGGATCAGCAGCGCGTTGACCACGAACCCGGAGCGGTCCTGGGCCCGGATCGAGTGCTTGCCGAGCACCTTCTCGGTGAACAGCTGGGCCCGGCTGAGGGTGCCCTCGGAAGTGGTCAGCGCCGGGATCAGCTCGACGAGCTGCTGCACCGGGGCCGGGTTGAAGAAGTGGATGCCGATCACGTGGTCGGGACGCGAGGTGGCGACCGCCAGACGGACCAGCGGGATGGAGGAGGTGTTGGAGGCGAGGATCGCGTCCGGGCGGGTCACGACCTGGTCGAGGACCTGGAAGATCTCCGTCTTGACCTGCTCGTTCTCAACGACGGCCTCGATCACCAGATCGCGGTCGGCGAACTCGCCGAGGTCGGTGGTGAAGCCGAGCCGGGCCTGGGCGGCCGCACGCTCGTCCTCGGTGATCTTCCCCCGCTCGGCGGCCTTGTCCAGCGAGTTGAACAGCCGGGTGCGGCCTATCTCCAGGGCCTCTCCGGTGGTCTCGGCGACCATCACCTCCAGGCCGGCGCGGGCGCACACCTCGGCGATGCCCGCACCCATCTGACCGCAGCCGACCACGCCGACGCGCGCGATATCTCCCGAGAAGACGGTCACATCGTCCCTTTCGCTGTCCTACGGCACCGGCAGCCCGCCGGGGGCTCCGGCGTCTGCTCCGATCGTGCACGTTACCCTCGCCATGACGTCGATCGGTCCTCCGGGTCGGGCATGCTGTGCCCCTGGGACGATCCGTGACCGAGCGGATCCGGAGCGTTTTGGGGTCTTCATGAGTCTTCCCATGCGCCGGCTGTCACGCCGGGCATTCGCGGTGGCCGCCGTGTCGGCGCTCGCGATGGCACCGCGGGCCTCGTCGGCACCGGGCAGCCGGGGCGCCGGTACGGCGGCCGGCGTGGCCGGGGCCGGTGGCGGCGCCGCCGGCAGCACCACGATGCGCGGCATGTGGCTGGCGACCGTGGCCAACCGGGACTGGCCGTCGCGGCCGGGGCTGCCCGCCGCCGACCAGCGCCGGGACCTGGTCAAGTACCTCGACACGGCGGTGAAGTACGGCCTGAACACGGTCTTCTTCCAGGTGCGTCCCGCCGCCGACGCGCTGTGGCCGTCCGCGCACGAGCCGTGGTCGGAGTGTCTGACCGGGGTGCAGGGCCGCGACCCCGGCTGGGACCCGCTGGGCACCGCCGTGACGGAGGCGCACGCGCGCGGCCTGGAACTGCACGCCTGGTTCAACCCCTACCGGGTCGCCAACCACACCGACCGGTCCAGGCTGGCCGCCGCCCACCCCGCCCGCAAGCACCCCGGCTGGGTGGTGCCGTACGGCGGGAAGCTCTACTACAACCCCGGGCTGCCCGAGGTGCGCGCCTTCGTGCAGGAGGCGATGTTCGACGCGGTGCGCAAGTACCCGGTGGACGGCGTCCACTTCGACGACTACTTCTACCCGTACCCGGTGGCCGGGCAGAGCTTCGACGACGCGGGCGCCTACGGCACCTTCGGCGGCGGCTTCGAGAGCAGGGCCGCGTGGCGGCGGGACAACATCGACCGGCTGGTGCGGGAGACGGCGGCCCGGGTCAAGGAGGTGCGCCCGGCCGCCCGGTTCGGGGTCAGCCCCTTCGGGGTGTGGCGCAACGCCACCACCGACTCGCGCGGCTCGCAGACCCAGGGCGGCGTCCAGACCTACGACGACCTGTACGCCGACACCCGCAAGTGGGTCCAGCAGGGCTGGATCGACTACATCGTGCCGCAGCTGTACTGGCACATCGGCATGGCCGCCGCCGACTACGCCGAGCTGCTGTCCTGGTGGTCGAGGGTGGCCGAGGGCAGCCGCACCGAGCTGTACATCGGCGAGGCGCTGTACAAGGCCGGCGACACGGCCCAGCCCGCCGCCTGGCAGAAGACGAACGAGCTGTCCCGGCACCTGACGCTGGCCCAGGACCATCCGCAGGTGCGCGGGCACGTCTTCTTCGGCGCCCGGGACGTCGCGGCCAACCCGATCGGCGCGATGGCGCGGGTGGCCGCCGACCACTACGGCAAGACGGCCCGCGCCACCCGCTGACCGCCACTACGGGCAGCCGCGGCCCCGGGCCGGGGTTTCTACAGCTGGGTCTCCGGGTGCCGGATCTCGGTGTCCGGGCCGGGTGAGCACACGGCCTCGTGCCCGTCCTCGAACCGGACCCGGTACGGGGGGCTGCCCGCCCGGCCCAGCACCTCGACGATCTCGGCCTTCTTGTCCTGCTGTCCGACCACCCTGCCGTGCTGCACAAGCTGGTCACCAACGGTCGCACGCATCGGCGGGACCTCCTCACCGTCGCGGAGCAGCGGTCCGTGCTGTCGAGTCTACGGCGACCGGGCCCGGGCCGGGACCCGGCCGCAGGCCGGTCAGCCGCGGGCCCGCTGGGTGACCGCGATGCACACCAGCACCGCGACGGCCGTGACCGGCGCGGCCACCGGCAGGTGCTCGCCGAGCAGCAGCACCGACCAGACCAGCGTCAGCAGCGGCTGGGCCAGCTGCAACTGGCTGGCCTTGGGAATGCCGATGGCGGCCATGCCCCGGTACCAGACGACCAGCCCGAGGAACTGCGAGCCCACCGCGACCCACAGCAGCCCGGTCACACTGTGCGCGGTCAGGTGCACCGGCTCCAGGGCCAGCGCCACCGCCGTGACCGGCACCGTCAGCGGCAGGCACAGCACCAGCGCCCAGCCGATCACGTGCCAGCCCGGCATCACCCGGGCCAGCCGGCCGCCCTCGGTGTACCCGGCCGCGCACACCAGCAGCGCCGCGAACAGGTAGGCGTCGGCCGCCGTCAGCGCCCCGCCGCTCTGCTGCACGGTGAAGGCGACCACCGCCGCCGCGCCCGCCAGCGCCGCCGTCCAGAACGTGCGCGAGGGGCGGGTGCCCATCCGCAGCGCGGACAGCAGGGCGGTGGTCAGCGGCAGCAGGCCGACGACGACGGCGGCGTGCGCGGTGGTCGAGGTCTGGAGCGCGAGCGTGGTCAGCAGCGGGAAGCCGAGCACCACGCCCGCGCCGACCACCGCGAGACCGGCCCGGTGCCGCCGGTCCGGCAGCGGTACCCGCAGGAGCAGCAGGCAACTGCCCGCGATCACGGCCGCCAGGACACTGCGCACCGCGACCAGGGACCAGGGACCGAAGCCCTCCAGGCCCCAGGCGGTGGCCGGGAAGGTGAGGGAGAAGGCGACGACGCCGAGCGCGGCCTGCAAGGTGCCCGCTCGCGCGGAGTCCTTGGCCGGACTCCCGACCGCTATCGCCGCGCCATCGATAGCGCTACTCTGTGCTCTCATGCATGAGCGTAGCAGTGTGGAAGAACTGGCGAATCTGCTGCGCCAGGACCTGAACCGCTACTCACCTGGTGGAAAGCTGCCGTCGAGCCGGGCCCTGGTCGACCGGTTCCGGGTGAGCCCGGTGACCGTCTCCCGGGCGCTGGCGCGGCTCGCCGCCGAGGGACTGGTGGTGACCCGGCCCGGCGCCGGCGCCTTCCGGGCCGAGCCGCGCACCCCGGCGCCGGCCGCCGGGGACACCTCCTGGCAGGAGGTCGCGCTCAGCGCGGACGCGTCCACCGACCTGGTACCGCGCTCGGTGGACGCGTCCGGCGTGCTGGCGTCGCTGACCGCGCCGCCGCCCGGTGTCATCGAGTTCAACGGCGGCTATCTGCACCCCTCGCTCCAGCCGGAACGGGCACTGGCCGCCGCGCTGTCCCGGGCCGGCCGGCGGCCCGGCGCCTGGGGCCGGCCACCGATGGAGGGGCTGTGGGAACTGCGCGAGTGGTTCGCGCGCGCCATCGGCGGACCCGGCGGAAGTGTCACCGCCGCCGGGATACTCGTCACCGCCGGCGGCCAGTCCGCGCTGACCACGGCGCTGCGCGCGCTCGCCCCGCCCGGCGCGCCGGTCCTCGTCGAGTCGCCCACCTACCCCGGCATGCTGGCCATCGCCCGCTCCGCCGGACTGCGCCCGGTCCCGGTCCCGGTGGACGCCGGCGGAGTCCGCCCGGCGCTGCTCGCCGACGCCTTCAAGGCCAGCGGCGCCCGGGTCCTCGTCTGCCAGCCGCTGTTCCAGAACCCGACCGGCGCGGTGCTCGCCGCCGACCGGCGCGCCGAGGTGCTGCGCATCGCCCGGCAGGCCGGCGCGTTCGTCGTCGAGGACGACTTCGTCCGGCGGCTGGTGCACGAGGACGCCGGGCCGCTGCCGCCGCCGCTGGCCGCCGACGACCCGGACGGCGTGGTCGTGCACGTCTGCTCGCTGACCAAGGCGGCCTCGCCCAGCTTCCGGGTGAGCGCGCTGGCCGCCCGCGGCCCCGTCCTGGAGCGGCTGCGCGCCATCCAGGTCGTCGACAGCTTCTTCGTCCCGCGCCCGCTCCAGGAAGCGGCGCTGGAACTGGTCGGCTCGCCCGCCTGGACCCGCCATCTGCGGGCGGTCTCGGCCGAGTTGCGCACCCGCCGGGACACCATGACCACGGCCCTGCGCCGGCACCTGCCCGAACTCGCCCTGCCGCACGTCCCGTCCGGCGGCTACCACCTCTGGCTCCGCCTCCCCGACGGCATGTCGGAGGCCGCGCTGACCACCGCCGCCCTGCGCGCGGGCGTCGCGGTCACTCCCGGCCGCCCGTACTTCAGCGCCGAGCCGTCGGCCGGGCACATCCGGCTGAGCTTCGCGGCGGTGGCCGGACCGGGCGAGCTCACGGAAGGGGTACGGCGCCTGCGCGCGGCCTGCGACGAGGTGCGCTGACCTCAGGGCCGCCGGACCAGCGCGCAGCTGAAGTCGGCGGTGTTCAGGAGTTCCGGTGTCATGCGGATGCCCGTGACCCGATGGGCCAGCGCGAAGACGGCCTCGGTGTGCCCGGTGGCCTCGTCGTCCTCGTCGCTGTCCAGGACGAAGCCCGACTCCCGCATCTCGGTGAGCAGCCCGTCGGGACGGCTGCCGTCGCGGTCGTCCGGGAAGAGCGGCTCGAAGTGCACCTGTATGCGGCCGTCCTCGAGCCAGTAGAAGTGGTCGACCGCGTTGATGTTGCGGAAGTGGGCGACCACGGTGCGAGAGCGCGAGACGGGGAGCATCACCGAAGGCGTCACGCCCACATAGCCGTTGATCTCCGCCATCAGCGTCCAGTCGCCGAGGGGCGCGGCGGCGACCAGCAGCCGTGTGCCGCCGTGCTCCTGCCACGCGTCGAAGGAGGGCCGCTCCAGGCCCGGCACACCGGTCACCCGCCGGGTGGCCGCGGCGCCCAGTTCCGCGAGCAGGGTCTCCGGGGTGATGTCCCGGACCAGCGTGAGGCAGTACGCCTCCGTCAGGAACGCGTACTCGTCCTCGAGCCAGGCGTAGTCGGCCGCGGTGGTCATAGCAGTCATGACGGCAGCATGGCAGCCACCACTGACAACACCCCGCGGCGAACACTCCCGCGACGAACGCCCAGCCGAAAACCGGTCGACGCGTCCGCCCACGGATTGCCACCCTCCTGCCATGACCGACACGCCGCCCCTTCCCGAGGGCTACGAGATCTCCACCGACCCCGCCCGCCTCGACGCCGACCGCGTGCACCACTGGCTGGCCACCGACACCTACTGGGCCACCGGACGCCCCCGCGACAAGCACGACCGGGCGATCGCCGGGTCACTCAACTTCGGGGTGTACGAGGCGGTGACGGGCGAGCAGGTGGCGTACGCCCGGGTGGTCACCGACCGGGCGACCTTCGCGTACCTGTGCGACGTGTACGTGGGCCCGTCGGCACGCGGCAAAGGCATCGGTACGGCGCTGGCCGCAGCGGTCCGCGAGCACCTGCGGCCGTACGGGCTGCGGCGGATCATCCTCGCCACCCGGGACGCGCACGGCGTGTACGCCAAGCTCGGCTTCGCGCCGCTGGAGCGGCCCGCGGAGTGGATGCTGCTCGCCTACGGCCAATGAGCCGCCGGTGCGCCCCCAGTGAGCCGTCGGTGAGCCCCGGCACACCCAGGGTGAACTCCGGCGCACCCACGGTGAACCCCGGGTAACACCCCTTGCCGCGGGCACTTTCCGGGATGACGATCGGCGCATGTCGCTTCGCGTCACGTTCGTCGCGGCGGCCGGCGCCGCGTCCCCGTTCGTGGAGCGGTTCGGCGACGACCAGCCGCTGGACCGGGACGGCTGGCAGCAGGTGCAGCGGGCCGCCGCCGGCCTGCTGCCGCTCGCGGCGTGCGAACTGCGCTACTGCTCGCCGGCTCCCCGCAGCCGGACCACCGGCGACGGACTCGGCTACGCCCCGCTCGTCCAACTCGCGCTGCGGGACTGCGACATGGGCCGCTGGCACGGGCTGACCCTGGGCGAGGCGATGGCCCGGGAGCCGCAGGCGGTGGACGCCTGGCTGACCGACGCCCGGGCCGCCCCGCACGGCGGGGAGTCGCTGCTCGGCTTCATCGGCCGGGTCGGCGGCTGGCTCGACACCCGGCCCGCCCAGGACGGCGACCGCGTCGTCGCGGTGGCCGAGCCGTCCGTGATCCGCGCCGCCCTGGTGTACGCCCTGGGCGCGCCGCCCGCGACGTACTGGAACCTCGACGTGCAGCCACTGGCGACGACCGCCCTCACCGGGAGCGCGGGCCGCTGGGCGCTGCGGTTCGACGGGGGACTCTAGACGTCCGCCCGCTCGTAGTCCGTGGTCAGCAGCAGGTCCTTGGCCGGGCCGCCCACCCGCCACACCGTGCGCCAGTGGTCCCGGTCCCGGACGGTGAACTCGCCGCGGTACAGGTCGGCCGCGCAGGGATGGTCGGCGACGTACCGGCCGGTGGTCAGGTCCAGGTCGTGGAAGGGGCGGCCGTCGGCGAAGCGCACGTCCGCCGTGCCCGGTGCGGCGCCCGGCAGGAACCGCAGCGTCCGCTCGGCCGGCCGGGTCACGCCCTGCCAGGTGAACCCGCCCGACTCCAGGTGCAGCAGACCGTCGCCGTCCGCCGCCGGCCGGAAGACCGTGGTGCCCTCGAACCGCCCCGCGTCACCGCCCGCGAGATCCCGCACCGACCGCCGCACCCGCCAACTCCCGGCCAGATGGGCCAGTACATCGGGTACTGGCCAGAACTCGCCCATCACTCCGCTCCCTCCGCCCCGCCCGCCCTTGCGCGACCCATTGACGCTCCAGGGTCCCCTCCCTATCTTGCCGTTCGAAGTCCTGGTCAAAGTCCGATATTTCGAACAAGACTGGACCCGGTCCAGTCGGAGCCGCGGAGTATCCATGTCACGATCCCTGTCGCGCCCGCGCCGCCGCCGTCTCAGACTCGGTCTGACGGCGACGGCCCTGCTGATCGCCACCGTCCTGATCCCGGTCCCCGCGCACGCCGAGGCGGTCACCGACTACGCGATCACCGTCGACCCCTCGGCCGCGGGCGCCGCGATCGACGACACGATGTACGGCGTCTTCTTCGAGGACATCAACCGCGCGGCCGACGGCGGTCTCTACGCCGAACTGGTGCAGAACCGGTCCTTCGAGTACTCCACCGCAGACAACGCCTCCTACACCCCGCTGACCTCGTGGGCGGCGGACGGCACCGCCGAGGTCGTGGACGACGGCGGGCGGCTCAACGAGCGCAACCGCAACTACCTGAGGCTAAGCGCCGGTTCGTCCGTCAGCAACGCCGGCTACAACACCGGCGTCCGCGTCGAGCGGGGCGAGAAGTACGACTTCTCGGTGTGGGCCCGCGCCGGGTCCGGCACCACCCTCACCGTCGGCCTCGCGGACGCCGCGGGCGCCCTCGCGAGGGCCCGCCAGGTCGCCGCGAAGGGCGGCTGGCGCAAGTACACCGCCACCTTCACCGCGACCCGTACCAGCGACCGCGGCCGGCTCGCGGTCGCCTCCTCCGCGTCCGCCGCCCTCGACATGGTCTCGCTCTTCCCGCGCGACACCTACCGGAACGAGCCCAACGGCCTGCGCGAGGACCTCGCCGAGAAGATCGAGGCCCTGAACCCCGGCTTCGTCCGCTTCCCCGGCGGCTGCCTGGTCAACACCGGCTCGATGGCGGACTACAGCGCGGCCTCCGGCTACCAGCGCAAGCGCGCCTACCAGTGGAAGGACACCGTCGGCCCGGTCGAGGGACGCGCCACCAACGCCAACTTCTGGGGCTACAACCAGAGCTACGGCCTCGGCTACTACGAGTACTTCCGCTTCGCCGAGGACATCGGCGCCATGCCGCTGCCGGTCGTCCCCGCCCTGGTCACCGGCTGCGGCCAGAACCAGGCCGTCGACGACGAGGCGCTGCTGAAGCGGCACATCCAGGACACCCTGGACCTCATCGAGTTCGCCAACGGCCCGGCCACCTCCGCCTGGGGCAGGCTCCGCGCCGAAATGGGCCACCGGGCGCCCTTCGGGCTGACCCACCTCGCGGTCGGCAACGAGGAGAACCTGCCCGAGGCGTACTACGCCCGGTTCGAGCGGTTCCGCGCCGCCATCGAGGCGAAGTACCCGGACGTCACCGTCATCTCCAACTCCGGGCCCGACGACTCCGGCACCACCTTCGACACCGCCTGGAGACTCAACCGCGAGGGCGGCGTCGACCTGGTCGACGAGCACTACTACAACAGCCCGCGGTGGTTCCTCCAGAACAACGACCGCTACGACAGCTACGACCGCAGCGGCCCCAAGGTCTTCCTCGGCGAGTACGCCTCCCAGGGCAACGCCTGGCGGAACGCCCTCTCCGAGGCCGCCTACATGACCGGCCTGGAACGCAACGCGGACATCGTGAAACTCGCCTCCTACGCCCCGCTGCTCGCCAACGAGGACTACGTGCAGTGGCGCCCGGACCTGATCTGGTTCAACAACCGGGCGTCCTGGAACTCGGCCAACTACGAGGTCCAGCGGCTCTTCATGAACAACACCGGCGACCGCGTCGTCCCCTCGGCGGCCACCACGACCCCCGACGTCAGCGGCCCCATCACCGGCGCGGTCGGGCTGTCGACATGGGCGACCAGCGCCGCGTACGACGACGTGTCGGTCACCTCGGCGGACGGTGCGACCCTGCTGAGCGACGACTTCTCCGGTGACCCGTCGCAGTGGACCGGTTCCGGCACCGGAAGCTGGAGCGTCCAGGACGGCCAGTACGTGCAGAGCGACGAGGCCGCCGAGAACACCCTGGTCACGGCGGGCGACCCGGCCTGGCAGAACTACGACCTGCGGGTGCGGGCCACCAAGAAGTCCGGCAAGGAGGGCTTCCTGGTCGCCTTCGGCGTCAAGGACACCGGCAACTACTACTGGTGGAACCTGGGCGGCTGGAACAACACCCAGTCCGCCGTCGAGCAGGCCGTCGACGGCGGCAAGTCCACGCTGATCAGCAAGGCCGGATCGGTGGAGACCGGCCGGGCGTACGACATCCACATCAAGGTCCGGGGCCGCCAGGTCACCCTCTACCTCGACGGCGCGGAATGGGGCTCCTTCACCGACGACAAGCCGGCCGAGCCGTTCCGCCACGTCGTCACCGAGGACGAGCGGACCGGCGACCTGATCGTCAAGGTCGTCAACGCCCAGGACGCCGCCGCCCGCACCGCGGTCGACCTCGGCGGCGCCAAGGTCGCCGCCCGGGCCCGGGTCACCACCCTGGCCGCCGGCCAGGACGCGGTGAACACCGAGACGGACGCCCCGGTCACGCCGGTGACGTCGACCTTCGCCGGGGCCGCGGCGAAGTTCACGTACACCTTCCCGGCCAACTCGGTCACCTTCCTGCGGATCAGGCAGCGGTGACCTGCCTCTCCTCCAGGTGGTACGGACGGTACGGCGTTGCATAAACGTGCAGCGAAACGTATAGTCATGCCATCTGGAGGAGGGTGTTCCCATGGTGGTACGTGCGGCGGTGGCCGGAGCGAGCGGATACGCGGGCGGAGAGCTGCTGCGGCTGCTCCTGGCCCATCCGGAGATCGAGATCGGCGCCCTGACCGGCAACTCCAACGCCGGACAGCGCCTCGGCGCGCTCCAGCCGCACCTGCTGCCGCTGGCCGGCCGGGTGCTGGAGCCGACGACGCCCGAGGTGCTCGCCGGACACGACGTGGTCTTCCTCGCACTGCCGCACGGGCAGTCCGCCGCCGTCGCCGAGCAGCTCGGCCCGGACGTGCTCGTGGTCGACATGGGCGCCGACTTCCGGCTGAAGGACGCCGCCGACTGGGTGGCGTTCTACGGCTCCCCGCACGCCGGCACCTGGCCCTACGGCCTGCCCGAACTGCCGGGTGCCCGCGCGGCGCTGGAGGGGTCCAAGCGCATCGCGGTACCCGGTTGCTACCCGACGGCCGTCTCCCTCGCCCTGTTCCCGGCGTACACGGCCGCGCTCGCCGAGCCCGAGGCGGTGATCGTCGCCTCCTCCGGCACCTCCGGCGCCGGCAAGGCGCCCAAGCCGCACCTGCTGGGCAGCGAGGTCATGGGCTCGATGTCGCCGTACGGGGTCGGCGGCGTGCACCGGCACACCCCGGAGATGATCCAGAACCTGAGCGCCGCGGCCGGCGAGCGGGTCTCCGTCTCCTTCACGCCGACGCTGGCGCCGATGCCGCGCGGCATCCTCGCCACGTGCAGCGCCAAGGCGAAGCCCGGGGTGAGCGCGGAGTCCGTCCGCGCCGCCTACGAGAAGGCGTACGCCGACGAGCCCTTCGTCCACCTGCTGCCCGCGGGACAGTGGCCCGCGACCGCGTCCGTCCACGGTTCGAACGCCGTTCAGGTGCAGGTCGCGTACGACGCCGCCGCGGGCCGCATCATCGCGATCAGCGCCATCGACAACCTGGCCAAGGGCACCGCGGGCGGTGCCGTCCAGAGCATGAACCTCGCCCTGGGTCTCGACGAGACCACGGGACTGACGACGATCGGAGTCGCGCCGTGAGTGTGACGGCAGCCAAGGGATTCACGGCGGCGGGCATCTCCGCCGGGATCAAGGAGAACGGCAACCCGGACCTGGCCCTCGTGGTCAACACCGGCCCGCGCCGCGCCGCCGCGGGTGTCTTCACCGCCAACCGCGTCAAGGCCGCCCCGGTCCTGTGGTCCGAGCAGGTGCTGAAGACCGGCGAGCTGACCGCCGTCGTCCTCAACTCCGGGGGCGCCAACGCCTGCACCGGACCCAAGGGCTTCCAGGACACGCACGCCACCGCCGAGAAGGCGGCCGAGGTGCTCGGCGGGATCGGCGCCGGCGAGGTGGCCGTCTGCTCCACCGGTCTGATCGGCGTGCTGCTCCCGATGGACAAGCTGCTGCCGGGCGTCGAGAGCGCCGCCGCCCAGCTCTCCGAGCACGGCGGCGAGAAGGCCGCCATCGCCATCAAGACCACCGACACCGTGCACAAGACGTCGGTCGTCACGCGCGACGGCTGGACCGTCGGCGGCATGGCCAAGGGCGCCGGCATGCTCGCCCCGGGCCTGGCCACCATGCTCGTGGTCCTCACCACCGACGCCGACCTGGACGCCGGGACCCTCGACGGGGCGCTGCGCGACGCCACCCGGGTCACCTTCGACCGGGTCGACTCCGACGGCTGCATGTCCACCAACGACACCGTGCTGCTGCTCGCCTCCGGCGCCAGCGGCATCACCCCGGAGTACGCCGCCTTCGCCGAGGCGGTACGGACCGTCTGCGACGACCTCGGGCAGCAGCTCATCCGGGACGCCGAGGGCGCCAGCAAGGACATCAAGGTCGAGGTCGTGAACGCCGCGACCGAGGACGACGCGGTCGAGGTGGGCCGCTCCATCGCCCGCAACAACCTCCTCAAGTGCGCCATCCACGGCGAGGACCCCAACTGGGGCCGGGTGCTCTCCGCGATCGGCACCACCAGCGCCGCCTTCGAGCCGGACGCGCTGAACGTCGCCATCAACGGTGTCTGGGTCTGCAAGGACGGCGGCGTCGGCGAGGACCGCGACACGGTCGACATGCGCTACCGCGAGGTGCACATCGTCGCCGACCTCGCGGCCGGCACCGAGACCGCCACCATCTGGACCAACGACCTCACCGCCGACTACGTCCACGAGAACAGCGCCTACTCGTCATGAGCACTCCCACGCGCAAGCACACCGCGCTCCCCAAGGCCCAGATCCTCATCGAGGCGCTGCCCTGGCTGGTCCGGCACGCCGGCAAGACGGTCGTCATCAAGTTCGGCGGCAACGCCATGATCGACGAGAACCTCAAGGCCGCCTTCGCCCAGGACGTCGTCTTCCTGCGGCACGCCGGCCTCAGGCCCGTCGTCGTGCACGGCGGCGGCCCGCAGATCAGCGCCGCCCTCGACCGGCACGGCATCGTCAGCGAGTTCAAGGCGGGCCTCAGGGTCACCACCGAGGACGCCATGGACGTCGTACGGATGGTGCTGGCCGGGCAGGTGCAGCGGGAACTGGTCGGGCTGCTCAACCGGCACGGCCCGCTCGCCGTCGGCCTCACCGGCGAGGACGCGCACACCATGACGGCCACCAAGCACCAGCCCCGGATCGACGGCGAGCTGATCGACATCGGCCGGGTCGGTGAGATCACCGAGATCGACACCGGCGCGATCGAGGCACTGCTCGCCGACGGCCGCATCCCGGTCGTCTCGTCGATCGCCCGTTCCCAGGACGACCACCATGTCTACAACGTCAATGCTGATACGGCGGCTGCGGCACTCGCTGCGGCGCTGGGCGCCGAGACCCTCATGGTCCTCACCGACGTGGAGGGCCTCTACGAGAACTGGCCGGACTCCGACGAGGTGATCAGCCGCCTCACCGCCTCCCAGCTGGAGAAACTGCTCCCCGAGCTGTCCAGCGGCATGGTGCCGAAGATGGAGGGCTGTCTGCACGCCGTCCGGGGCGGCGTCACCACCGCCCGCGTCATCGACGGCCGGGTCCAGCACTCGATCCTGCTGGAGATCTTCACCGACGAGGGCATCGGCACGATGGTCGTGCCGGACGAGACCGAGGGGGACCAGGCGTGACCGCCAACCAGGACCTGACCACGCGGTGGCAGGGCGCGCTCATGAACAACTACGGCACCCCCCGGCTGCCCTTGGTGCGCGGCGCCGGTGAGCGGCTGTGGGACGCCGACGGCAACGAGTACCTGGACTTCGTCGGCGGCATCGCGGTCAACGCGCTCGGCCACGCCCACCCGGCCGTCGTCGAAGCCGTCAGCGACCAGATCGCCTCGCTGGGCCACGTCTCCAACCTGTTCATGGCCGAGCCGCCCATCGCGCTCGCCGAACGGCTGCTGGAGCACTTCGGCCGGGACGGCAAGGTCTACTTCTGCAACTCCGGCGCCGAGGCCAACGAGGGCGCGTTCAAGATCGGCCGACTGACCGGGCGGTCGCACATGGTGGCCACCGAGGGCGGCTTCCACGGCCGCACCATGGGCGCGCTGGCCCTGACCGGCCAGCCCGGCAAGCAGGAACCTTTCCGTCCGCTGCCCGGCGACGTCACGCACGTCCCGTACGGCGACGCGCAGGCGCTGGCCGCGGCGGTCACCGAGGACACCGCCCTCGTCGTCATCGAGCCGGTCCAGGGCGAGAACGGCGTGGTGGTGCCCCCGGCCGGCTATCTCAAGGCGGCCCGCGCGATCACCGCCGCGACCGGCGCGCTGCTGGTCCTGGACGAGGTGCAGACCGGCGTCGGCCGCACCGGGCACTGGTTCGAGTACCAGGCGCACGAGGGCGTGCTGCCCGACGTCGTCACCCTCGCCAAGGGCCTCGGCGGCGGCCTGCCGCTGGGCGCGACCGTCGCCTTCGGCCGCGCGGCCGACCTGCTCCAGCCCGGCCAGCACGGCACCACCTTCGGCGGCAACCCCGTCGCCTGCGCCGCCGGACTCGCCGTCCTGGACACCATCGCGGCGGACGGGCTGCTGGAGAACGTCAAGCGGCAGAGCGAGCAGCTGCGCGGCGGCGTCGAGGCGCTCGGCCACCCGCTGGTCGACCATGTCCGGGGCGCGGGCCTGCTGCTGGGTATCGTGCTCACCGAGCCGCTGGCGCCGCAGGTGCAGCAGGCGGCTCAGGACGCCGGAATCCTGGTGAACGCGCCCGCACCCGATGTCGTACGGCTGATGCCGCCGCTGAACCTCGGCGACGACGCGGTGGACGCGTTCCTCGGGGCGCTGCCCGGCATCCTGGACGCGGCGGGCGGGAACGGACGAACGGATGGACGATCCGGAGAATGAGACGACGATGAGTCAGGCGCAGGACCACGAGAGCGCGGGGGCCGCGGGGCCCGCCGTGCCGCAGACCCGCACCGCCCGCCACCGCCGGATCGTGGACATCCTCAACCGGCAGCCGGTGCGGTCGCAGAGCCAGCTCGCGAAGCTGCTCGCCGACGACGGGCTGACCGTCACGCAGGCGACGCTCTCCCGGGACCTGGACGAGCTGAACGCGGTCAAGATCCGCAACACCGACGGCGACCTGATCTACGCGGTGCCCAGCGAGGGGGGTTTCCGGACCCCCCGGGCGCCGCTGGGCGGGTCGGCCAAGGAGGAGCGGATGCGGCGGCTGTCGGCGGAGCTGCTGATCTCCGCGGAGGCGTCCGCGAATCTCGTGGTGCTGCGGACCCCGCCGGGGGCGGCGCAGTTCCTCGCCTCGGCGATCGACCAGGCGGAGCTGCACGACATCCTCGGGACGATCGCCGGGGACGACACGGTGATGCTGATCAGCCGGAATCCCACGGGTGGGCAGGCGCTCGCCGACCATTTGCTGCGGTTGGCGCAGAACGGGCACTGAGGGCTCGTTCGCCGGGTGCGGGCGGGTGGTTGGCTCCACTCACCCGAGTCGGGCAGCGAGACCCGCCGTGCATCTCACCTCGTCGCCCGCCGTGATCAGGAGCGCCTCCACGCCCTCCAGGGACTCCAGCCACTCCAGTCCCTCCCGCGACCCCATCGCGAAGGCCGCGGTCGCCCAGCAGTCGGCCCAGGTCAGGCTGGGGGCCACCACCGTGACCGACACCAGGTCCGTCACCGCCGAGCGGCCGGTGCGGGGGTCGACGACGTGCGCGCCCCGCTCGGCCGACCCGGAGGTGGCGACGGCCAGCTCGGCCGCCCCCGCGGCGGACAGGACGGCGGCCAGCGCGCCCGGCCGCAGCGGGTCCGACACGCCGACCCGCCACGGCCGGTCGGCCCCGGGCGTCCCCAGCAACTGCACGTCCCCGCCGCCGTTGACGCTCACCCCGTCCGGACCCGCCGCCGCGATCCGCCGCGCGGCCCGCTCCACGGCCCAGCCCTTCACGATCCCGGTGGGGTCGAGCCGGCCCTCGAACGACGTGCTGAACCAGCCCTCGCTCACCCGTTCCGCCTCGGCCGCCAGCGCCAGCACCTGAGCCACCTCCGGCACACACTGCTCCGTGGTCAGCTCACCGCGGGCCAGCCGCGAGAGCTGGCTGTCGTCGCGGAAGGTGCTGAACACCTCATCGGCCCGGTGCAGGCCGGCCACCGCCTCGTTCAGCGCGGCCCGCACGGCAGCCGGTTCCCCGCCGCGGACGTCGAAGGAGAAGACGGTGCCCATCGCCTCCTCCACCCGACGCACCGCGGCGGGAGCCTCGGCCGGCTCAGCCACCGGCCCGGTCCAGCGCCGACTGGAGGGACTGCTTGTATCCGGTGCTGGTGTAGGTGGCGCCGGAGACGGTGTCGATGTCGGCGGTGCCGGTGGTGACGGTGGCCCGGTTGAGCTGGGGTACGGCGTCGGCGGTGACCTGGTCGCTGCGGCCGCCCTTGGGGGCCTGGACGGCTTCCGCCTTGGTGATCCTGCCGTCGGTCAGCGTCAGGCGGACCTGGACCGGGCCGTACTGGGTCTGCGCGGCGGCGCCGGTGACGGTGCGGGGCTGCTGCTGGCCGGTGCCGCCGCCCGCCTTGTCGAGGGCCGACTGGAGGGACTGCTTGTATCCGGTGCTGGTGTAGGTGGCGCCGGAGACGGTGTCGATGTCGGCGGTGCCGGTGGTGACGGTGGCCCGGTTGAGCTGGGGTACGGCGTCGGCGGTGACCTGGTCGCTGCGGCCGCCCTTGGGGGCCTGGACGGCCTCTGCCTTGGTGATCCTGCCGTCGGTCAGCGTCAGGCGGACCTGGACCGGGCCGTACTGGGTGCGGACCGCGTCACCGAGGACCGTGCCGGCGGCGGCGTCCTGGCCGGTCTGCTCCGTACCCCGCTGCCCGGCCCGCTGTCCGGCCTGCGGTGACTGGGCCGCGGCGGGGGCGCCCGGGTCGGACGCCGGTTTGAGCGACAGCAGCAGCACCACGCCGGTCACGGTCGCGGCGCCCGCGAGCACGGCGCGCCGGACGGGATGGCTCTTCCTCATCTGCCGAATCTCCTCAGCTCGTGACGGTCGCTTCGTGACGGCCGCTTCATGACGGCCGCTTCGTGGCGATCGCTCACATCTCGAACGACTCGTGGTGGATCCGGCGGGCCGGCACCCCGGCGCCGCGCAGCGCCTCGTAGACCGACTGCGCGAAACCGGGCGGCCCGCACAGGAAGACGTCGTGCCGGTCGACGTCCGGGATCTTGCGGGCCAGCGACTCCGCCGAGATGTCGGGGCGCACCCCGTCAGGGCCGTTCACCGCGTACATCAGCCGGGCGCCGCGCGCGTCGGCGATCGCGGCCAGCTCGTCCCACAGCGCCAGGTCCTGGGTGCTGTTGGCCCGGTAGAGGAGCGTGATGTCACCGGCGGCCCCGGGCAGCGTCTCGAACAGTGCCCGCATCGGCGTGATCCCGACCCCGCCCGCCACCAGCAGCACCTTGCCCCGGCTGCGCCGCTGCGCGGTCAGCGCCCCGTACGGGCCCTCCGCCCACACCCGGGTGCCCGGCGCCAGCTCCCGCAGCCGGGCGCTGTGGTCACCGATCGCCTTCACCGTGATCCGCAGCATGTCCGGCCGCGGGGCGGCGGACAGGGAGTACGGGTGGGAGCTGAACCGCATGCCCGGGGCCAGGAAGCGCCACCGGAAGAACTGCCCGGCCTGCGCGCCCATCCGGTGCAGCTTGCGCCCCCTGATCAGCACCGACACGATCCCGGGCGTCTCCTCGACGACCGCCTCGACCCGCATCCGGTGCCGCAGGTTCAGCCGCAGCGGGGTGACGATCCGGTACCAGAGCACCAGCGCCGTCACCGACCCGTACAGGGCGTACCAGACGGTCCGCGCGAGGGGCGCCACGACGAAGTCGTTCCCGGCGGTCAGCTGGTGCCAGAAGGTCAGGAACACCGCCGCGTAGGTCAGCAGGTGCACGTGGTACCAGAAGTCGTACGGGACGCGGCGGCGCACCGGGCCCGCCGAGAGCAGGCCGATCAGCACCAGCAGGCCGGTGCCGACCGCCGCCTTGCCGAGGTCGGGGAGGCCGGTCACCGACTCCACCGTCTGTGTGATGAGGCCGCCGAGGCTCCGGCCGGACTGGAGCGCGTAGCCCCACATGATCAGGAAGACGTGCGCGAGGACCAGGCAGAGGGTGTAGCGGCCGGTCATCGCGTGCCAGCGGGCCACCCGGTCCGAGCCCACCCGCCGTTCCAGCGCGGGCACCCGGGCCATCTGGAGCACGACGAGGGCCATCAGATACCCGGCGAGCAGACCGGTGATGCGGCCCGCGCCGAGCACCCGGCCGGTGTCGTCGGAGATGGCGGGCGTGTTGCGCCACCACAGCCACAACACGCCCGCCGCGCCCGCCCACACGGCGAGCAGCAGGGGGACGGCCGGGGAACGGCGCGGACGGATGCGGCGCATCGTCTGGCGGCGGGCGGCACGTCCGCCGGCGAGCGTGGTGGTCACGGTTCCTCCGTGGGGGACAAGACCCTTGGCCCACAGGTACGTGCCGGGCCCGCCGACTGTTCACGGCCGGAGCGAATCGGGTCGCCGCTGTCCTACCCCTGGGCCGGACAGGAGGAGACGGGCGTCACCGAGGTCACGGTCGGGCCGGGCAGCACGACCCGCTCGGTGGCGCCGCCGTCCGTTGCCCCGACACCGAGGACGACCGTGTCGGGCCCCGAGGGCAGGAGGGCCCCGCAGCGCTCCCCGGTGGTCGTGCCGACCCGGACCAGATGATCGGGGGCGGATTCGGTCGTCGACCAGGCCACGGCGACCGCGGCGGCGGCGAGCAGGATTCCGGCACAGCAGCAGAAGGCGGCCCGGCGCAACGCCCCGGCCAGCCGGTCCAGCTCACGGACGGTCCAGCGGCGCAGCGCCTGCCCGCCCAGCAGCTGGGACCGGTCGCCCATCCGCCCGTGGGCCGCCCTGGTGGCCAGCACCGAGCCGGCCACCAGGAGCAGGAACGCCAGCGCCAGCAGCCCGGAGGCGACGACGCGCGCGGTCGCCGGCAGCCCGGCCAGGTCGTCCCGGCCCTTGAGGACGACCAGCACGGAGAGCAGCGCGGCCAGGCCGGTGAGTCCGGAGCGCCATCCCTCCGCCTGTCTCCGCAACTCGCCGAGCTGCGTGAACTCCAGTTCGTCGGCGAGCTGGTCCCACCGGCGGTCGGACTCCAGGTTCATCAGGTGCCGCTCCCGTCGCTCCGGTCGACCTCGCCGAGCGTCCAGCTCGCGCCGCACCCGACCCGGCCCGGGTACGTCTCGGCGGGCCGGTTCGGGTGCGGATGCCCGCACGCGCAGAAGTACCGCTCCGCCCGCAGCACCTCCTCGTCCGTCTCCGGCCGGGGCGCGCCGCGGCGCAGCCAGCCGGGCAGTCCCTTGGCGCCCGTGCCGGGCAGGGCCCGCCGGAACTCCCGCGCCGTCCTGCCGCGGCACTGCGGGCAGTGGCCCTCGACGACGACACCGAGTCCGTCGTCCGTGTCGCGCCAGGTGAAGCGGGTCGTCGCGCATCCCTTGTCGACGTCGGCGTAGACGGTGTCGAAGTCGTGGCCGTGAGCGGGACCGTCGGACATCGTCCTTACTCCTTCTCCAGTCGCAGGTCGAACATGGCGGCGTACAGCCGCAGCCGGCCGCGGACCCACTCCTCGCTCTCGCCGGTGGCCTCGGCGGCGAGCGTGACATGCCGGGCGTCGACACAGCCCCGCACGGCGGGCAGCCGGCCGTCGAAGTGCCTGCTCAGCAGGGCGAGGTCCGGCCACCGGGGAACGATGCCGGGCACGGCGGGCAGCGTGGTCGGGGCGGGCCACAGCGGGAGGTAGGGCGCGATGCGCCGCACGGTGTCGGGCAGCGGCTCGCCCAGTTGGCCCGCGAGGCTGACCAGGTCGAGCGGTGCCAGTGGACCGTCCGGCGGACTCACCCGGTGGTCCGGGTTCAGCGCCGCCAGGTCGTACTGGGTGGGCGGCGAGGCGGGCAGGGCTTTGGCTAGGGTCGGAGAGAGGTCCGGGACCAGGGCGCCGAGGGCGCGGAAAGCCGTGAGCCGGATGTAGGCCGTGACCGGGGCGATCCCCAGTTTCTTGGCGAACTTGGCCAGCAGGAACGGCGTGACCGGCTGCCAGACACTCGGCAGGTACTCACCGTCGACCTCGGGCTGGACCGTGAGGGTGTCGCACTCCTCGGTGGTCGGACGGTGCTCGGCCAGTTCCTCGGGCAGCGCGGGCACCGGCAGCCCGAACCGGGGCGCTTCCCGGTGCGCGATGCGCCAGACCTCGCGCAGGCTGTCGTGCAGGAATCCGGCGGACTGGAAGAGCGAGGCCGTGGTCAGCCGGTCCGTGGGAACGTTCTCCGCGGGCTCGGAGGCCTCTTTTCCGGACAGTACGTAGCGGGTGGGCAGCGGGAACGTCGGCCAGGCCGTGATGAGAGCAGTGTCGGGGACGGAAACGCCGGCGGCCCGGAGCTGTGCCACCGCCTCCAGGAACGTCCTGGTGTCGGCCGGCTCCGCGGGCGCCGCCCGCCCCAGGGCCTCGAGTGTCACACCGTCCTCCAGCCGGCCGCCCGTGCCGCTGAGCTGCCCGATGAGCTGGACGAGCCGACCGGTGGGCAGCAGCGGCGCGGACGCGGCGTCCTCGGGGTGGTGCCGTTCGTGCGGCAGACCCAGCCGGGCGGCGGCCCGCGCGGTCAGCTCCTCGGCCGCGCCGAGGGTGATCCCCCGCCCGGCCGCCAGGTCGAACGTCGCCGCCCAGGGAAGCACTCCCGGACCGTCACCGTCGGGCGGGAGATGCCGGTCGAGGACGGCGCGGACATCGCGGTCGAGTTCCTGCCAGGCGGTGACCTGCTCGACGGGAGGGACTTCCCAGCCCAGCCACGCGAAGCGGGCGCACGTCGTGAGGATCTCCTCGAACGGCAGCCCCAGGCGCCGGGCGGCGGACAGGACGTGGTGCGGTGTCGTCACCCGGGCATCACGGCCGGCGACCAGCAACCGGTCCAGGTCCTCGGCCGTGACCACGTACTCCTCGTGGTGCGCCGGGATCTCGGGCCAGGGATCGGCCCGGCCCGGCACGCCGTAGGGCACGCACCGTCGCACGACCGTCCCCAGCGGCAGGGCGAGTTGCACGGAGACCAGGACCACCCGGAGCAGGTCGTCCGGATCCGCCGCCGCGTCCTCGTCCTCGTCCCGCTCCTGGAACTGGGTCATCGCCTCAATGACCGCGCGGTCGTCCAGGTCCGGGACACGGTCCGGGACCGTCCTGGTGACGGCGGGCGGGCCCTGCCGCGGATGGGCGACGCGCATCCCGCGGCGGCGTCTGAGCACCTCGTCCATCCCCAGACCGGCCTCCGCGGCGAAGAAGGCGATGTCCCACCATCTGGGGCCGAGAGTGGAGATGTCGGCGTCTCCGGGCCGGGCGACCGGATGACCTTCGAGACTCAGCGGCCGGGCAACGGGTGCCCGGCCGGGCGGGAGGCCGAGCGCGGCGACCCGCCACGGCTTGACCCTGGCGACGGGCGAGTCGTCGGACATGAAGTGCTCGGCTTCGTCGGCCACCCGCTGGGTGGCCTGGTCGTGATGGAACCAGCCCTGCCGGTCCAGGTCGTGCACCGACGACGCGGCCCGGGGGACCTTCAGCCCCGTGCCGCGCCACTCGCCGTGCAGCACGACGGCGGTGGCCAGTTCCTCCTTCTCCAGCCGCCACAGCCACGCCATGTTCAGCTCCGGCCACCCGGCCAGCGCCGCCGCCCCCGCGCGCCAGGTCTCCGCCACGTACGCCCGGTCGTAGTCCTGGAGCTCGTTGCGGTTCACGCTGAGCCGCCCGGCGTGCGCGCCGGTCAGGTTGACCACGTAGCCGAACCGCTCGTGGTCCGTGGTGAGGCCGTCGCACAGTACGGCGCCGCGGTCCGGCACCCACCACAGGACGTTCGGCACCGCCTCGAGAGCGGCGGTGACGACTCCGGTCTCCGGGTGGTGCAGCTCCCGGGGAGCCCAGGTGTGGGTCAGCCCGGAGGCGTCGGACACCCGGAGGCGGAACTCGCTGACCAGGACGAGGGAACGCAGCGTCTTCACGCACGACAGCCGGTCGGCGACCGGTCCCTCGCGCAGATAGAGCCGGATGCGGGTGCCGCCGCGCGGCAGACCGCCCTCCGATCCGTCGTGCCGCTTGATCCGGAACAGGCCGCCGCTGCTGGAGATGTCCACCTGGAGCGCGTGCTCGTCGGGGAACCCCTCCGCGTTCACCTGACGGGTCACGATGGTCATCTCGTCGGCGAGCATGAAGTAGCTGAAGACCCCGATCCCGAACCGGCTGTTGGGGTAGAGCCGCAGTTCCGGATCGTGGCGCAGCCAGCGGGACTGCTCGCGGCGGAACGCCTTCGACTGCTCGAAACGGCTGCCGGCCCGGGTGAACGTGTACTTCAGCTGCTCGTCGCTCATGCCGACGCCGTTGTCCTGGCACTCGACGTACCGGCCGCGGGCGTCCTCGCCCTGGCTGATGGTGATGCTGCCGCTCCAGGAGGCCGGCGCGGAGCCCGCCTTGCTGGTGAGGTACTGCCAGCGCATGGCGCGGTAGCGGCACGCGTCCATGGCGTTCTGGTACAGCTCCCGCAGCGCCAGTTGCGGTTCGCCGCCGTAGAGCTGCTCGCCCATCAGGAGCTCACGGACCTCGGTCTGCGCCAGATGGAAGCGCAGCGGCGGTGTCTCGTACAGCGGCACGTTGCCGTCGCGGGGCACCCGCACGTGCCGCGCCGTCACCTTCTTCGGGACCGCCGCCAGCAGGCCCGATTCGGGCGCCGGCAGTTGGTCGGCCAGGGCGGCGAGGTGCTCCGCCACCTTGTGCGTCTGCTCCGCCACCTCGGTCAGTGCCGCGTACAGGGCGGGGTGCGGACAGGGCACGTCCAGGTGGAGGGCGTCGCGGTCGCGCTCCCAGCTCAGCTGGCGGGCGATGCCGATCACCTGGTGCGGTTCCACCGAGTCGCTCACCGCCAGGTGCTCGGCCACGATCTCCGGAAACACCCGTACGTCCACGGCGAGCGCGCCCGCCAGCCGCAGCAGCGCCGCGAGCGGCTGGATGCGCAGGGTCTGGTGGTCGCCGTCGAGCAGCACCTTGGCCGGGGCGGCGGGCACGTCCTGCGGATGCGGCAGCACCCCGACGGCGGCGGCCGCGGCGCAGAGCACCGCGGACAGCTCGTGCGCCCGCGCGTCCGCCGGTTCCCGCCCGATCAGCAGCGCGGCCAGTTCGGCGGCCCGAGCGGTGGGCACCGGCTCGCTGTCCGTCTCGAACCGCTCGGCGATCCACCGGTGCACCAGCCACATCGTCACCGACGTCGCGTCCTGGGTGTGCCGCGCGTCCCGGGCGTTGAGCGGGTTGCGGGCCCGGGCCCGGCACTCCGCCACCTTGCGGGCCATGCGGCCGTACTGCTCGACGATCTGCTCGTAGTGCCTGCGGTCCTCGTTCGGCCGCTGCTGCCGGGTGAGGGTGAAGGGGTCGGCCTCGGCCGCGCGGCTCAGCCGGTCCGCCCAGGCGGCCTCGTGCAGGAAGGGAGCGGCCACGAGCACGGCCGCCTCGATGGCCGAGAGGGTGTCCGTGTCCGGCAGCAGCCGGGGGAGCCGGCCGGCCAGCAGCCGGACGGGGAACAGGTCGTCGATCCAGGGGTCCGGCGCCGGCAGCCGGCGGCGGGCCGTGTGCAGGGTGTCGGCACAGCGCGTGACCCAGGTCTCCAACGACTCGCGCAGCCGGGAGACGCCGGCCCGCTGCCCCTCCTCGACGCGGTCCCACAGCGGGCAGCCGCGGACGGCGTCGCGCCAGGCGTCGAGGAGTTCCTGCCCCTCGCAGACCTCCGCGGTCCGGGTCTCGGCCTCCCGGTTGACTCCGTAGCGCTTCATCGCCAGCTGCCGTGCGCCATGGCGTTCGGCCTCCGCCAGCGCGGCCAGCCGGGCCGTCTCGAACACGTCGTCGACGGTGCGCGCGGAGGTCATCGCGTCGAAGGCGTCGACGAGTCCGGCGGTGAAGAAGCTGCCCTGGGAGGCGAAACCGCTGAGCTGCCCGGGGGAGCAGCCCGTCATCACCACGTATCCGCCGTGCGGCGGACCGTTGTCGATGCCGTTGCCGAACGGCACCCCGTTGTCGGGCAGCTCGGCCCGGCAGGCGTCGATCAGCCAGAGCACCGTCGCGGCCCGGCAGTTCTTGAGCAGCGGGCTGATCCGCGCCGACAGCAGGGAGTCGCTGTAGGGCTCCTCCCAGAGCCCGTCCTCCGGCGGGGTGACGTCCCACGGGACCAGGAAGTCCTCGTCGCCCACCCGGATGCCGTGGCCGGTGAAGTACAGCAGCAGGGTGCCGTCCTCGGGGACGGCGCGGGCCACCTCGCTGATGGTGGTCCGGATCCGGGACCGGCCGGCTTCCGCGTTGTGCAGGGTCCGCACGTCGTAGTGGGAGGCGCGGAGCACCGTCTCCATCCGGGCCAGGTCGGCCGCGACCGCCGCGTCGAGCGAGTCCGCGCCCGGTGGTGTCGCTGGCGTGTCCCCGACCCCGATCAGCAGTGCCGTGCGTGCCGGACGCCCCATGTCCGCCCCCTCTCCCGGGCCGACATCATGGCATCACCGAAGGACAGCGAGGGGCCGAACGCGACGCCTGAGCCGCCCTCAGTACCGGACGAGCGCCGTCCCCCCGCCCGTGTCCGAGGTGCCGATCGCGAGGTGCGGCCGGGCCGCCGGGTCGGCCCAGGTGAGGATGGCGCGCATGGCGTCGGCCGGCACCGACACGCACCCGGCCGTCGCGCCCTCCCCGTTCACGTGCAGGAAGATGCCCGCGCCGCGCCCCCGCACCGGACGGTCGTAGTTGAAGCCGACGACCAGGGCGTGGGCGTACTGCTTGCCGTAGCTGATCAGGTGCTCGGCCTCGCTGGCGGCGCAGTCGGCGGGGCGCGGCTCGGTCCAGCGGTTGTAGGCGCGGGAGCCGTTGTCCTGGCACCACCAGGAGTCCGCGCGCACCGGGCGGTAGCGGTACGCCGTTCCGGGCGGCGGCGCCGCGATGCCGAAGGCGTAGGGGAGGCGGTACAGGCCGGTGGGGGTGGTGTCGGTGCCCTGTTTCCGCCGGTCGCCCGCCACCAGGCCGTTCGCGCCGAAGCGGGCGGGCGCGGAGCCGGCTGCCACCCAGTCGTCGCCCTTCCGGTCCCACCAGGTGACCGTGCCGGTGGTGGCGGCGGTGTCCGGGGCGACGGCGGTGATCAGCTGGGTGCCGCCGCCGGTGTCCGCCATCCGGTCCGGCAGCGGGCCGGGCGGCGCGGCGAAGGCCGGCAGCAGGAGGGCGGCGAGGGCGAGGGCGACGGCACCGGGGCGCATGAGTCAGACCGTAGAGGGCGGCAGCGGCAACGGCAGCCCGGGAAGGCCGTCCAGGCTGGTCGCGACGTGCTCCTTCTTGGTGAAGTAGGTGTTGAGCGAGGCGTCGTCCTCCCGGGCGAACCGCTTGGCGTGCAGATCGCGGTCCTGCTCGTACGCCATGAAGGGGACGGCGTATCCGCAGGTGTCGCGGATCAGTTCGGCCGTCACGACGATGATCGCGCGCAGCCCGTGCGCGGCCGGGTCGATGTCCGGGAAGCGGACCAGCAGTCCGGGGAAGCGGGGGTCGTCGCGGAAGACGGGTTCGCCGCGGCCGTGCACCCGGACGATGTTCGGCGGTCCCTGGAAGGCGCACCACATGAGCGTGATCCGGCCGTTCTCCCTGAGGTGGGCGACGGTCTCGGCGTTGGAGCCGGCGAAGTCCAGGTAGGCCACGGTGTGCTCGTCGAGCACCGCGAAGGAGCCGGTGAGGCCCTTGGGAGAGAGGTTGACCGTGCCGTCCGCGCCGAGCGGGGCGGTGGCGGTGAAGAAGAGGGGCTGGGACTCGATGAAGGTGCGGAGTCTTCCGTCTATGCGCTCATAAGTCTTTCCCATGCCTAACGATTATGCGGGCTCGCGCGCCCCCTGTCCGGGGATTTACGCAGGCACCGGGGCCGTCCCGGCCGGCGCGAGACGGGACGGCCCTGGCGCTCATGAGTACGCGAGCGCCCCCTTTCGCGTTCACCCGCCCCTCAGATTGACGATTCATGCAAGGAGACGCATAATCATGCATAACAGCGACCGACCCTCCCTAGGAGCGACGCAAGTGAGCAGCAACAGCGGTGACGTACGGCTCTGGGGCGGCCGTTTCGCGGACGGTCCCGCCGAGGCCCTGGCGAAGCTGTCCGCGTCCGTCCACTTCGACTGGCGGCTCGCGCCCTACGACATCGCCGGTTCGCGCGCCCACGCGCGCGTGCTGCACAAGGCGGGCCTGCTCACCGAGGACGAGCTGACCCGCATGATCGCCGGGCTCGACCGGCTCGAGGCGGACGTGGCCGCCGGGACGTTCGTCGGCACCATCGCCGACGAGGACGTGCACACCGCGCTGGAGCGCGGCCTGCTGGAGCGGCTCGGTCCCGACCTGGGCGGCAAGCTGCGGGCCGGCCGGTCCCGCAACGACCAGGTGGCGACGCTGTTCCGGATGTACCTGCGCGACCACGCCCGCACCGTCGGCTCGCTGATCGCCGACCTCCAGGACGCGCTGATCGGCCTCGCCGAGGCCCACCCGGACGTGGCCATGCCCGGCCGCACCCACCTCCAGCACGCCCAGCCGGTGCTCTTCGCCCACCACGTCCTCGCCCACGTCCAGGCGCTGTCCCGGGACGCCGAGCGGCTGCGCCAGTGGGACGAGCGGACCGCCGTGTCGCCGTACGGCTCCGGCGCGCTGGCCGGTTCCTCCCTCGGCCTGGACCCGGAGGCGGTCGCCGCCGATCTCGGCTTCGAGCACGGCAGCGCCGCCAACTCCATCGACGGCACGGCCGCCCGGGACTTCGTCGCCGAGTTCGCCTTCATCACCGCGATGATCGGCGTCAACGTCTCCCGGATCGCCGAGGAGATCATCATCTGGAACACGAAGGAGTTCTCCTTCGTCACCCTGCACGACGCGTTCTCCACCGGCTCGTCGATCATGCCGCAGAAGAAGAACCCGGACATCGCCGAGCTGGCCCGCGGCAAGTCCGGCCGCCTGATCGGCAACCTGACCGGTCTGATGGCCACCCTCAAGGCGCTCCCGCTCGCGTACAACCGCGACCTCCAGGAGGACAAGGAGCCGGTCTTCGACTCCATCGACCAGCTGGAGATCCTGCTGCCCGCCTTCACCGGCATGATGGCCACCCTGACCGTGCACCGCGAGCGGATGGCGGAACTGGCCCCGGCCGGCTTCTCGCTGGCCACCGACATCGCCGAGTGGCTGGTCCGGCAGGGCGTCCCGTTCCGCGTCGCGCACGAGGTCGCGGGCGAGTGCGTCAAGGCGGCGGAGGCCGAGGGCAAGGAGCTCGACGAGCTGACCGACGAACAGTTCGCCAAGATCTCCCCGCACCTCACCCCCGAGGTCCGCACCGTCCTCAACGTCCAGGGCGCCCTGGCCTCCCGCAACGGCAGGGGCGGCACGGCCCCGAGCGCGGTCGCGGTCCAGCTGGCGGAAGTGAAGAAGAACGTGGAGCGGCAGCACGTGTGGGCAACGGCTCGGCAGTAGGCGTACAGGGGCGCGGGGAACTGCGCGACAAGCCACGCACTGCCCGCACCCGCCCATACACCTGTCGGACCGAGCTCTGAGGCGCAGGTCATCGCGGGTTACGTTGGTCGAAAACCTGAGGCCGACCGAACGGACCCGCGATGCCCCTCCCCCTCCCCGAAAAAGCCCTCGGCTTCGGCCTGGCCGCGGTGGCCCGCCCCGGCTACATCAACCTCGGCCGGGACGAGGACCTCGGAGCGGACCGCAGCGTCGAAACGCTGCGCCACCGCACTCACACCCTCCTCGACACCGCGTACGCGACCGGCGTCCGCTACTTCGACGCCGCCCGCTCCTACGGCCGCTCCGAGGAGTTCCTCGCCGACTGGCTGACCGCCCGGCCGGAGATCGACGACGTCACCGTCGGCAGCAAGTGGGGCTACACCTACACGGCCGGCTGGTCCACCGACGCCGAGCGGCACGAGGTCAAGGACCACTCCCTCGCCACCTACGAGCGTCAGCGCGCCGAGACCGACGCGCTGCTCGGCGACCGGCTCGACCTCTACCAGATCCACTCGGTGACCCCGGACAGCCCGGCCCTCACCGACCAGGACCTGCACGCCCGGCTCGCGGAGCTGGCCGCGACGGGCGTCGCCGTCGGCTTCTCCACCTCCGGCCCCGCCCAGGCCGACGCCATCCGCGCCGCGCTCGCCGTCACCGTCGACGGCACGCCCCTCTTCCGTACCGTGCAGTCGACGTACAACGCGCTGGAGACCTCCGCGGGCCCGGCGCTCGCCGAGGCGCACGACGCCGGGCTGTCGGTGATCGTCAAGGAGGGCATGGCCAACGGCCGGCTCGCCGGTCCGCACGCGCCGGACGCGCTGCGGACCGTCGCCGAGCAGACCGGCCTCAGCAGCGACGCGGTGGCCCTCGCGTTCGTCCTGCGGCAGCCCTGGGCCCGCGTCGTCCTCTCCGGCGCCGCGACCGTCCCTCAGCTCGCCGCCAACCTGACCGCCGCGCCGGCCGTCCTCGACGACGAGCAGACGGCCCGCCTGGCCGTCCTCGCCGAGGACCCCCGCGTCTATTGGCAGCGGCGCGGACAGCTCCCCTGGCACTGAGCACTGAGCACTGACCACTGAGCACCGTGAGACATCAGCGTCTCATATGGGTTACAGTCGTCTCATGGCTGTCGACCGTGATCATGTGCTGCGCACCGCCGCGGCCCTGCTGACCCGGAAGTCCACCGCCACCATGGACGAGGTGGCCCGGGCGGCCGGGATCAGCCGGGCCACGCTGCACCGCCAGTTCGCCGGCCGCGACGCCCTGGTACGGGCGCTGGAAGCGCTGGGCATCGCCGAGTGCGAGGCCGCCCTGGACGCCGCCCGCGTCGACCAGGGACCGGCCGCCGACGCCGTACGCCGGCTGGTCGGCGCGATGGAACCCTCCGCCGCGCTGCTCGCCTTCCTCTACACCGAGAACCAGCTGTTCGAGGGCGACCAGGTCCACGAGGGCTGGACCCGGCTCGACAGCCGGCTGGCCGCCCTGTTCCGGCGCGGCCAGGAGAGCGGCGAGTTCCGCCTGGACCTGCCCCCGGTCTGGCTCACCGAGGCGTTCTACGGCCTGCTGGCCTCCGGCGCCTGGGCGGTTCTGGAAGGCCGCGTGGCCCGCAACGACTGCACCCGCCTGATCGTCGAGCTGCTGCTCGGCGGCGCACTGCGAAGCGAGAGATCATGACCAGCACCCTGCGGCCGGCCGACACGGACCGGGCGGTGACGCGCCCCGGCCGCTGGCTGGCGCTCGCCGTCCTGGTCCTGGCCGTGCTGCTGGTGGCCGTGGACGCCACCGTCCTCGGCCTGGCCACCCCGTACATCAGCGAGGACCTCGCGCCCTCCGGCACCCAGTTGCTGTGGATCGGCGACGTGTACTCGTTCGTCATCGCCGGTCTGCTGGTCACCATGGGCAGCCTCGGCGACCGGATCGGCCGCAAACGGATCCTGCTGCTCGGCGCCACCGCGTTCGGCGCGCTGTCCGTGCTCAACGCCTACGCGCACACGCCCGAGGTGATGATCCTCGCCCGGGCGCTGCTCGGTGTCGCGGGCGCCACCCTGATGCCGGCCACCCTGGCCCTGATCCGCAACCTCTTCCACGACCCGCGCGAGCGCAGCCTCGCCGTCGGCGTCTGGGGCGCCGCCGCCTCCGCCGGCGCCGCGGTCGGCCCGATGCTGGGCGGCTTCCTGCTCGAACACTTCTGGTGGGGCTCGGTCTTCCTGATCAACCTGCCGGTGATGGCCGTCCTGGTGGTCGTCGGCGTCAAGCTGCTGCCGGAGTCCAAGAACCCGGATCCGGGCCCGTTCGACCTGCTCAGCGTCGTCCTGTCGCTGGTCGGCATGATCGGCGCGGTGTACGCGGTCAAGGAGGCCGCCGCGCACGGGTTCGGCTGGGTCACGCTCGGCGCGGGGCTGCTGGGCGCCGCCGCGCTGTACGGGTTCGTCCGGCGCCAGCTCACCCTGCCGGTGCCGCTGCTCGACATGCGGCTGTTCCGCAGCCGGGGCTTCAGCGGCGCGGTGCTGGCCGACCTGCTGACCGTGCTGGGCCTGTCGGGGCTGGTGTTCTTCCTCTCCCAGTACCTGCAACTGGTGCAGGGCAGGCGGCCGTTCGAGGCCGGGCTGGCCGAACTGCCCGCCGCGCTCGGCGCGGTGGCGGCCGGTCTGGTCGCCGGGCGGGTGGCCCGCCGCTGCTCGGTACGGGCCGTCGTCTCCGGCGGACTGGCCGCCGTCGGTCTGGCGCTCGCCGCGCTCACCGTCATCGGCCAGTCCACCGGCTACCCGCTGCTCGGCACCGCCCTGCTGGTGGTCGGCCTGGGCGCCGGCTTCTCCTTCACCGTCACCGCCGACGTGATCCTCTCCAGCGTGCCCCGGGACCAGGCGGGCACCGCCTCCGCGGTCTCCGAGACGGCGTACGAACTCGGCGCCGCGCTCGGCATCGCCCTGCTCGGCTCCATCGTGACCGGCGTCTACCGGGACTTCACCGGCCCGGCCGGTACGCCGCCCGAGGCGCGCGAGTCACTGGGCGGGGCCGTGGAGTCCGCCGCCCAGCTGCCCGGCGACACCGGTGCGGCCCTGCTGGACGCCGCCCGGCAGTCCTTCGTCGACGGACTCGCGCTGGCCGCGGGCATCGGGGCGGCCGTCCTGCTGGCGGCGGCCGTGGCGGCCTGGTTCCTGCTGCGCGGCCAGGAACTGGCGGACGGCGCGGGCGAGGCGGAGTAGCCGAGCGCTTCAGCCGGCCCGGCCCCGCCGCGCCCCTTCCGGCGCGGTGATGCTCCAGGAGCCGCGCGACCGGACGTAGAGGAAGCCGGCTTTCCGCGGGGCGGTGGCCGACGCCGTGAACGCTCCGTTCCCCAGGTGCAGCGGCGTCCCGGGCCGGAAGTCCGGGTGCAGCGCGTGGAGCGAGAAGTCGGTCCCGTCGTGCTGGGTGATCCGCAGGGGCGCCCGGCCGCCGGGGTGACGCAGGACGAAGGAGCCGGTCGCTTCCAGCCGGCCGTCCCAGAGCGGGACCTCCTCCGGCGGATGCAACCAGACCCGCCACTTTCCCCTGGTCTGCATCTGGAGGCGTATCGCGTCCCGGCCGTCGGCCTCGACCGGAACGATCGCCCGGGTCAGTCGGGAGCCGTGCGTGAGGACGAGCCTGGGCCGTCCGTCGCCGCCGGCCGGGCTGGTCAGCTCGACCCAGGAGTCCGCGGGCCGCTCCAGGTGGACCACCAGCAGGGCGGGCTCCCGCGGGTCGACGCGGGTCAGTTGCACCCCCTTGCTGCCGCGGCTCTCCCAGCGCTGCCGCGCACCAGTGCGCGCGGGCCATGTCTCGTAGGGATCGGGAGACGTGGGAGACGTGGGAGACGTGGGAGATGTGGGAGACGCGGGCGACGGACGCGCGGAGGCCGGGCGGTGCTCCTTGCGTCCGTCCGCGCCCGGGCGGGCGGCGGCGGCCCGGCGCGAAGCCGGTTCGGGCCGGGGGACGGGCCACTGATCCCGCGGCCCGGTCGCGATCGGCGGCATCCCCTCCGCCAGGCGTACGGCATCGGCCGCGCACACGGCGATCATCCGCGCGGCCCCCTCGGCGGGCGCCCAGCGGACCTCCTCGGTGGACTGCCCGTGACGGGGGTCGAAGAAGCACAACGGACGCCGCCGCGGGCGGGGCCGCCCCGCGACCACGGCGTCCACGCAGGCCAGCGCGTGCCGCCCCGCGTCGAGGGCGCGCAGCACATCGGCGGCGCCCTGAAGGCCGCGGTCGCCGACGAAACTCTCCTTGGCCTGGTCGTACGCGTCCAGTGCCCGTTGGTAGTCGGCGAGCAGGCCGGGATCGTCCCGATGGTGGCCCGGCGTGAAGGAATGCCCGGCGAGCAGCTCGCCGAACGCCGTGATCTCCGCGTCGACCCGGGCCGGCTCGGCCTCGCTCCGGCGCCCCCGCCACAAACCGGTGAGCGCCCCTATTATCCCGTCAGCCACGCGGGGGATCCTAAGCGCTGGGCCGGGCCGGACGCCGCACTCGCCACCTGCCACCTGCCACCTGCCACCTGCCGGCCAGGCTCCCGTGCGGCCCTCGTACGGCAGGTGACCCGGCTCGCCGGCCGGCTAGGCCGCCTTCTGCACCTTCGTCGCGTACATGTCCACGTACTCCTGCCCGGACAGCCGCATCACCTCGGTCATCACCGAGTCCGTCACCGCCCGCAGCACATAGCGGTCGCGGTCCATCCCCTCGTACCGGGAGAACTCCATCGGCTCGCCGAAGCGGACCGTGACCCGGCCGGGGCGCGGGATGCCCCGGCCGCCCGGCTGGAGCTTGTCGGTGCCGATCATCGCGAACGGCACGACCGGCGCGCCGGTCATCAGCGTGAGCCGGGCGATACCGGTCCGGCCCCGGTACAGACGGCCGTCGGGGGAGCGGGTGCCCTCCGGGTAGATGCCGAAGATCCGGCCCTCCTCCAGTACCCGGCGCCCGGTCATCAGCGCCGCCACCCCGCCGCTCGCGCCGTCCCGGTCCACCGGGATCATGCCGACGCCGGTGAAGAACCAGGCCATCAGCCGGCCCTTGAAGCCCTTGCCGGTGACGTACTCGTCCTTGCCGATGAAGAAGACCTGCCGCCTGGTGACGATGGGCAGCACGATGGAGTCGATGAACGTCAGATGGTTGCCGGCCAGGATCACCGGGCCGTCGCCCGGGATGTTCTCCGCGCCTTCCACCCGTGGGCGGAACATCAGGCGCATGATCGGACCGAGCACTGCCTTGATGAGCGCGAAGCGGGACAACGGGCCCTCCGGTGTCAGTGTGGCGTGGATGTCGGGGAATGCGGTACCAGTCTGTGCAGGTGAGGACATTACTCGCGGCCCCCGGGGTCGTGCACGTCGGGTTCACCAGGGTCTTACGCGTTGTTGACACGTGTTCACCTGGTGGGGCGCGCCGCCGCCCGCCGGAAACCCGGCCGCAACGATGTGACGCGGCTCGCGCCGCCCGCCGTTCCTCACCGACCGGCCGGGTACCCGCTGCGCCCACGCGAAAGCCGACGGGACGTCACCCATCGGGCCCCGCAAGCCGCTCGGGCACCCTCGGATCTCCTGGGCCCCACGCGACATCCCACGTCACCCCCGCATTCCGCCCGAGGTCTCCCGTTGGTCATGTACGTGACCCTACGATCGGCCCGCATCCGACCGGACGACGACCGGACGACGACCGGACGACGATCAGACGACCAAGGGGCGCTCATGGGAACGCAGGAGTCGAACGACCGGCCGAACGGCCACCGCGACGGCACCGGACGGCGGGCGCTGCTCGGCGCCGCGGTGCTCGGCGCGGGCGGCGCGGTACTGGGCCTGTCCGGCACCGCGAACGCCACCGGGTCCGGCGGCGGGAACGGCGGCGGGAACGGCAAGGGCGGCGGCGTGGCGAACCTGCCCGTGCCGACGATCGTCGGACACCGCGGGGCCAGCGGCTACCGGCCCGAGCACACGCTCGGCTCCTATCAGCTCGCCCTCGACATGGGCGCCGACATCGTCGAGGCCGGCGACCTCGTGCCCACCAAGGACGGTCACCTCGTCTGCCGGCACGAGCCGGAGATCGGCGGCACCACGGACGTCGCCGACCACCCCGAGTTCGCCGGCCGCAAGACCACCAAGGTCCTGGACGGCGTCTCCACCACCGGCTGGTTCACCGAGGACTTCACCCTCGCCGAGCTGAAGACGCTGCGCGCCACCGAGCGCATCCCGGCCAACCGCCCGCACAACACCCTCTACGACGGCCGCTGGGAGATCCCCACCTTCGAAGAGGTACTGCGCTGGCAGGACCAGCAGACCCGCGCGACGGGCAAGCAGGTCTGGATCTACCCCGAGCTGAAGCACCCCACCTACTTCCGCAAGCTGGGCCTGCCCACCGAGGAACGCCTCGCCAAGCTGCTGCGCGCCCACGGCAAGGACAAGAAGAACTCGCCGGTCATCGTGCAGTCCTTCGAGCCCACCAGCATCCAGCGGATGAACAAGCTGGTCGGCAACCCGCTCGCCGTACTGCTGTCCGGAACCGGCTCCCGCCCCTACGACTTCGTCGCCACCGGCGACCCGCGCACCACGGACGACCTGATCACGCCCGCGGGCCTGGCGGAGATCGCCTCCTACGCCCAGGGCATCGGCCCCACCCTGGACCTGATCATCCCGCGCGACGCGGCCGGCCGGCTCACCGAACCGACCACCCTGGTGCGCGACGCCCACCGCGCGGGCCTGATCCTGCACCCCTACACGATGCGCAACGAGAACCCCTTCCTCCCGGCCGACTTCCGCAAGGGCACCGACGCCGACGCCTACGGGGACGCCTTCGGCGCCTTCCAGGCGTACTTCGCCACCGGCATCGACGGCGTCTTCACCGACAACCCGGACACCGGCCTGCTGGCCCGCGAGGACTTCAACCGCGGCTGACGCGTCAACAGCCAACAGCGCGCCACCGGTTGGAGTGACATCCGGCCGCCCGGGCAACCGCCGCCCGGGCGCCGGTCGTATCTCCGCATATGACGCATGACCTGCTCACCCTCCTGGGCCCGCTGCTCACCGCCGAGGCCACCGCCGAGGCATATGCGTCCGGAGCCGAGCCCGGCGACCTCGAGCAGGCGGTCTGGCTGCGCCTCCTGGAACGCCTGGACGCCGGCGACCCGCCCCGCGACCCGCACCGCTGGCTGCGCAGCGCGGTGCGCACCGAGGTCCGCCGCACCCGCCGTACCGCACGCGCCGAACGCCCGTACGGCACCGAGCCCACCGACGCCGCCGACCGCGACCCGGAGGAACACGCCCTGGCCGCCGCCCGGCGCCGGGCCCTGCGCGCCGCCGTGCACCGGCTGCCCGGCCGCTGCCCCCGGCTGATGGAGGCGCTGCTGTCCCCGAAAGACCTGACATACCGCGAGATCGCGGGGGAGTTGGGTATCTCACAGGGCAGCCTTGGACCGGAACGTTCCCGATGTCTGGGATGTCTGCGCCGATTGCTGACGCCGGAGGTTGCGGGCGACTGACGACGGGGATAGGAGTGAGGAACAACAGGCGATCAGGTGAGCGGGAGGCATGCGCACATGGGCATGAGCGTGACCATCTCGGCGGCGTCCGAGCAGGACGCCGAGCAGATCTTCCGGCTTCAGTACCTCTGCTTCCAGAGCGAGGCGGCGCTGTACGGCAACTACCGCATCGACCCGCTCGTCCAGAGTCTCGACTCGGTGCGCGAGGAGGTCGCCAAGGACTGCGTCTTCGTGGCCCGGCTCGGCGACGAGGTGGTCGGCTCGGTGCGCGGCCGGGTGACCGACGACGGCGCCGCCGCCATCGGCAAACTCTGCGTGCACCCCCGGCTCCAGGGCCACGGCATCGGCGCCCGGCTGCTGAAGGCGGCCGAGGCGGCCCTCACCGAACAGCGCGGCACCACCCGCTTCCGCCTGCACACCGGCCACCGCAGCGAGAGCAACCTGCGGCTGTACCGGCGGGTCGGCTACGAGACGGTCGGCACCGCCGAGGGCACGGACGGCGTCCCGATGATCGTCCTGGAGAAGCACGCCGGGGCGTACGCGACCACGGCATGACGCGGGCGCCGGGCGCCCGCGCGGAGCTTCACGCGGCGCGCGCCCGGCGCAGCCAGTACAGGGCCGACAGCGGCAGCAGCACCGGGATGAAGACGTAGCCCATCCCGTAGTCCGACCACACCGTCGAGTCCGGGAACGCGGACTGCTCCAGCAGCGTCCAGGTGCCCACGATCAGCACCCCCGCCAGCTCCGCCGCGCAGCAGACCCGCGCCGCCCGGCGAGCCGTCTCCCCGCCCCGTACCAGGGTGTACGTGATGAAGCCGTAGACCAGGCCGGCCAGCGCGGACAGCGTGTACGCCAGCGGCGCCCGGTCGAAGTCGGTGGCGATCTGGTAGACGGACCGCGACACCGCGCCGACCACCATCACGCCGTACAGCCAGACCAGCAGGATGCCGGGCCCGGCGATCAGCCGTGTCCGCTCCGGCTTCTCCTCGGCCGTCGCCATCTCAGCCTCCCCAGATGTCATAGAGCCGCACCTGAAGGACGGCCAGGACGATTCCGCCGGCGGCCACCGTCACCGAGCCCCAGCGGGTCCGCTCGGCCAGTGACATGAACGCCGCCGCCGGGACGCACGCGAAGGCGCCGATCAGATAGGCCACGAAGATCACTGTGCCCTGCTCCGGCTGCTCGCCCCGGGCCAGTTGCACGATCCCGGTCACCAGCTGCGCCAGCGCCAGCACCGACACCACGGCCATACCGATGAAGTGCCAGTCCTTGGTCGGCTGGTCACGGTAGGCGGCCCAGCCGCACCAGGCGGCGAGCAGCAGCGCGGCGACGCCGGTCACCAGCGTCAGGACGTCAAGCATGGCAGTGACCTTATTACGGGGTAAAGGGCCCGATGCCGCCGCCCCCGGCGGGCGCCGTAGGGTCGACGGCATGAAGATCCGTGCCCAGGCCCTCCTGTTCGACAACGACGGAACCCTGCTCTCCTCCCTGGAGTCCGTGCGGCGCTGCTGGACGCGGTGGGCCGGCGAGTACGGGATCACCGCCGAGCGCTTCGGGCAGGTCGAGCTGCAC
Organism: Streptomyces sp. NPDC023723; assembly: GCF_040639815.1. Taxonomy (NCBI): domain Bacteria; kingdom Bacillati; phylum Actinomycetota; class Actinomycetes; order Kitasatosporales; family Streptomycetaceae; genus Streptomyces; species Streptomyces sp. NPDC023723. The sequence goes on from NZ_JBFAAP010000018.1 coordinate 52,787, forward strand.
GGCCGCACCGCCGCCGAGGTCGCCGCCGACCTGCTGCCCGCCGACGTCGTCCCCGGGGCCGTCGCCCGGATCGAGGACCTGGAGGTCGAGGACGTACCGGGCGGCGGTGTGCACCTGCTGCCCGGCACCCGCGGCTTCCTCGACGCGCTCCCGGCCGACCGCTGGGCCGTCGTGACCTCCGCCACCCGGCGGCTGGCCGAGGCCCGGCTCGCCGCCGTCGGCATCCTGCCCAAGACCCTGATAGCCGCCGACGACATCACCCGCGGCAAGCCCGACCCCGAGCCCTACCTGCTCGGCGCCCGCGCCCTCGGCGTCGACCCGGCCGCCTGCGTCGTCTTCGAGGACGCCCCGGCCGGACTCCGCTCCGGCCGCGCGGCAGGCATGCGGACCGTGGCGTTGGCCACAACCCACCGGGCCGCCGAACTCGACGCCGACCTGGTGGTCGAGGACCTGTCGGCCTTGTCGGTACTGGTCACCGACGGGGGAGTGGAGATCTCCGTACGGGACTGACGCGCGGGCCGCGCGGCCACCGGCGTTCCGTCGCTGTCCACTATGCGGACAGCGGCATCCGGGCCGAACGTATACATCTGCTTTACTGATCCCATGACCACGACGAGCGACCGCATTCCTGCGACCGAGGCGACGATGACGCCCGGTGCTCGTTGTACGGGTCGAATGCGCGCCTGCTAGAGGGCCCCCGCACCACCCGAGCCTCGCGCCCCGAAGCGAGAGCCGGCTCCGGTCCGCCGCAGGCGGCCGAGCCCCGGCCGCGCGCACCCGGCTCCCGCCGGTCCACCGCCATCACGAGCACCGTGCCGCGGCCGCGTCCCCGAACCGCATGCACCCGTGCCCGGGCCCACCCGCGCCCGCGCACTCGACAGTGACGGAAACCCACGTGATCACCACCTCCGGCCTCACCAAGGTCTACCGCTCAGGCGGTCGCGAGGTCACCGCCCTCGACGGCGTCGATCTGCATGTCCGCGAAGGCGAGGTCTACGGCGTCATCGGCCAGTCCGGCGCCGGCAAGTCCTCGCTGATCCGCTGCGTCAACCTCCTGGAGCGTCCCACCTCCGGCACGGTCACCGTGGCCGGCCAGGACCTCACCGCGCTGGCCGGCCGCGGCCCCCGCGCGAGCCGGGAGCTGCGGCGGGCGCGCAGCCGTATCGGCATGGTCTTCCAGCACTTCAACCTGCTCTCCACCCGGACCGTGCGGGACAACGTCGAACTGCCGCTGGAGATCCTCGGCAAGTCGGGGAAGGAACGTTCCGCCAAGGCGCTGGAACTGCTCGACCTGGTCGGCCTCGCCGACCAGGCCAAGGCATACCCCGCCCAGCTCTCCGGCGGCCAGAAGCAGCGCGTCGGCATCGCCCGCGCGCTGGCCGGCGACCCCCAAGTGCTGCTCTCCGACGAGGCCACCAGCGCCCTCGACCCGGAGACCACCCGGTCCATCCTCCAGTTGCTGCGCGACCTCAACCGGCAGCTCGGCCTGACCGTCCTGCTGATCACGCACGAGATGGACGTCGTCAAGAGCGTCTGCGACTCGGCCGCCCTGATGGAGGCCGGCCGGATCGTCGAGTCCGGCACGGTGAGCGACCTGCTCGCCACCCCCGGCTCCGAGCTGGCCGCCGCGCTCTTCCCGGTGAGCGGCACCCGCACCGCCGAGGACCGCACCGTCGTCGACGTCACCTTCCACGGCGCGGCCGCCACCCAGCCGGTCATCTCCCAGCTCTCCCGCACCTACAACATCGACATATCGATCCTGGGCGCGGCCATCGACACCGTCGGCGGCCGCCAGGTCGGCCGGATGCGCATCGAACTGCCCGGCCGCTACGAGGACAACGTGGTGCCGGTCGGCTTCCTGCGCGAGCAGGGCCTCCAGATCGACGTGGTGGACGGCGCCGAGCTGGTCCAGGAAGGTGCGCGATGACCTGGTCCGAGATGCAGCCCCTGCTGGCGCAGGCCGGTCAGGAGACACTGATCATGGTCGGCTGGTCGACCCTGATCGCGGTCGTGGCCGGCCTGCCCATCGGCGTCCTGCTGGTCCTCACCGACCGCGGCGGCCTGCTCCAGAACACCCCGGTGAACAAGGTCCTCGGGCAGATCGTGAACATCGCCCGCTCGATGCCGTTCATCATCCTGATGGTCGCCCTGATGAGCTTCACCCGCTGGGTCACCGGGACCACCATCGGCTCCACCGCCGCGATCGTGCCGCTGGCCATCGGCGGCATCCCGTTCTTCGCGCGGCTGGTCGAGACGGCCGTGCGCGAGGTCGACGGCGGACTGGTCGAGGCCGTGCAGGCGATGGGCGGCAGCACGTGGACCATCGTCCGCAAGGTGCTGGTCCCCGAGGCGCTGCCCTCCCTGATCGCCTCCACCACGACCACGGTCATCGCTCTGATCGGTTACTCCGCGATGGCCGGCACGGTCGGCGGCGGCGGCCTCGGCGACCTCGCGGTCCGCTACGGCTACCAGCGCTTCGAGACCGGCCTGATGTGGATCACCGTGGCGGTGCTCGCCGTCGCCATCTCCGTCATCCAGTTCGCCGGCGACGGGGCCGCCCGCGCCCTGCACCGGCGCGGCGGCCGCTCCGGACCCGGCCCGAAGCTGAGGCTGCTGAAGGCCAAGGAGCCCGCCGCCGCCGACATCAGCAAGGTCGTCTGACCGGGCCCGACCAAGGCGCCCGCCCCCCGAACGTCCCTTACCCGGGACCGCTGCACCCTGAAGGAAAGGCACTTTTCGTGCGTAACACCGCAAAGATCACCACCGCCGTCCTCGCCGCCGGAGCCCTCACCCTCGGGCTCAGCGCCTGCGGCTCGGACAACGACTCCGCCTCGGACACCTCCGGCCCGCTGGTCGTCGCCGCGACGCCGGTCCCGCACGCCGAGATCCTGAACTACGTCAAGGACAACCTGGCGAAGAAGGCCGGCCTCGACCTGGAGGTCAAGGAGTTCACCGACTACGTCACGCCGAACACGGCGACGGAGGACGGCTCGGTGGGCGCCAACTACTTCCAGACCGAGCCGTACCTGGAGGACTTCAACAAGAAGAACGGCACCCACCTGAAGTCCGTCGCCTCCGTCCACCTGGAGCCGCTCGGCCTGTACTCCAACAAGGCCGACAAGGCGAGCGACCTCAAGAACGGCGCCACCATCGCCGTCCCCAACGACACCGTCACCGAGGCCCGCGCCCTCCAGCTGCTGGCCGACAACGGACTGCTCACCCTGAAGGACGGCGCCGGCACCTCCGCCACCACCGCCGACATCACCAAGAACCCCAAGAACCTCAAGTTCAAGGAGCTGGAGGCGGCCCAGACCCCGCGCTCCCTGAACGACGTGGACGCCGCTGTCATCAACGGCAACTACGCGCTCGAGGCCGACCTCAAGCCGTCCAAGGACGCCCTGGTCCTGGAGTCCGCCGAGAACAACCCCAACGTCAACCTCCTGGTGGTCAAGGAGGGCAACGAGGACGACCCGCGGGTCAAGAAGCTCGCCAAGCTCCTCACCTCCGACGAGGTCAGGAAGTTCATCGAGGACAACTACTCCGGGTCCGTCATCCCGTCGTTCTGAACCCGTCCTGAACCCGCCCGGGGGCCGGCTCCGGCCCGGAGCCGACCCCGTGGTGCGGTTGCCGGGCCCCATGCTGCATGCTGGGCAGTTCAGTGAGGCCCGAGCGTGAGGCCCGACGGTTTCGACGGTTCGAAGGTTACGGAGCGGCGCATGACGAGCAGCACCTTCCCCAACATCTCCATCAGCACGGAGCGGTTGGTGCTGCGTCCCCTGGACGAGGACGACGTCCCCGCCCTCGCCGCCATGATGAACGACGAGCAGGTCGGCGCCTGGACCGACGTACCGCAGCCCTTCACCGAGGAAGCCGCCCGCACCTGGATCACCGAGGACGCCGCCGCCCGCCGCGCGGCCGGCCGCGGCCTCGACCTCGCCGTCACCGAGTTCCTCACCCAGCGCCTGGTCGGCACCGTCCGGCTGGCCAGCACCAACTGGCACGTGCGCGCCACCGAGCTGTCCTACATCGTCGCCCCCTGGGCGCGCGGCGAGGGCTACGCCTCCGAGGCCGCGCTGGCCACCGCCCAGTGGCTGTTCGGTGACCAGAAGTTCGAACGCATCGAGCTGCGCACCGCCGCCGACAACACCGCCTCCCAGCAGGTCGCCCAGAAGATCGGCTGCATCAGCGAGGGCGTGCTGCGCAACGCCTGCATAGCCCACGTCCGGTCCGAGGACGGCACCTGGACCGACGTGCGCACCGACTTCATCGTGTGGAGCCTGCTGCCCGAGGACATCGAGGGCGCGGCCGAGCACCTCGCCGACACCGGCGGCTTCACCGCCTTCACCGACTGGAGCTGACCCGCTCCGCCGCCGGGTACGCTCACTGCGGCCCCTCGTTGGCCGCATCCCCGACGACCTGCGAAAAACCCTGGAGACTGACGACGATGGCCGACCGCGTCACGGTGATCGGCTGGGACGGCTCGCCGCTGACCGCCGCGGCCCGCTCCGCGCTCGGCGCCGCCACCCTGGTGGCCGGTGCCGGACACCATCTGGCGCTGCCCGAAGTACCCCCCGCCGCCGAGCGCGTCCGCCTCGGCAGCGTCGCCCTCGCCGCCCGCCGCATCGCCGCCCACCGCGGCACCGCGGTCGTGCTCGCCGACGGCGACCCGGGCTTCTTCGGCGTCGTACGCACCCTGCGCGACCCCGAGTTCGGCCTGGAGGTCGAGGTGGTCCCCGCGGTCTCCGCCGTCGCCGCCGCCTTCGCCCGGGCCGGGATGCCCTGGGACGACGCCCAGGTGGTCGTCGCCCACCCGCGCACCCTGCGCCGCGCGGTGAACGTCTGCCGGGCCCACACCAAGGTCGCCGTCCTGACCTCGCCGGGCGCCGGTCCCGCCGAACTCGGCCTGCTCCTGGAGGGCGTGCACCGCACCTTCGTCATCTGCGAGGAACTCGGCACCACCCGGGAACGGGTCACCGTCGTCACCTCCGACAAGGCCGCCGACCACACCTGGCGGGACCCCAACCTCGTCATCGTCGCCGGCGGTTCGGTCGCCGCCGCGGCGGACGGCGCGGGCTGGATCGCCGGCCGCGACCCGGCCACCGGACCGCGCGGCTGGGCGCTGCCCGCCGAGGCGTACGGCGGCGGACTCGGCGAGGGCGAGACCGACCTGCTCCGGGCCGCCCAGCTGGCCCGGCTCGGCCCCCGGACCGGCGACCTGGTGTGGGACATCGGCTGCGGCGGCGGCGCCTTCGCCACCGACGCGGCCCGCGGCGGCGCCGCCGTCATCGCCGTCGACCGGGACCCGGCCGCCTGCGCCCGCACCGACGCCACCGCCCGCCGCTTCGGCGTCCAGCTCCAGATCCTGCACGGCACCGCCCCGCACGTCCTGGAGGACCTGCCGGAACCGGACGTCGTCCGGGTCGGCGGCGGGGGAGCGGCCGTGGTCTCCGCGGTCGCCGACCGCCGCCCGCAGCGCGTCGTCGCCCACGCCGCCACCCGCGACGAGGCCGAACTCGTCGGCCGGCAGCTCACCGAGCACGGCTTCCGCGTCGAGTGCGCCCTGCTCCAGTCCGTCGGACTGGACACCCGCGCCTGGACGGAGACCGAGCGGAGCGTCGCGTTCCTGCTCAGCGGCGTGCTGCCGGAGCGGGAGGACCGCGCCCCGTGATCCGGTTGTCGTACCGCGCGCGGTAGGCTGGCCGATCGTTGTACCGCTCTCGGGCATCCGGCACTTCGTCGGTCAATGTCCGGAAAACCCGACCGTTTTGGGCGGGGTGTGGTACGGCGAAACCTGAGGGCGCGCAACGTGGCGCAGTCCACAGCGGCCCGTCGTGAATCAAGCTGTCGTGACGGGCGAACGGCCGCGAGAATGCCACTCAATGGCTTTGTCGCCTTTTCCGGCGGGTCGTTCGTGCCGCTGGGCACGCACGCTCGTTCTTCACTGGGGAGCGGTCGGTGCGCCGTTCCGGGTGAGCTGGTCGTAGGAGCACTAACCGATGGGCGAGGGGTACGCATGACCGACACCGGCCAGATCCCGGGCGAGGGGCTGCCGGAGAACGCAGGCATGGTGGAGCAGCCGGGCGTTGCCGCGCCGGGTGCGTACACCTACCTCTCCGAGACCACCGCCGAGGACGAGGACCTGTTGCTGCTGCCCGGCGCCCAGAGCGCCTGGGGCAACGAGGTCGCGCCGCCCGCTCCGGAGCCCGTCGTCGAGGCCGTCCACGAGCCGGAGGCGCACGAGACGTCCGGCCGGGACAGCGGTTCGTTCGACCTCGGCGCGGTCCGTACGCCGGGCCCGGCCCCGGTCGCCCCGCGCCGCCCCCTGCACCTCGGCCCGCCGATCCCCGACGCCTCGGCGAGCCCGGTCCGCACCCTCGCCGACCGCGGCCCGGCCGCCACGCCGAACAGACCCGCCGGCCCGCCGGCCACCGGCCCCGAGCACCTCGACCCCCCGCAGCCGGCGACCCCCTGGGGCCCGGCGGCCACGCCCGAGCCGCAGGCGGACTCCGGGGCGGGGACCGCGGAAACGGTTGTCCCGGCGGCGGGCGTGGCCCAGGCGGTCGTGGAGCGGGTGGCGGGCGTCGACCAGGAGCCGGTGGAGCCCGCGCCACTCGTGGAGCCCATGGAGCCCATGGAGCCCATGGAGCCCGTGGCGCCCATGGAGCCCGTGGTGTCGGAGGCGGCCGGTGCGGCGCCGGAGCAGGTGACTGAGGTACCCGGTCCCGTGGCGGATCAGGTGTCCGCCGACGTGCCCGGTTCGGTGGCGGGCGAGGACCCCGTCGTCTCTGCTTCGGCGGCGGGCGAGGGGCTCGACGTGTCCGGTCCCGTGGCGGATCAGGTGTCCGCCGAGGTGCCCGGTCCCGTGGCGGGCGAGGGCCTCGGCATGCCCGGTCCCGTTGGCGGCCAGGGCTTCGACGCGCCCGGTCCCGCTGAGGCGTGGGCACCGGAGATCGCCGAGGCGCCGGTGGCCGAGGAGGCCCGGACGCCGGACGCGCCCGAGGCGATCGGCCCCCAGGACAACGAGCCTTCCGGCGCGGCCCCCGAGCCCGAGGTGGTACCCGTCCCGGAGCCCGGCCCCGAGACACCCCCCGCCCCCGTCGCCGTAGCTGCCCCGGAACCCGCAACTGCCCCGGAACCCGCAGCCGCCCCCGAGCCCGTAACTCCCCCCGAGCCGGCAGCGGTTTCCGCCCCCGAGCCGGACGCCGAGGCGCCCCACACCGCTGGAGCCGTCCCCGCACCCGAGCCCGAAGCGGTACCCGCCGCCGAAGCGGTGCCCGCCCCCGTTCCCACCCCCACCGCGCTGCCGGACCCCGCCGCTCCCCAGGCCCCGGCCCAGGTCGGGCCGGCTCCCGGGAACGACGTACCCGCACCGAGCCCCGAAGCGCCGCTCGCCGCCGCCCCCGGCACCCCGGAGGCGACCGGAGAACCCGGCGACCCCGCACCGGAGCAGCCGGCCCCCGCCGCCCCCCTCCCCCCGGACGCGCCGGTCGAAGCCGCTCAGCAGGAACCCGTACAGCCGCCGCGGCCCTCCCCGGAGCAGCCGCCGGTGGACGCGGCCACCCCGCCGCCCGCCGCCCCCGACGAGACCGCGCCGGTCTCGGCCGGGCCCGAGGAATCCGCCTCGGCCGTCCCGGCGGAACCGGAGGAACCAGCCCCGGCCGCCCCGGAGGGGTTCGCCGCCCCGGAGCAGCCCGTCCCCGACGGCGCCCCGCCGCACCCGGAGACCACCCCGGACCCGCAGCACCCGCACGCCGCTCAGCCGGCCCCCGTCGCAGAACCCGTACCGTCCGCACCGCCCGTACCACCCGCCCAGGCTCCGCAGCCCCCGGCTCCGGTCCCGGGCCCCCAGTTCGTCCAGGAGCAGCACACAGTGGAGGGCGCCCCGCAGTCCGCCCCGGAGCAGGAACCGGCGGCCCCGGCCCCGGGGCCCGCCCAGGGACCCCAGTCGGCCGTACTCGCACCCGAGGCCGGCACCGAAACGGCGCCGGCGCCGGTCGGCCCCGCCCCCCGCGAGGGCGACGTCCAGCACGCGGACGACCTGGACACCCGGGCCGCCGAGCAGGAGGACCAGGAAGCCGCGAGCAGGTCCACCGGCCCGGCCGCCCCCGGCTACGACGACGCGGAGCGCGCGGCCGTACTGAAGGTCATGCGCGAACGCCGGGACATCCGCAACGGCTTCCGCGGCGACCCCATCCCGCACGAGGTGCTGCTCCGCGTCCTGGAGGCGGCCCACACCGCCCCGTCCGTCGGCCACTCGCAGCCCTGGGACTTCGTCGTCATCCGCTCCGCCGAGACCCGGCGCGCGATGCACGAACTGGCGATGCGGCAGCGCGAGGCGTACGCCAAGTCGCTGCCCAAGGGCCGGGCGAAGCAGTTCAAGGAACTGAAGATCGAGGCCATCCTCGACACCCCGGTCAACATCGTCGTCACCGCCGACTCCACGCGCGGCGGCCGGCACACCCTCGGCCGGCACACCCAGCCGCAGATGGCGCCGTACTCCTCCGCGCTCGCGGTGGAGAACTTCTGGCTCGCCGCCCGCGCCGAGGGCCTCGGCGTCGGCTGGGTCAGCTTCTTCGACGAGCGCGAGATGGTCCGCGCCCTCGGCCTGCCCGAGCACCTCGACGTCGTCGCCTACCTGTGCGTCGGCTACGTCGACGAGTTCCCGGACGAGCCCGAGCTGATGCAGGCCGGCTGGTCCAAGCGCCGCCCGCTGTCCTGGGTGGTGCACGAGGAGACGTACGGCCGCCGGGCCCTGCCCGGCGAGGAGCCGCACGACCTGCTCGCCGAGACCGTCGCGCAGATCCGCCCACTGGACGCCAAGGCGCTCGGCGAGGCGTGGGAGCGGCAGAAGCGGATGACCAAGCCGGCCGGCGCGCTCGGCATGCTGGAGATCATCTCGGCCCAGCTGTCCGGCCTGTCCCGGCAGTGCCCGCCGCCGATCCCCGAGCCCGCCGCCGTCGCCGTCTTCGCCGGCGACCACGGGGTGCACGCCCAGGGCGTCACCCACTGGCCGCAGGAGGTCACCGCCCAGATGGTGGCCAACTTCCTGGGCGGCGGAGCGGTCTGCAACGCCTTCGCCACCCAGGTCGGCGCCGAGGTGTGCGTGGTGGACGTCGGGGTCGCCGCCGACCTGCCCGCCACCCCCGGCCTGCTGCCCCGCAAGGTCCGCGCGGGCACCTCGGACATGACGGCCGGGCCCGCGATGACCCGCGAGGAGGCCAAGCAGGCCATCGAGGTCGGCATCGAGACCGCCCGCGACCTGGTGGCGGCGGGCAACAAGGCGCTGCTCACCGGCGAGATGGGCATCGCCAACACCACCGCGTCCGCCGCGCTGATCTCCGTCTTCACCGGCGCCGACCCGGCCGAGGTCACCGGCCGCGGCACCGGCATCAACGACGAGACCCTCGCCCGCAAGACCGAGGTGGTGCGCCGCGCCATCGAGGTGCACCAGCCCGACCCGGCCGACCCGATCGGCGTGCTCGCCGCGGTCGGCGGCCTGGAGCACGCCGCCATGGTCGGCCTGCTGCTCGGCGGCGCCTCACTGCGTACGCCGGTCATCCTGGACGGCGTCAGCGCCGGCGCCGCGGCCCTGGTCGCCCGCGCCATCGCGCCCGAGGTGCTGGCCGCCTGCATCGCCGGTCACCGCAGCGCCGAGCCCGGCCATGTCGCCGCCCTCAACAAGCTGGGCCTGCGTCCGCTGGTCGACCTCGACCTGCGGCTCGGCGAGGGCACCGGCGCGCTGCTCGCCCTGCCGATGGTGCAGAGCACCGCCCGGGCGATGCACGAGGTGGCCACCTTCGACTCGGCGGGCGTCACCGAGAAGTAGCCCCGCATCCGGCCGGGGTGGCGGCGATCACTCGCCGCCGCCCGGGCCGACTGCGTAAAATCCGCACGTATCCCGTGTGTCCTTGTACGCACGTATCCCGTGTGTCTTCGTACGCACGTACCCGCATGTCAGGGCAGCTCCAGAGCCGCAGCGCGCCCCACCGCACCCCGCCAGCACGAGGAGCCGCACCCTCATGGCCGAACACCCCGCCTACCCCGTAGGCCTCCGACTGACCGGCCGCCGCGTGGTCGTCCTCGGCGGCGGTCAGGTCGCCCAGCGCCGCCTGCCGGCCCTCGTCGCGGCGGGCGCGGACGTCCTCCTGGTCTCCCCGGAGGCCACCCCCTCGGTCGAGGCGATGGCGGACACCGGCGAGATCAGCTGGACCCGGCGCCTGTACGCCGACGGCGACCTCGCCGACGCCTGGTACGCCCTGATCGCCACCAGCGACCCGGCCGCCAACGCCGCCGCCTCCGCCGAGGCCGACCGGCACCGCGTGTGGTGCGTGCGCTCCGACGACGCCGACCAGGCCACCGCCTGGACCCCGGCCACCGGAACCAGCGAGGGAGTGACGGTGGCCGTGCTCACCACCGACGCCCGGGGCCGCGACCCCCGCCGCACCGCCGCGATCCGCGACGCGGTGGTCGAGGGCCTGCGCGACGGCACCCTGGTCGCCCCGCACCACCGCGCCCGCACCCCGGGCGTCGCCCTGGTCGGCGGCGGCCCCGGCGACCCCGACCTGATCACCGTGCGCGGCCGCCGGCTGCTCGCCGAGGCCGATGTCGTCATCGCCGACCGCCTCGGCCCCCGCGACCTGCTCGCCGAACTGCCGCCGCACGTCGAGGTGATCGACGCGGCGAAGATCCCGTACGGCCGGTTCATGGCCCAGGAGGCCATCAACAACGCGCTGATCGAGCACGCCAAGCAGGGCAAGGCCGTGGTCCGGCTCAAGGGCGGCGACCCGTTCGTCTTCGGGCGGGGCATGGAGGAGGCCCAGGCCCTGGCCGAGGCGGGCATCAGCTGCACGGTCGTGCCCGGCATCTCCAGCTCCATCTCGGTGCCGGGCGCGGCGGGCATCCCGGTCACCCACCGCGGCGTCGCCCACGAGTTCACGGTGGTCAGCGGGCACGTCGCCCCCGACGACGAGCGCTCGCTGGTCGACTGGCCGTCCCTGGCCAAGCTCACCGGCACCCTCGTCGTCCTGATGGGCGTCGACAAGATCGGGAAGATCGCCGAGACCCTCGTCGCGCACGGCAAGTCCCCCGACACCCCCCTCGCCCTGGTCCAGGAGGGCACCACCGCCGCGCAGCGCCGCGTCGACGCCACCCTGGCCACCGTGGCTGAGACGGTCGTCGCCCGCGAGGTCCGGCCGCCCGCGGTCATCGTCATCGGCCCGGTCGTCGGCGTCGGCCCGCACGAGAGGGCGTGACGTGGCCGAAGCCGTTCCTGTCACCGACCCCGACGACCCCCGCCTGCACGACTACACCGACCTGACCGACGTCGCCCTGCGCCGCCGCCGCGAACCCGCCGAGGGCCTGTTCATCGCCGAGGGCGAGAAGGTCATCCGGCGGGCCGGGGAGGCGGGCTACGCGATGCGCTCCATGCTGCTGTCACAGAAGTGGGCCGACGTCATGCGCGACGTCATCGAGGCTGCCACCGCCCCGGTCTACGTGGTCTCCCCGGCCGTCGCCGAGCAGGTCACCGGCTACCACGTGCACCGCGGCGCCCTCGCCTCGATGCACCGCAGGCCCATGCCGCCGCCGGCCGACCTGCTGGCCGGCGCCCGCCGGGTCGCCGTCTTCGAGGACATCGTCGACCACGCCAACGTCGGGGCCGCCTTCCGCAACGCCGCGGCCCTCGGCGTCGACGCGGTCCTGCTCACCCCGCGCTGCGCCGACCCGCTCTACCGCAGGTCCGTCAAGGTCTCGATGGGCAACGTCTTCCAGGTCCCGTGGACCCGGCTGGAATCCTGGCCGCACGACCTCGGCACCCTGCGCTCGGCGGGCTTCACGGTCGCCGCGCTCTGCCTGAGCGAGCGCGCCATCACCCTGGACGAACTCGCCGCCAAGGACCACGACCGGCTCGCCCTGCTCTTCGGCACCGAGGGCGACGGCCTCACCCCCGGCGCGCTGGCCGCCGCCGACGAACACGTCCGCATCCCGATGGACGCCGGCGTCGACTCCCTCAACGTGGCGGCCGCCTCGGCAGTGGCCTTCTACGCCACCAGACCGCGCCCGGCCTAGTCTGCTACGTCCGTCTGCGTCTGCGTCTGCGTCTGGGGCTGCGTCTGCGCCTGCTGCGCCCGTACGGCCCCGCTGTCGTCGCCGCCGAGCCCGCGCGACGGCCCCTGGCAGCCCTGCGCCGCGGCGATGCCCAGCGCCACCAGCAGCGTCACGACGACGAACACGAACAGCCGCTGGCGCAGCAGCCGGGGATTGGCGGGCCGCCGTCCGGTTCCCGTGGTGCGCGGTCCGGGCCGGCCGGCCCCGCTGCGCGGCCCGGGACGGCTCCCGTTGCCCTGGCCGTTGCCGGACCGGGTGTTGCGGGAGGCGGGCGTGGGCCGCGCACCCGGCCGCGACCCGGTGCCCCCGGGCCGCGGAACGGGCGTACCGCCCCGTACGGGAGAGCCCCCACGGGACGGGCCGCCGTCCCGGGGACCGCCGCCGCGCGACGGCGTCGCACCGCGCCCCGCTGCGGCGCCCCGGGCACCTCCCGTGCCCCGGGAACCGCCGGTGCCCCGGGGAGCCGACGCGGAACCCGGCCCCGGCGGACGCCGCCGCTCCCGCTCCGGATAGGTGTCGGCGAGCTGCCCCGTCGGCCGGTCCGCCTCCGCCGCACGGGGCGCGGGCGGCCGTACGTCGGCCAGGCCCTGGGCCTCGCGGGCGGCGATCTCCTTGAGTCGCAGCGACAGTTGCAGGGTGCTGGGCCGTTCCTCGGGGTCCTTCGCCAGGCAGGCCCGCACCAGCGGCGCCAGCGCGTCCGGCACCCCGTGCAGCTGCGCCTCCTCGTGGACGACCCGGTACAGCATCACCTCGGAACTGCCGTGTCCGAAGGGCGAGTCGCCCATCGAGGCGTAGGCGAGGGTGGCGCCGAGCGAGAAGACGTCCGTGGCCGGGGTGACCGCCGCGCCGCGCACCTGCTCGGGCGCGAGGAAACCGGGGGAGCCGACCGCCGTGCCGACATGCGTGAGCGTGGAGGCGCCGGTCGCCCAGGCGATGCCGAAGTCGATGATCCGCGGCCCCTTGGGGGACAGCAGGATGTTGGAGGGCTTCAGATCCCGGTGCACGACCCCCGCCTCGTGCACGGCGACCAGCCCTTCGGAGAGCGCGGCCCCCACCGCGGCGACGTCGGCCGCGCCGAGCGGCCCCTCGTCGGCCACCTTGTCGTGCAGCGACGGGCCGGGCACGTACTGCGTGGCGAACCACGGCCGGTCCGCGTCCAGGTCGGCGGCGACCAGCCGCGCGGTGCACCCGCCCCGGATCCGCCGGGCCGCCGAGACCTCACGCGCGAACCGGGAGCGGAACTCCTGATCCTCCGCCAGGTCCGGCCGGATGACCTTCAGCGCGACCCGCTGCCCCTTCTTGTCGGAGCCCAGGTAGACCACGCCCATCCCACCCGCGCCGAGCCGCCTGTGCAGCCTGAACGAGCCGACAACGCGCGGGTCCTCGCGCCTCAGGCGCATCATCGCCATGTTCATCCCCGCTGCCCGGTCTCTATGACGAGCCACAGCTTACGTTTCCACGGCCGCCCGCGCGCAGAGGCCGCGCCCTCTCGAGGCGATCGATTGTCAGTGCCTGGTGGGAGAATTGAAGGGTGGTCAGGAAAGGGGCGAACCGGCCGCATTCGGTGTCGGCCGGGGTCTCAACGGACCGCAGGGGAAGGGGGATTGGCGCCGTGAAAGGTGATCGTGTGGAGATAGTCGTGGACGCGGGCGACACGACACGGACGTACGAGGTGGTGGCGAGCCGGGCGGGTCGCCGGGTGGAGACGGCGGTGCGCCGAGGGGTGGTGGAGGTGAGCGAAGTCACGCGCAACGGGTCGGTGGTGCGCACGGCCCGGTTCATGGCCACCCGCGTACTGGCCCTGGTCGAGCAGCCGGTGCCCCGGGAGGACAGCTCGGAGAAAGCGGGGCAGACCGGGTGACCGGCGGGGTGCCCCCTCGGGGATGACCCCGAGACCCCGGCCGGCTTCTCCACCCACGGGAGTACGGCCCAGGTCACGGCTCATCCTCCGGGAGGCCCGGCAATCGGTACGAGGGCATGACGTCCGCCGGGGGCCGGACGCCTAGATTTGAGGTCAAGCGGCGGGTGCAGCACTCGTCCCCCGAGGTCAGACGCCCGCCGCTGCCAGGCAACAACGGAACAGGTCAGGAGAGGGACCATGGCCCAGACGGCACCGCGGACGCTGGTCCGCACGCTGGAGCGCGGGGCGTACACCGCCCCGTTCCGCGCCCGCCGCACGGGCCGTTGCCATCCACTGGTGGCGACGCTCATGGCCCTTCCCCTGGCGGCCCTGCTCCTGCTCGTCTTCGACGGGTGGGAGACGGTGGCCACACAGGCGTCGTCCGTGGGTGTGATGCTGGGGCGCTGAGCGGCGACCCCAGGCCCGGAAGAGCGGTCCGGGCGGGGACATCCATCCATGAAACCCCGTGGGGACGGGGGTGCGGCGGACGGCACAGATGCCGGCGCAGCTGGGGAGCTGCGCCGGCATTGCCCTGCCCGAAACCGACCCCAGCACGCCCGCCGCCCCAACCTCAGCCCGCCCGAACCTTCGGACATCTGGACTTCCGGGCTTCCCGGGCTTTCGGGACTCCCGGGTTCCCGGGCCTGCGGCCTTCCGGGCTCGTGGGCTTTCGGGCTTCCGGCCCTCCGGCCCTCCGGCCCTCCGGGCTTCTGGGCTTCTGGCTTCCGGGATCTCCGGGCTCTCCGTGCGCTCGGGCCTGCGGCCCTCCGGGCTTCGGGGCTTTCGGGCTTCCGGCCCTCCGGGCTTCTGGGGCTCCCGGTCTTCCGAACCTCCTGACCCCCGGGCTTCCGGGCTCCCGGGCTTCCGGGCTCCCGGGCCTCCGACCCCCGGGGCTGCCGCGCCCCGGGGGCTCCCCCCGGGCTCCCGCCCCGCATCCCCCGCCCCCATCCCGACCCCACCCCGCCGGCACACCACCCCGTACGCTCACCCCGTGACGACGGCCGCCCCCCTTCTCCCCGCCCTGGCCGCCCGCGTCAGGGCGGCTGCCCACTCCGGTACCCGGCTGTGCCGCTCCTGCAATGCCGATGCCAGCGTCGATGCCAGTGCCAGTGCCAGTGCCAGTGCCAGTGCCGCTGCCAATGCCACCGCCAATGCCGGTGCCGGTGCCGCAGATACCGACGCCGCCACCCTCGCCGACCGCCCGGACGGGACCGTCGTCCGGCACGGTGACGTCGTCGCCAAGGCGCACGCCCCCGGCACCGATCAGGGCGCCCTCGCCCACCGCCTCGCCCTCGCCGCCCGCCTCCCCGGCGTCCTCCTGCCCCCGCTCGCCCCGGCGGCCCCCGCCGACCTGCACGGACGGCTCGTGACCTGCTGGCCGTACGGCACCCCCGTGGACCCCGACGACCCGGCCGCCGCTCCCTGGGAAGCGGCCGGCGCCCTCCTCGCCCGCCTGCACCGCACTCCCGCCCCCGCCGCCCTGCCCTTGATGCGCGGCCCGGCGAAGGCCGCCGCCGCTCTCGCCCGCCTCCGGGAAACCGCCCCCCGCCACCCCGGCACCGCCCCCGTCCTCGGCGCCTGGGCCGCGCTGCCCGCCTGGGCGCGCGGTGAGGCGGACATGCCGGACACCGCTACGCCCTGCCACGGCGACTTCCACCTCGGTCAGCTCGTCCGCCACCCGGCGCCCGCCGGCCCGTGGCTGCTGATAGACGTGGACGACCTCGGCCGGGGCGTACCGGCGTGGGACCTGGCCCGCCCGGCCGCCTGGTACGCGTGCGGACTGCTGACGTCCGACGAGTGGACCCGTTTCCTGACCGCCTACCGCGCCGCCGGCGGCCCGGCGGTCCCGCCGGACGGCGACCCCTGGCCGGCCCTGGACGTCCCGGCCCGCGCCCTCACCGCCCAGACCGCCGCCCGCGCCCTGACGAAGGCTGCCGCGGCGGACCGGTCACTGGACGACGTGGAACGGGCCCTGGTCGACGCCTGCGCGCGCATGGCCGCCGTCCCCGCCCGGACACCGGGGAGTTGAGGGAAAGCCACGCCAAGTAGGGTGCAACCGAGCGCAGCCGGACAGAGTCTGTCCTGGCGAAACACGAAGCAGGACCTACCGGCGAGGAGTTGAGCCGACCATGCAGTGTCCGAAGTGCCACGCACCGATGCACACGTACAACCGCAACGGCGTCCAGATCGAGCAGTGCAGTGGCTGCCGCGGGATATTTCTCGACTACGGCGAGCTGGAGTCGCTGACCCGCCTGGAGTCCCAGTGGTCCCAGCCGGCCCCGCCGCCCCCGGCCGCCCCGCAGTCCTACCCCGCCGCCCCGGCCCCCGCCTGGGGCGCCCCGCACGGCGGTCACGGACAGCAGCACTACGGCCACCACCGTCACAAGAGCTTCGGCCACATGCTGTTCTCCAGCTGAACCGGCCGGCGACCGACGACGAAGCCCCCGGCCGCAGAGACGGCCGGGGGCTTCGGACGGTGGACGATACTGGGATTGAACCAGTGACCTCTTCCGTGTCAGGGAAGCGCTCTCCCGCTGAGCTAATCGTCCTGGGAGGTGCGGTGCTGTGATGCTGCGTGCGCGATACTGGGATTGAACCAGTGACCTCTTCCGTGTCAGGGAAGCGCTCTCCCGCTGAGCTAATCGCGCGGGTACGGATCTTCGTGAGATCCAGTGGACGATACTGGGATTGAACCAGTGACCTCTTCCGTGTCAGGGAAGCGCTCTCCCGCTGAGCTAATCGTCCTTGGAGGTGGAGACGGGATTTGAACCCGTGTAGACGGCTTTGCAGGCCGTTGCCTCGCCTCTCGGCCACTCCACCAGGAGTTTCCTGCGAGCGGACGACGAGGTTCGAACTCGCGACCTCAACCTTGGCAAGGTTGCGCTCTACCAACTGAGCTACGTCCGCCTGTCGGTTCGGTCCGCTTGCGCGTCCCGGCGACGTCATGAACTCTAGCGGATTCCGGGGCCAGCACAAAAACGCGTTTGCGCAGCGTGCTGCGGTGCGCTCGCTCGCGTGCCTGGTCAGGGCGGACGGAAGGACACGTTCGGGTCACCTGACGGTCACCCCGCCTAGACTCGGCCAGGTGTCCGATCTCCCGCCCCTGGCCCGGTTCGGCGACCGGATCGCCACCGGTCTCCTCGACGTCACGACCGATCCGGCCGCCCTCGACTCCCGAGGGTTCTGGGCCGTCAACGCGGACTTCGAGGGCCGGCTGACCTGCGCCCGGTTCGCGGACGTCCGCCGCGCGCCGGTGCCCGCGCCCCGGCCGGGCGGGTGGCACGGACCGGCCGCCGGCGACTGGACGTCCTCGCTCGGTCACGCGGCGTACGCGAGCGCCGTACGCCGCGTCCGCGCGCACATCGCGGCCGGCGAGGTCTATCAGGCCAACCTCTGCCGGGTCCTGTCCGCGCCCGTCGCGCCCGACGCCGACGTGGACGCCCTCACCGCGCTGCTCGCACGCGGCAACCCGGCGCCGTACGCGGGCACACTGCGGCTGCCCCGGCACGGCGTGGAAATCTCCACCGCCTCGCCCGAACTGTTCCTGCGCCGCGCGGGACGCGAGGTGGTCTCGGGGCCGATCAAGGGCACCGGCCGCACCGAGGCGGACCTGCTGGAGAAGGACCACGCCGAGAACGTGATGATCGTGGACCTGGTCCGCAACGACCTCGGGCGCGTCTGCGCGACCGGCAGCGTGACCGTGCCCGACCTGTGCGCGGTGGAGAAGCACCCGGGCCTGGTGCACCTCGTCTCGACCGTACGGGGCGAGCTGCGGGCCGGTGCCGGCTGGCCGGAACTGTTCGCCGCGGCCTTCCCGCCCGGCTCGGTCACCGGCGCGCCCAAGGCGAGCGCCCTGCGGATCATCGAGGCGCTGGAGACCGCGCCCCGCGGGCCGTACTGCGGGGGCGTCGGCTGGGTGGACGCCGACCGGGGCACCGGCGAGCTGGCCGTAGGCATCCGCACCTTCTGGATCGACCGGGCCGAGGGCGCGCTGAAGTTCGGCACCGGCGCCGGGATCACCTGGGGTTCGGACCCGGAACGGGAGTGGCGGGAGACCGAACTGAAGGCGTCCCGGCTGCTCGCGGTAGCGTCGGGGACGTACGACGCGATCGGGGAGGGACCGGGAACGTGAGGATCTGGCTGGACGGCGGGCTGCGGGCGGCGGAGTCCGCGCGGGTCTCCGCCTTCGACCACGGACTGATCGTGGGCGACGGCGTCTTCGAGACGGTGAAGGCGGTGGACGGCCGCCCCTTCGCCCTGACCCGGCACCTGGACCGGCTGGCCCGCTCCGCGCGCGGCCTCGGCCTGCCGGAGCCCGACCTGGACGAGGTGCGCCACGCCTGCGCGGCCGTACTGGAGGCCAATCCGATGCCGCTGGGCCGGCTGCGGATCACCTGCACCGGAGGGCCGGGCCCGCTCGGCTCCGACCGCGGCGACCACGGACCCACCCTGCTGGTCGCCCTCGGCGCCACCGCCCGCCGCCCCGACACCACGGCCGTGATCACCGTCCCCTGGACCCGCAACGAGCGCGGCGCGCTCACCGGCCTGAAGACCACCTCGTACGCGGAGAACGTCGTCGCCCTCGCCCGGGCCCGGGAACGGGGCGCCTCCGAGGCGCTGTTCGGCAACACGGTGGGGCGGCTGTGCGAGGGCACCGGGTCGAACGTCTTCGTCGTCCTCGACGGCGAGATCCACACCCCGCCGGTCGCCGCCGGCTGCCTCGCGGGCATCACCCGGGCCCTGACCGCGGAGTGGACCGGCGCCGTGGAGACGGATCTGCCGCTGGACGTCCTGGAGCGGGCCGACGAGATCTTCCTGACCTCCACCCTGCGCGACGTCCAGGCCGTGCACCGGGTCGACGACAGAGAACTGCCGGGCGCCCCGGGCCCGGTCACGGCCAAGGCGATGCGGATCTTCGCGGAACGGGCCGGGGACGACCTGGACCCCTGACCGGTGGCCTACCGGTACCCCGGTACGCGCCACGGGCCTTGTGCCGGTTGCCCGGGACGCGCCACGGGCCTTGTGCCGGCTGCTCCCGGACCACCGCGCGGGGTAGAACAGCTCTGATGACCACCACCCTGCGGCCGACCGAGCCGCTTCAGCGCGCCGCCGACGGGACGCGTTCACGCCGTTACCAGGTGTGCGTGAACAGCCGTCCCGTCGGCGTGATCCACCTCGGCACCTCCGCCGTCTTCGGCGACTCGGTCGCCGTCATCCACGACCTGCGTATCGATGAGGCCGACCGCCGGCGCGGCCGGGCCACGGTGGCCGCGCTCGCCGCGGAGGAGGTGGTGCGCGGCTGGGGCTGCGGGCAGCTCACGGTCACCGTCCCCGCACCCGCCGAGGCGGCCCTGCGGCTCTTCGGGGCGCTCGGCTACATACCCCGCAACCGCGGCATGGAGAAGCGGCTCGGCGACACCCCGCCGGCCCTGCCCGCGGGCAGCCGGCCGCGGCCCATGAGCCGGGCGGAGTACGACACCTGGCGGGCCCGGGGGGACGAGCAGTACGCGCGGACGTGGATCGAGCGGGGCATGCCCGAGGAGGCGGCGCGCGCCAAGGCCCGGCAGGACCACGAGACGCTGCTGCCGGCCGGGCCCGACACCGAGGACATGCTGTTCAGCGTGTTGGAGCACGAGGGCGAGCGGGTCGGCACGCTGTGGCTGGCGCTGCGCCCGGAGTCGGCGTACGTCTTCGATGTCGAGGCCGACGCAGCGCACCGCGGCCAGGGACACGGCCGGACGCTGATGCTCCTCGCCGAGACCCGGACGATCACCGCCGGACGCCGTCTCCTCGGCCTCAACGTGTTCGCGGACAACACTCCGGCCGAACGGCTGTACGAGTCGCTCGGTTACGAGACGACGCGGTACTCCTTCTACAAGCCGCTGCTGTAGCGACGACCGGGTCAGTCGGCGTGGGTCCCGGCGAGCAGCCGGTCCGCGATCTCCTCGACGCGCTCGCGCAGCCCCTCCTGGCTCTTGCCGCCGTCGAGCCGCTCGCCGTCGATGACGTACGTCGGGGTCCCGGTCACGCCGATCGCCTTGCCCTCGGCCTGATCGGCGTCGACGATCAGGATGTGCCGGCCGTCGATCAGGGCGGTGTCGAACTCCTCGGCGTCCAGACCGAGTTCCCGGGCCACGTCGATCAGCAGTTCCTCGCCCCGGCGGTCCAGCTCACCGAGCCGGCCGAGCACCGCCTCGACGTACGCCCAGCCCTGCCCCTGCACGGCGGCCTCCTCGGCGGCCTGCGCGGCGGCGAAGGCGTGCTTGTGCTTCTCCAGCGGGAAGTGCCGCAGCCGCAGCTCCAGACGGTCGCCGTAGCGGGCGCGCAGGGCGCGGAGATCGTCCAGGGCGGTCCGGCAGTCCGGGCACTGGAGCTCGCACCAGACGTCGAGGACGGGCACGGCGGGGCTGACGGGGGAGGAGTCGCTCATGGGACCAGTGTCCCAGCCCCGCTTCCCGGGGCCCAATCGCGCCCGCGGCCGCACCGGGCCCCGGCGGCCGGGGATCGGTCAGGAACCGGGCCCTGAGGAGGAGACCACCCCGAGGTGACCCGGAGATGTCCCTGATGTCGGGCCGGAGCATGGCCTCGCCGGGCGGGGACGGTGCAGGATGGAAGGGACGAAAGTGCCTGCTGCCCGACCGTGCCCACGCCCCTGGAGGACCGGATGATTGCCGAGACCGTCTGTTCCGCCGTGTCCGCGGCCGGCCTGGGCATCGCGGCGGTCACCGCGTACCGCAGGCGCTTCATGACCGCGGTCCGTATCGCCGCCTACTCGCTGATCCCGGTCGGCCTGGTGATGACCGGTGTCGTCGAGTGGATCGCCGACACCGCCTTCAGCCCGATGGCCTGGGCGGGCTTCGCGGTGCTGGGCGTGGCCTGGCTGCTGTTCCTGCTCACCCGCGCCGTGGAGCGCCGCCGCGGTGGCACCCGGGCCACCCGCAAGGAGCGCAAGGAGGCCGCCCGTGCGGCAGCGGGGCAGGACGCCGTGGCCCCGGCCGCCTCGGCACCCTCGCTGGGCACCGGTTCCGCCCCGCGTCCGGCGGCGGCCCGACCGGCGGGCAAGCCCCGCTCGGAGGACGACTTCAGCGACATCGAGGCCATCCTGAAGAAGCACGGCATATGACACCGCCCGGGCCGGCCCGCCGGCGCCCGGCCCGGTTCATCGCCCGCTCCATTGAAACGACACAGTGAGCTGGCGAAACGTCCGGAAACGATCACAACCCGACCCGAAGATCATGGATTCCGGCGAACACACGTACCTCGCGGGCGTGTTGATCGCGCCGGGGCCTGAACTGCGCCATCATCACCCGCGAGATGCTGGACACGACACAGCTGGACACCACAGAGAGCGATGCCGCTTCCCGGCCGCAAGAGCCACGCGGATGCCTCTTCGCCCTTTCCCAGCCACCGCTGATGATCTTCCTTGCGGTGATCGGACTCCTGCTGCTCATGGCTTCGCTGCACGACCTGCTGTTGCTGTGAGCCGTACCCGCGTTCCCCGGCGCCACCCGCCGGGGACGCGTCGGGGCCGTGTCCCTCGGGCCGCCTCAGCCCGCAGCTTCCTTGCGGCGCGCCCGATAGGCCGCCACATGCAGCCGGTTTCCGCAGGTCCGGCTGTCGCAGTAGCGCCGTGAACGGTTGCGCGAAAGGTCGACGAAGGCGCGCCGGCAGTCGGGCGCCTCGCAGCGCCGCAGCCGCTCCCGTTCCCCGGCGACCACGAAGAAGGCCAGCGCCATCCCGCAGTCGGCCGCCAGGTGGTCGGCGACAGAGGCGCCGGGGGCGAAGTAGTGGACGTGCCAGTCGTAGCCGTCGTGGTCGGTGAGCCGGGGGGTGGTGCCCGCGGCGGCGACCAGCTCGTTGATCAGGCTGGCGGTGGCTCGGGCGTCGGAGGCCGCGAAGGCGGAGGCGAACCGGCCGCGCACCCTGCGGACCGCCGAGAGATCGAAATCGGAGAGCACGCCGACGTCGCTGATCTCGTGGTTCTGCACGAAGTCCTTGAGGGCGGCGACGTCCGGCAGCCCGTCCGGCGAGGACTCGTCCTCCGGTGCGGTGTTCACCAGATCCACCACGGTGTCGAGCGCACACCGGGTGTCGTGGGTGATCAGCACGTTTCGCTCCCTGGCCTGAGGACGGGCGGACGCCCGCCGATTGCTGGCCGATGGTAGTGGCATCCGCGCCCGGCGTCCGCCGCCGATGCGTCCGTCGCCCGTCCGTACGACGGGCACCCCCGCTCCCTGCGAGCCCGCCCCTGGTTCCGGTCCCAGGCCCCTATGACGGTCACACTCCGTAACCGCCAGGACGGCTATCGCCCGTACCCGTGCACAGGACGACCATCTCCCGTACCGGTACAACGGCCGCGCCCCGGCCGTGGTTCCCCGGGGGGCGCACGACTGTGCCCGGCCGCGGTCTCCCGAGGCGCACGCCGTGCCCGGCCGTGGCCGGCCACATGGCCCCTGGGGGCGCGAAATGGCCCCCGGACGCGCGAACGCACACCGGCGCCGCCCCGCGGTGGTCCGCGGCGGCGACGCCGATGGGTGTGCCCTATGCGGTTGTCCTGGCCCGGTCCGTCACCCCGAGTCGACGGCGCCGGGCGGTTCGTGGGGCCTCGCGCTAGCTTTCCGCCAGGATGTGCGAGAGCTCCTGATCGAGGTCGAAGTGCCGGTGTTCCGTGCCAGGGGGCACGGCGGCGTCTGTGCGCTTCAGGAAGGACTCCAGAGCCCGCGCCGGGGCCTCGAGCAGTGCCTCGCCCTCCGGAGAGCTCAGGGCGATGCACACGACGCCCTGGCCGTGGCTGCGCGACGGCCAGACGCGGACGTCGCCGGTGCCCGTGGGGCGGTGCAGCCCTTCGGCGAGGAGGTCGCGGGCGAACACCCACTCGACGGTCTCCTCGGCTCCGGTGTGGAAGGTGGCGTGCACGGCGTAGGGGTCGGCCGTGTCGTACCGCAGGCCTGCGGGGACAGGCAGGGAGGACTCGCTCGACACAACGAGGCGCAGGTGCAGCTCGCAGCTGACCGTGGTGTTCATAAGCGCCAGGGCCTTTCGCTCAGTGTGCGCTCGGGGATTCGCACGTCGGCGAAATCGACATGCCACCTACGGTGCCGTTGTAAACCCCTCTGAGTGTTTTGCGTGGCTTTCGGTACCCCGTCCGGCCGAGGAATCGCGGGCCCGGTGCGTCCATTCCGGTGACCGGATTCGCTCCGGTAGGGTTTGGCCGTATGAACACGGGGAGTAGCGAGCCGGTCGAGGTGACCTTGGTGGCGAACGGGACGAAGGCGGACGGGGCGGAGAGCGAGCGGGGCCTCGGGTCGCGGGCGCCCGAATTCGTCAAGGCGCGCCGCGCGCTGCACCTGAGCTGGCAGGTCGGGGTCTTCGTCGTCGGCCTCGCGGTCGTGGTGGCAGGCATCATCATGCTGCCGCTGCCCGGACCCGGCTGGGTGGTGATCTTCGGCGGCATGGCGATCTGGGCCACCGAGTTCGTCTGGGCCCAGCTGGTGCTGCGCTGGACCAAGCGGAAGGTGACCGAGGCGGCCCAGCGGGCACTCGACCCCAAGGTGCGGCGGCGCAACATCACTCTGACGGTGATCGGCCTGGTGGTCATCGCGGCGATCGGCGGCTTCTACCTGTGGAAGTTCGGCCTCGTGATGCCGTGGAAGATCGAGGACCAGTGATGGACCGATGACCGCCCAGGTGGCCGGGCCGCTGGTCACGGGCACCCCCTGACATGCGGTAATGTTCTTCCCGCACCCGGGCGATTAGCTCAGTGGGAGAGCGCTTCGTTCACACCGAAGAGGTCACTGGTTCGAACCCAGTATCGCCCACCGGGAATCCAGGACGGCCCGGCTCACGATCG
Organism: Streptomyces sp. NPDC023723; assembly: GCF_040639815.1. Classification (NCBI taxonomy): domain Bacteria; kingdom Bacillati; phylum Actinomycetota; class Actinomycetes; order Kitasatosporales; family Streptomycetaceae; genus Streptomyces; species Streptomyces sp. NPDC023723. Next base: position 76,642 of record NZ_JBFAAP010000018.1, read on the forward strand.
TGAGCCGGGCCGTCCTGTCGTTGTGCAAGCCATGCAACGGCTCTGGCCGGGCTTCACCCAACCGTGACCTTCCGGCGTGGGCGGCCGAACCGCCCCGGCGCTGTTCGGCCCCTCGGCCGCACGGCGCGGACCTGGCATTTCTCGCCACCCGTGGGGCACCGGGCGGCAAACAGGTGACGGGCGGTCGCGCCGGTGGCCGCTCCGCCCGCATATGAATTCCTGTCCGAATCATTGACGCGCCTCCGGGCCCTCCGTACCTTGTGCCAGCAAGCGCTTACTTGAAACGATTCATGGGGCGATCGCAACGTCGCGGGGAGGCTCTTATGCAGCAGGACAGAAACGTGGAGAGGCGGACCGTCCTCAAGGTGGCGGGGGCCTCGCTCGCCGTCGCGGGGCTGGGTGCGACGGCCACCGCGTGCGGTGGTGACAGCGGCTCGTCGGACGGTACGGTGACGATCCGTTACGCCTGGTGGGGTGGCGAGCCACGGGCCATCGCCATCAAGAAGACGATCGCCCTCTTCGAGAAGAAGTACCCGAAGATCAAGGTCAAGCCGGAATTCACGGACTACGAGGCGTTCTGGGAGAAGTTCCAGACGCAGGCCTCCGGTGGAAATCCGCCGGACGTTTTCCAGAATTCGGTCACCTTCCTGCGCAAGTACGACAAGCGCGGTGTCCTGATGGACCTCAAGACGCAGGCGGACGCCGGAAATCTCAGCCTGGAGAACTTCCGCAACAATGTCCTGACGGTCGGCCAGGTCGACGAGAAGCAGGTCGGCATACCGGTCGGCGCCAACACCATGGCGCTCGTCATCGACCTCAAGGCGTTCAAGAAGGCCGGTCTGGAGCCGAAGCTGGGCTGGACCTGGGACGAGTACTTCGACGCGCTCCAGACCATCCAGGACAAGCTGAAGATCGCCGGTGACACCGGCTACTTCAGCATCATGTACCTGTACGACCTGTACCTGCGGCAGAACGGCAAGGCCTTCTACACCGACACCGACCTCGGCTTCACCGAGGACGATCTGACCCAGTGGTGGGAGGACGGCTACAAGCGGGTCCGGTCCGGGCTGGTCGCCGACCCGAAGAAGATCGAGCAGGTCAAGCCGAAGTCGGGGCTGTCGGCGGGGCTCGCCGCGGGCGAGTTCACCTGGGACAACTTCTCCATCCGCTACGAGGGCGAGGGCGAGTCGGACTACGGGCTCGCGCCGATCCCGACCACGGACGGCAAGGACACCGGCCAGTACCTCGGTTCGCTGATGCTCAGCGCCTTCACCGGCACCGAGCACCCCAAGGAAGCCGCCCAGTTCATCGACTTCATGGTGCACGACCCCGAGGTCGGCAAGATCATGGGCTACGACCGCGGCATCCTCGCCACCAGCGAGCAGTACGAGGCGTTCACCCCCACCGACGACAACAACAAGGGTGTCAAGGCGTACGAGGAGGAGGTCGCCGGCGCCGGGCTGCTGGGGAAGATCACCCCGCACCCGTCCGGCTCCGACGTCATCGAGGCGGCCTTCCTGCGCATCGGCGGCGAGGTGGCCCAGGGCAAGACCAAGCCGGCCGACGCGGCCAAGGCGCTGTTCAGCGAGGCCAAGGCCGCGTTCGCGGGCTGAGGGGACGTACCACCATGACGCTCGTCAAGGAAGCGCCCGCGCGCCCGGCCGGGAAGCGGTCCGCCGCGCCCGCCGCCGGGCGGCGCGGGCGGCGCCGGGAGAACCTCGCCGGCTACCTCTTCATGTCGCCGTGGATCGCCGGATTCGTGCTGCTCACGGCCGGACCGATGATCGCGTCGCTCTATTACGCGTTCACCAGCTACAACCTGTTCACGCCGCCGCAGTGGGTGGGCCTGGACAACTTCACGACCATGTTCCAGGACCCGCGCTGGCAGAAGGCGGTCGAGGTCACCCTGAAGTACGTGGTCGTGGCCACCCCGCTGAAACTGCTGCTGGCCCTCGGCGTCGCCATGCTGCTGGCGCAGCAGCGGCGCGGCCAGGGGCTGTACCGGGCCGCGTTCTACATGCCCTCGCTGATCGGGGCCAGCGTCTCCGTCGGCTTCGTGTGGCGGGCGCTGTTCTCCGACGACGCGATCGTGGACCGCGGCCAGAAGATCTTCGGCCTCGACGTGGGCGGCTGGATCGGCAATCCGGACTACGTCATCTACGCCCTGGTGGCGCTGAGCATCTGGCAGTTCGGCGCGCCGATGGTCATCTTCCTGGCCGGCCTCAAGCAGGTCCCCCGGGAGCTGTACGAGGCGGCCGAGGTGGACGGGGCCGGCCCCTTCCGCCGGTTCTGGAACATCACGCTGCCGATGATCTCCCCGGTGCTGTTCTTCAACGTGCTGCTGGAGTCCATCCACGCGTTCCAGGTGTTCGGCTCCGCCTATGTCGTCTCCGACACCCGGTGCGGACCGGCCGACGCCACCCTCGTCTACACCTGCTACCTCTACCAGAAGGGCTTCAAGGAGGCGCAGATGGGCTTCGCCTCCGCGATGGCCTGGACGCTGGTGGTCGCGGTGGCGCTGGTGACGGCGGTGCTGTTCTGGTCGCAGAAGAAGTGGGTGCACTACGAGGAGGCCGCCAAGTGACCACCGCCACCAGCCCCGCAGTGCGCACCGCGAGTGAGCGGCGGCGCACCGGATCGATCGCCTGGCACGTGGGCGCGCTCCTCGTCCTGGCGGTCGTCCTCTACCCCGTGATCTGGGTGGTCGGCGCCTCGTTCAAGCCGAGCAAGGACATCATCGCCAGCCTGGACCTGCTGCCCACCAAGCCCGTCTGGGCCAACTTCTCGGGCCTCGCCGACGGCATCTCCGGCATCTCCATCAGCAGCTTCTTCGTGAACTCGCTGATGTACGCGGTGCTCGCCGTGGCCGGTGTGGTGCTGTCCGCCTCGCTGACCGCGTACGCCTTCGCCAAGATCCGGTTCGCCGGGCGGAACCTGCTGTTCACCCTGATGATCGGCACGCTGCTGCTGCCGTACCACGTGCTGCTCATCCCGCAGTACGTGATGTTCCGCAAACTGGAACTCGTCGACACCCTGGTGCCACTGGTGGCCGGCAAGTTCCTGGCCACGGAGGCGTTCTTCGTCTTCCTGATGGTGCAGTTCATGCGCGGACTGCCGCGCGAGCTGGACGAGGCCGCCAAGCTGGACGGCTGCGGACACCTGCGGACCTACTGGTCCATCGTGCTGCCGCTGTGCCGTCCGGCCCTCATCACCAGCGCCATCTTCACCTTCATCAACGCCTGGAACGACTTCATGGGTCCGTTGATCTACCTCAACACGCCCTCCAAGTACACCGTCTCGCTCGGCCTGATGATGTTCCGCGACCAGGAGGGCATCTCCAACTACGGCAGCATGATCGCGATGTCGCTGGTGGCGCTGGTCCCGGTGGTCGCCTTCTTCATGGCCTTCCAGCGCTATCTCATCGACGGCATGGCGACGTCCGGACTGAAGTGAGGCGGTCAGCATGGCTGAGGCACGTGTGAAGGCGCGCAAGGAGCCCGTGTTCGGCGGCGAACGCTTCGCCGTGTTCGCCGAGTCCATGCTCACCGGCGTGTGGATCGCCGTGGCCTGTCTCGGCGTCGTCACCTGGCCGGCCGCCTTCGCGGCCGGCGCCCGGCACCTGCGCCGCCGGACCGGTCACCAGGGCGGCGGCGCACGGGAGTTCACCGCCGACTTCCGGGCCGCCGTGCGCCGCGGCTGGGCCGTCGGGCTCGGCTGGTGGGCGGCGGCGGGCGCGGTGTGGGTGGACGTCCAGGCCGCGCGGGCCGGGCTGCCCGGCGGACCGCTGGCCGGGGCGGTCGGCCTGTTCGCGCTGCTCGTCCTCACGGTGGCCGGGCTGCGCGCGGCCGCGGTGTGGGCGCCCGGCGCGGCCTGGCGCGCGCTGCTCGCCGCGGCCGGCCGCCGGACCCTGCGCGACCCCGCCGGCTCCCTGCTGCTCGTCTGCGGACTGGCGGTCGTGGCCGGCTCCGCGCTGTTCGTCGCGCCGCTGGCGGTCCCGGTGCTCGGGGCCGTCGCGGCGGCGGCCGTCGCCGCGGAGCGGCGGTACGGCCGCTCCTGAACCGTCCCCAGGGAGCGGCGCCCCGCGCGCCGCGCCTTCCTCTGTCATGCCCTTGACACTCCGCAGGGCACCCCCCTCGCATCCCCTCGCACCCGCAAGGAAGGAAAGGTCATGTCCTCCATCCCCCGCAGATCCCTCCTCAAGGCCGCCGCCGTGGCCGGCGCCGCCGCCCAGTTCAGCTGGGCCCTGGGCGCCAGGAACGCGCAGGCCGCGCCGGCCGCCGACACCGCCGCCGACGCCCCCGTCACCCTGGACTGGCTGGAGGACGGCGGCCTCGGCGCCGCCCCCGGCGCGACCGTCGGCGTCCCCTGGCCCAAGGGCACCCACCAGCCGGACCAGACCTTCGCCGTCACCGACGCCGACGGCAAGGCCGTACCCGCCCAGTCCTGGCCGCTCGCGTACTGGCCGGACGGCTCCCTGAAGTGGACCGCGCACGCCGTCGGCACGGGCTCCGGCAAGCTCACCCTGACCACCGGCACCCCGGCCGCCCCCGAGCAGAAGGTCACCGTCACCAAGCGCGGCGGCACCATCGACATATCGACCGACGTCATCACCGCCCGGCTCGGCACCGACGGCGCCACCCTCGTCAAGTCGGTCACCCGGGACGGCACCGAGATCGCCAAGAACGGCCGCCTCGTCCTGCTGCGCCAGCCCGAGATCGAGGACGGCGACCAGGGCACCGTCAAGTACGAGCGGTTCGACGGCGCGATCTCGGCGGTGGAGGTCGAACAGGACGGCCCGGTCCGCGCCGTCGTCCGCATCGACGGCAAGCACCGCAAGGGCGGCCGCAGCTGGCTGCCGTTCTCCATCCGCCTGTACTTCTACGCGGGCGCCGACTCCTTCCGCATGGTGCACACCATCACCTTCGACGGCACCCAGGAGCCGGGGAAGGCGTCCGGCGACTTCATCCGCGGCCTCGGCGTCCGCTTCACCGTGCCGATGCGCGACGCGTCCTACGACCGCCACATCCGGATCGGCGGCGAGGGCACCGGCCTGCTCCGCGAGGCCGTCAAGGGCATCACCGGACTGCGCCGCGACCCGGGAGCGGCCGTCCAGGCGGCGCAGTACGCGGGGGAGAAGCTGCCCGACCCGGCCACCTGGGACCAGCGGGTCACCACCCGCCTCCAGTACATCCCCGAGTGGGGCGACTACACCCTCTCCCAGCTCTCCGCCGACGGCTTCACCCTGCGCAAGCGGACCAAGCAGGGCCACGGCTGGATCGGCGCCGGCGGCGGACGGCGGGCCTCCGGATTCGGCTACGTCGGCGGGGTGAGCGGCGGTCTCTCCTTCGGCCTGCGCGACTTCTGGGAGAAGTACCCCGCCCAGCTCGACATCCGCGACGCCCAGACCGACGAGGCCGAGGTCACCCTCTGGCTCTGGTCCCCCGAGGCCCAGCCGATGGACCTGCGCTTCTACCACGACGGCATGGACCAGGACACCTACGCCGAACAGCTGGAGGGCCTCAACATCACCTACGAGGACTACGAGCCCGGGTTCGGCACCCCCTACGGCATCGCCCGCACCTCCGAGCTGCTGTTCTGGGCCAACGCCGCCACCCCCGCCCCCGAGACCCTCGCCCAGCAGGTCGAGGCGGTCCGTGTGCTGCCGCAGCTCGCCGCGCCGCCCGCGCAGCTCATCAAGGCCGGCGTCTTCGGCAAGGGCCTGTACGCCGAGCCGGACCGCTCCACCCCGGCCAAGGCGAAGATCGAGGACCACCTCGACTTCCTCTTCACCTACTACAAGGACCAGGTCGAGCAACGCCGCTGGTACGGCTTCTGGGACTACGGCGACATCATGCACACCTACGACACGGTGCGGCACCAGTGGCGCTACGACGTCGGCGGCTACGCCTGGGACAACTCCGAACTCTCGCCCGACCTGTGGCTCTGGTACGCCTACCTGCGCTCCGGCCGCGCCGACATCTTCCGCTTCGCCGAGGCGATGACCCGGCACACCGGCGAGGTCGACGTCTACCACCTGGGCCAATGGGCCGGCCTCGGCACCCGGCACGGCGTCCAGCACTACGCCGACAGCGCCAAGCAGCAGCGCATCGCCAACACCACGTACCGCCGCTTCTACTACTTCCTCACCGCCGACGAACGCGTCGGCGACCTCATGCACGCCAACGTCGACTCCGACGAGACGTTCCTCGTCCTCGACCCCAACCGCAAGGTCCGCACCGACCCCTACACCCCCGACCGGCACGCCCTGTCGATCGGCTTCGGCACCGACTGGAGCGGCCTGGTGTCGGCCTGGCTCACCGAGTGGGAACGCAAGGGCCCCAAGTGGGAGAAGGCCAAGGCCCGGGTGCTGTCCACCATGAAGGGCATCGCCGCCCAGCCCAACGGCTTCGTCCAGGGCAGCGGCCTGTACGACCTGGACACCGGCGAGTTCGCCGTCGCCGCGACGCCCGTGGTCGGCGTCTCGCACCTGTCCGCCGTCTTCGGCCTGGGCGAACTGTGCGCCGAACTGATCGACCTGGTCGACATCCCCGCCTTCAACGAGGCGTACTACGACTACTGCCGCTACTTCAACGCCTCCAAGACCGAACAGGCCGCCCGCTACGGCAGCAACTTCGGCACCCTCCTCCTCTTCCAGGGCCACTCCCGCCTCGACGCCTACGCCGCCGTACAGACCGGCGACGACAAGCTCGCCGCGCGCGCGTGGCAGAAGTTCTACGCCTCCGACGGCTACACGGAGTCCGCGCCCTGGACCACGGAGAAGATCAGCGGACCGACGGCGCTGGTGGCGGGCAGCGAGGCCACCTGGATCGCCACCAACGACACCGCCCTGTACGGCCTGGCCGCCATCGAGAACCTGGCCCTGCTCGGCGACCGGATGCCGTAACCGGCGCCCGCGTGGGCAGGCTGCGGACGTGGACTGGAACCATTACCGCTTCCGCAGCCGGTGGGCGCTGCCCGCGCCCGTCGCCGACGTGTACCGGGCCCTGGAACGGATCGAGGACTACCCCCGCTGGTGGCCGCAGGTCCGCGAGGTCACCCGCCTCGACGACACGAGCGGCACCATCCGGATCCGCTCGCTCCTCCCGTACGACCTGACCCAGGTCATGCGGGAGGGGCGGCGCGACCCGGAAGCCGGGGTACTGGAGGTGCGGCTGTCCGGCGACATCGAGGGCTGGGCGCGCTGGACGGTCACCCCGGCCGGCCCCGGCACCCTCGCCCGCTACGACCAGGAGGTCGACGTCCGCAAGCCGCTGCTGCGCCGGCTCGCGGTGCCCGGGCGGGCCCTCTTCCGTGCCAACCACACGCTGATGATGCGGGCCGGGCGGCGCGGACTGGCCGGCCACCTGGCAGCGGTTTGAAGGAAGCGTGCCGGGACCTGTATTGTTCAGTGCGTTCCCGGGCGATTAGCTCAGTGGGAGAGCGCTTCGTTCACACCGAAGAGGTCACTGGTTCGAACCCAGTATCGCCCACCCGGAAAGAAGCCGGTCCGTCATCCGACGGGCCGGTTTTCCGTTGTCGGCTACGCCGCCGCCGGCATGTCCGGCCGCAGCGGCCAGGCCGGGTCCACCGGCTCCTCCGTACCGCTGAGCGCGAACCACGCCTGCAGGCCCCGGGCCTGCGCCGCGTGCCACACCGCCTGGAGCGGGTGCAGCTCGGCGGGGGACAGCCGCTCCAGCCGGGCCGCGTACCGCCGCCCCACCGCCCGCGCCACCTCCAGCGCCGCCAGCGCGTCGGCCGCCGGGTCGTGCGCCCCCTCCAGTGGCACGTCGTAGTGCGCGCACAGGTCGGTGAGGGTGCGGCGGCCCTTGCGGTAGCGGTCCAGGTGCTTGTCGAGCACCCGCGGATCGAGGATGTGCAGCGGCGTCCGCTCCAGCCAGCGGCCCAGCGACGAGGCGCGATGCCGCCGCAACTCCCGGTCCAGCAGCGTCAGATCGAACGGCGCGTTCATCACCACCAGCGGACGTCCCGCCCGCGCCTGCTCCACCAGCGTCTCCGCCATCTCGTACATCACCGGCGCCGGCCAGCGGCCGTTGAGCCGCAGATGCTCCTCCGTCAGCCCGTGCACCGCGGTCGCCGCCCCGGGCACCGGCACGCCCGGGTGCACCAGCCAGCGGCTGACCCGCGGCCGGATGCCCGGAGCGTCCTGGACGACGACGGCGGCCGACACGATCCGGTCGGTCTCGACGTCGACACCCGTGGACTCCGTGTCGAACGCGGCCAGGGGCCCTTCGTACCAGCACGCCATGTCACCACAACCCCTCGATCACCCAGGGCAGTTGACATCCCGTCCGCTGCCCGCTCCGGTGATACCCGGGCTGTTCGCGCCGTACGCCGGAAGGGCCCGACAGGAGTACGGGTCCGCGCAGTTCAGCGTCCCGCGGCGGGCAGGGCGGCCCCGGTCGCCCCCTCGCCGTCCGCCTGCGTCGGGCCTGGTGCGCGGCCCGCGGACCTGTCGACCGGCAGCGGACCACCGGCGGCGCGGACGCCTTCGACACCGCCGCCGTGGCCGGCTTCGGCCACGAGCCGGCCGAGGCGCCCGTCGCCCTCGGCACCCTCGCGCGGGGCACCGAAGCACCCGGACCGCGCCGTCGACCGGGCCCCGCGGCCCCACGGCGGGCCCGAGGGGCTGCGCGGCGCCCGCCGAGCCGGTCGGGCTCCCGCCGGGCGACCCGCCCGTCCTGCGCCGAGGCCCCGCAGGTCCGCGCCGCCCCCGACGCGGACGCGTGGCGCGGCGCCGGGTGGTCAGTGCCCTCCAGGAGACCTCCGCCTCCTCCCGGAAGCCCGTGCCGGGTATCTGTTTCGCCTGCGGAGGGGCCGGGTCGGTACGATCGCCCTCATGCGTGCGCTCCGGTATGGCGCCGCGACCCACTTCAGTCAGGAGAGACCGGTGTCAGACGTCCGTGTGATCATCCAACGCGATTCCGAGCGGGAAGAACGCGTGGTGACGACGGGCACCACGGCCGCCGAGCTCTTCCCCGGCGAGCGCTCGATCGTCGCCGCCCGCGTCGGCGGCGAACTGAAGGACCTCGCGTACGTGGTCCAGGACGGCGAGACCGTCGAGGGCGTCGAGATCACCTCCGAGGACGGCCTGAACATCCTGCGGCACTCCACCGCGCACGTCATGGCGCAGGCCGTGCAGGAACTGTTCCCCGACGCCAAGCTGGGCATCGGCCCGCCGATCCGGGACGGCTTCTACTACGACTTCGACGTCAAGGAGCCCTTCACCCCCGACGACCTCAAGCGTGTCGAGAAGAAGATGCAGGAGATCCAGAAGCGCGGCCAGCGCTTCGCCCGCCGGGTCACCACCGACGACGCCGCCCGCGAGGAGCTGGCCGACGAGCCGTACAAGCTGGAGCTGATCGGCCTCAAGGGCAACGCCGCGCAGGCCGCCGACGGCGCCGACGCCGAGGTCGGCGGCGGTGAGCTGACCATCTACGACAACCTCGACGCCAAGACCGGCGAGCTGTGCTGGAAGGACCTCTGCCGCGGCCCGCACCTGCCGACCACCCGGAACATCCCGGCGTTCAAGCTGATGCGCTCGGCCGCCGCCTACTGGCGCGGCAGCGAGAAGAACCCCCAGCTCCAGCGGATCTACGGCACCGCCTGGCCGTCCAAGGACGAGCTCAAGGCGCACCTGGACTTCCTCGCCGAGGCCGAGAAGCGCGACCACCGCAAGCTCGGCGCCGAGCTGGACCTGTTCTCCTTCCCCGACGAGCTGGGCCCCGGCCTCGCGGTCTTCCACCCCAAGGGCGGCGTGGTCCGCAAGGTCATGGAGGACTACTCGCGCCGCCGGCACGAGGTCTCCGGGTACGAGTTCGTGAACACCCCGCACATCTCGAAGGAGCACCTCTTCGAGACCTCCGGGCACCTGCCGCACTACGCGGAGGGCATGTTCCCGCCCATCCAGTTCGACGAGCAGAACTACCGCCTCAAGGCGATGAACTGCCCGATGCACAACCTGATCTTCAAGTCCCGGGGCCGCTCCTACCGCGAGCTGCCGCTGCGCCTGTTCGAGTTCGGGACCGTGTACCGGTACGAGAAGTCGGGCGTCGTGCACGGCCTGACCCGCTCGCGCGGCTTCACCCAGGACGACTCGCACATCTACTGCACCAAGGAGCAGATGCCCGAGGAGCTGGACACCCTCCTCACCTTCGTCCTGGACCTGCTGCGCGACTACGGCCTGACCGAGTTCGAGCTGGAGCTGTCCACCCGCGACGACTCCGACAAGTTCATCGGCACCGACGAGGACTGGGAGGAGGCCACCGAGGCGCTCCGCCAGGCCGCCGAGAAGCAGGACCTGCCGCTGGTCCCCGACCCGGGCGGCGCCGCCTACTACGGGCCGAAGATCTCCGTGCAGGCCAAGGACGCGATCGGCCGGTCCTGGCAGATGTCGACCCTCCAGGTGGACTTCAACCAGCCCAAGCGGTTCGGCCTGGAGTACACCGCCGCCGACGGCTCGCGCCAGCAGCCGGTCATGCTGCACCGCGCGCTGTTCGGCTCCATCGAGCGGTTCTTCGGCGTGCTGCTCGAGCACTACGCGGGCGCCTTCCCGGCCTGGCTGGCGCCCGTCCAGGCGCTCGGCATCCCGATCGGCGACGCGCACGTGCCCTACCTCCAGGAGTTCGCGGAGCAGGCCCGTGCGGCCGGACTGCGGGTCGAGGTGGACGCCTCCTCGGACCGGATGCAGAAGAAGATCAGGAACGCCCAGAAGCAGAAGGTGCCCTTCATGGTGATCGCCGGTGACGAGGACATGGCGGCCGGTGCCGTCTCGTTCCGTTACCGCGACGGTTCCCAGGAGAACGGCATCCCGGTCGGGGATGCCATCGCGAAGATCGCGAAGGTCGTCGAGGACCGGGCCCAGGTCTGACCGGACCGCACCGACGGCGAGGCCCCCGGGAGACCGGGGGCCTTTCCCGTTCCCTCAGGCGGACGCCATATGCTGCACGCATGACGAGTGAGCCGGAGCAGCAGTGGGGAGTGGGGACGCAGGACGCGTTCCAGCGCCTGTGGACGCCCCACCGGATGGCGTACATCCAGGGTGAGAACAAGCCGAGCGGCCCGGGCGCCGACGACGGCTGTCCCTTCTGCTCGATCCCGGCCAAATCGGACGAGGACGGCTTGATCGTCCGGCGCGGTGAGCTGGTCTACGCGGTCCTCAACCTGTACCCGTACACCGGCGGCCACCTGATGGCCGTGCCCTACCGGCACATCGCCGACTACACCGAGCTGACCGCCCCGGAGACCGCCGAGCTGGCCGAGCTGACCAAGCAGGCGATGACGGCCCTGCGCACCGCGTCCGGCGCGCACGGCTTCAACATCGGCATGAACCAGGGCTCGGTGGCGGGCGCGGGCATCGCCGCCCACCTGCACCAGCACGTCGTGCCCCGCTGGGGCGGCGACACCAACTTCATGCCGGTGGTCGGCCACACCAAGGTGCTGCCGCAGCTGCTGGGCGACACCCGCAAGATGCTGGCGGAGGCGTGGCCGACGCCCTGACGGCCACGGCTACGCGTTGTACGTGTCGGCCTTCCCCGGCGTCGGGTCCTGCACCGCCCCGCTGAGGAACGCCGACCGGGCGCCGAACTTCTCGGTGTTCACGCCGTTCTCCTCCAGCACCTTGATCGCCGCCCGGTGCACCGTGCGCAGCACGGGCGTCGCCGCCCGCAGCGCGTCGTCGGCCATGAAGCGGTGCCGCCAGGGCTGGTCGGCCCAGGCGTGCCGCAGGCCGAACGGCTCGGGCAGCGAGATCGTGCCGCCCAGCCAGTTCAGCGCCGGCGTGTACCAGGTGAGCGGGGCGCGCACGGCGAGCCGGACCACTTCCTGGGTGTTGACCAGCGGGAGCATCACCTTGCGGGTCTCCCACGGCTTGAACGACTTGGTGACCGTCTTGGACGGCGCCGAGGGCCCGCCCATGAACAGGCCGTTCACCGGGCCCAGCGCGTGGCCGGTGACCTCGATGCGCAGCGTCGAGTGCAGCACCGTCACCGTGATCAGCATGGTGATGACCAGCTGCCCGTCCCACAGCACCCACTGCACACCCAGGTAGTGCCGGTCGCCGGCGCCGAACTGCTGGTTGTTGCAGATCTCCTGGATGGCGTGCGGCTTGACCTGGTACGCCTCGACGTCGGTGCCCTCCGGCCGGGAGACCGCGCCGGCGCCCTCCGCGATCGGCGTGACGATCCAGTGCCGTATCGACGGCTTGGTGAAGCCGTTGGTGTTCAGCGGGCCGCGCTCCAGCAGGCTGAGCTGGTCGTGGATGGACCGTATGACGTCCCAGCTGCGGAACGGGTGGATCTCCCGGGCGGGGTCGGCCGGGAGCAGCTCCTCGGCCAGCTGCCAGCTGCCCCAGCGGGTGCCCATGCCGAGTATGCCCTTGGGGCCGGCGTAGAAGACCGAGTTGGACTGCTGCTCGGCGCCCAGCTTGGCCAGGTTCTGGCGGAGCTGCTCGGCGGCGGTCTCGTTGGGGTTGCTGGGCACCGCCTCGGGGACCTTGGCGCCGACGCTGGCGCCCTTCAGGAGGCTGCTCCAGCGCTCCCTGAGGTCCTTCGCGGTGCTCTCGCAGATCCGCTTGGCCCAGAACCAGCCGACGACCGGCATCACGGCCGCCAGCCGCCCGTACCAGCCCCAGAAACCGCCGAACGGCATCTTGAGCACGAAGAGCACCGCCAGCGCGCCCACCGCGACCAGCACCGCCGTGCCGAGGGCGCCGGCCTGCTTGTTCTCCGACTTGCTGACCGTGCCGCGGATCAGGAAGCCGAGCAGCCAGACCAGCAGGCCGGGCAGGAACAGCAGCCCGCACACCGCCATCACGACGGTCAGTTTCCGGTCCCGCTCCTTGCGGATGCGGTTGGCCGCCAGGCAGTGCTCGACCACGACCTGCGGCTCGGTGCCGAAGGACTGGATCAGCGGCTTGCGGCCACCGCCCAGCATGCGGCCCACCACGGCCTGGGCGAACGCCTCACCGAGGTTGGGCCGGAAGACCCGGCCCCAGCGGCCCGGGCTGACGGTCGTCTGGTGCCAGTCGTTGTCGGCCTTCTTGATCTCCTCCACCGGGTTGTCCCGGTAGGCCGCGGACGCCAGCGCGAAGGTGGCCGTCTGGCTCGCGTCTCCCGCCCGGGGCACCTGAGGCCCGAAGAAGTCCGCGTACCCGCCGTCAGCCATTCCCGCCCCCAGATCGAAACCGCTCTCGCTCAAGCGGCTTTCCCGACTTCCGTGCTCCGCACACCTGTTGATCAGGTCGTCAGCGTAACTCCAGGTTCGAGTGGCTGTCGGCGGACGGTACGAGCCGTCCGCCGACCTGGAGCGGAACGTGGGGCGCGCGGGCCGCCGGCGTGCGCCCGGCGCCGGTCACGCGTCGCCGCGCGCCTCCTCGCGGACCCGTTCGGCGACCTGCGGCGGCATCGGTTCGTGCCGTGCGTAGCGGCGGCCGAACCGGGCCGTGCCGTGCGACAGGGAGCGCAGGTCCACCGCGTACCGGCCGATCTCGATCTCCGGCACCTCGGCCCGTACCAGGGTGCGCCCGCCCGCCGTCTGCTCGGTGCCGAGCACCCGGCCGCGCCGCCCGGACAGGTCGCTCATCACCGCGCCCACGTAGTCGTCGCCGACCAGCACGCTGACCTCGGCCACCGGTTCCAGCAGATGGATCCTCGCGTCGGCGGCGGCCTCCCGCAGCGCCAGCGCGCCGGCCGTCTGGAAGGCGGCGTCGGAGGAGTCCACCGAGTGCGCCTTGCCGTCCAGCAGCGTGATCCGCACGTCGATCAGCGGATGTCCGGCCGCGACGCCCTTGGCGGCCTGCGCCCGTACGCCCTTCTCGACCGACGGGATGAACTGCCGGGGCACCGCGCCGCCGACCACCTTGTCGACGAACTCGATGCCGGTGCCGCCCGGCAGCGGCTCCACCTCGATCTCGCAGACGGCGTACTGCCCGTGCCCGCCGGACTGCTTGACGTGCCGCCCGCGCCCGGCCGCCTTCGCGCCGAACGTCTCCCGCAGCGGCACCCGGTGCGGTACGACGTCGACCTGGACGCCGTAGCGGCTGCGCAGCCGTTCCAGGGCGACGGCGGCGTGCGCCTCGCCCAGGCACCACAGGACCACCTGGTGGGTGTCCTGGTTCTGCTCCAGGCGCATCGTCGGGTCCTCGGCGACCAGCCGGGAAAGGCCCTGGGAGAGCTTGTCCTCGTCGGGTTTGCTGTGCGCCTGGATCGCGAGCGGCAGCAGCGGGTCGGGCATCTCCCACGGCTCCATCAGCAGCGGGTCGTCCTTGGCCGACAGGGTGTCGCCGGTCTCCGCGCGGGCCAGTTTCGCCACGCAGGCCAGATCGCCCGCGATGACATGGCTGACCGGGCGCTGCTGCTTGCCGAAGGGGGTCGACAGGGCGCCGACGCGCTCGTCGACGTCGTGATCCTCGTGGCCCCGGTCGGCCAGCCCGTGCCCGGAGACGTGCACGGTCTGGTCGGCGTACAGCGTGCCGGAGAACACCCGCACCAGGGAGATCCGGCCGACGTACGGGTCGGAGGAGGTCTTGACGACCTCCGCGGCCAGTGACTCGCCGGGGTCGCACGGCTTCAGCGTCCGGGTGCGGCCCTCGGGTGTGGTCACCCGGGGCGCCGCGCGCTCCAGCGGCGTCGGGAAACCGCGGACGACCAGCTCCAGGAGTTCGACGGTGCCCAGTCCCTGCCGGGCGCCCTCGGCGGCGGGGGCGGCGGCGAGCACCGGGAAGAAGGCGCCGCGCGCCACGGCCCGTTCCAGGTCCTGGACCAGGGTCTTGACATCGACCGGTTCGCCGCCCAGATAGCGGTCCATGAGGGTCTCGTCCTCGCTCTCCGCGATGATCCCCTCGATCAGCCGGTCGCGGGCCCGCTCGATCAGCGGCAGCTGGTCCGCGCCCGGCTCGGACTCCTTGCGCTCACCGGTCGAGTAGTCGAACAGCGTCTGCGTCAGCAGTCCGATCAGACCCGTCACGGGCGCGTGGCCGTCCGGGTGCCGCGGGCCGTGCAGCGGCAGATAGAGCGGCAGCACGGCATCGGGGTCGTCGGCGCCGAACGCCTCGGCGCAGATCCGGGTCATCTCCTCGAAGTCGGCCCGGGCGGCCTCCAGGTGCGTGATCACGATGGCGCGCGGCATGCCGACGGCCGCGCACTCCTCCCACACCATGCGGGTCGAGCCGTCCACCCCGTCCGCGGCCGAGACGACGAAGAGGGCCGCGTCCGCCGCCCGCAGACCGGCCCTCAGCTCCCCGACGAAGTCGGCGTACCCGGGGGTGTCGAGGACATTGATCTTGACACCGTCCCATTCCACCGGCACCAGCGAGAGCTGTACGGAACGTTGCTGCCGGTGCTCGATGTCGTCGTAGTCGGAGACGCAGCCGCCGTCCTCGACGCGGCCCGCCCGGTTCAGCGCCCCCGCGGTCAGCGCGAGGGCCTCCACCAGCGTGGTCTTGCCCGCTCCGGAGTGGCCGACCAGCACCACATTCCGTACGGACGCGGGTTGGTCGGCCGCCTGTGCCCTGCCGGCGGCTCCGGGGTGTGTGTGCGCCTTGTCGCCCATAACCTTGCCTCCCGTGCACGGTGAGGTCACTGTGGGCGCGGACCCGCGTCGGCCGATGTGCGAGCGGCTCCGGCGACGCCCGCGGTGCTTCGAGCTTTCCACTCCCGTCACGCCGCGTCCATACGAAGGACCCGAACCCGGGGCGCGCCGGTCACCGGGGGACGGTCCGGGTGCCCGTCCCTCGGCCACGCGCGCGCGTGACTACGATGGGCCAGCCGACGGCCAGCAGGGGCCGCGCGGCGCCACCGACCGTCGGGAAGGCCATGCTGAACAAGTACGCGCGTGCATTCTTCACGCGTGTCCTCACACCGTTCGCCGCGTTTCTCATCCGCCGGGGGGTCAGCCCGGACACGGTCACGCTCATCGGGACCGCGGGTGTGGTCGCGGGGGCGCTGGTCTTCTACCCCATGGGGGAGTTCTTCTGGGGCACGGTGGTGATCACACTGTTCGTGTTCTCCGACCTGGTCGACGGGAACATGGCCCGCCAGCTCGGCCGCTCCAGCCGCTGGGGCGCCTTCCTGGACTCGACCCTGGACCGGGTCGCGGACGGCGCGATCTTCGGCGGTTTCGCCCTCTGGTACGCGGGCGCCGGCGACGACAACGTGCTCTGCGCCGTCTCGATCTTCTGCCTGGCCAGCGGCCAGGTGGTGTCGTACACCAAGGCGCGCGGCGAGTCGATCGGCCTGCCGGTCGCCGTCAACGGGCTGGTCGAGCGGGCCGAGCGGCTGGTCATCTCGCTGGTCGCGGCCGGTTTCGCGGGGCTGCACAAGTTCGGCGTGCCCGGCATCCAGTACCTGCTGCCGGTCGCGCTGTGGATCGTCGCCGTCGGCAGCCTGGTCACGCTGGTCCAGCGGGTCGTCACGGTCCGCCGGGAGTCCGCCGAGGCGGAGGCCGCGGCCGAGCGGGAGGCCCGGGGGAGCGAGGCGGCCAAGTGAGCGCCCAGGAGCGGCTGACCGACGCCCTGTACGGCGCCGGCTGGAGCACCGTCAAGAAGCTCCCGGAGCCGGTCGCGGTGCGACTCGGCCGGGGTGTGGCGGACCTCGCCTGGAAGCGGCGCGGCAAGGGCGTGCTGCGGCTGGAGAGCAACTACGCGCGCGTACTGCCCGACGCGAGCCCCGCGCGGCTCGCGGCGCTCTCCCGCGCGGGCATGCGTTCCTACCTGCGCTACTGGATGGAGTCCTTCCGGCTGCCCGCCTGGAGCCGGGCGCGGATCGCGGCGTCCCTCGACGTCAAGGACCTCCACCACCTCACCGACGCCATGGCCGCCGGCCAGGGCGCGATCCTCGCCCTGCCGCACCTGGCCAACTGGGACCTGGCCGGCGCCTGGGTCACCACCCACCTCGGCATCCCCTTCACCACGGTCGCCGAGCGCCTCAAGCCGGAGACCCTGTACGACCGCTTCGTCGCCTACCGCGAGGGCCTGGGCATGGAGGTCCTGCCGCACAGCGGCGGCACCGCGTTCGGCGCGCTGGCCCGGCGGCTGCGGGCCGGCGGACTGGTCTGCCTGGTCGCCGACCGGGACCTGTCCGCCTCCGGCGTGGAGGTCGGCTTCTTCGGCGAGCCGGCCCGGATGCCGGCCGGACCCGCGCTGCTCGCCCAGCAGACCGGGGCGGCACTGCTGCCGGTCACCCTCTGGTACGACGACTCGCCGGTCATGCGGGGCCGGGTCCATCCGCCGGTCGAGGTGCCCGAGTCAGGTGACCGGCGCGCGAAGACGTCCGTCATGACACAGGCGCTGGCCGACGCCTTCGCCACCGGAATCGCCGAGCACCCGCAGGACTGGCACATGCTCCAGCGCCTGTGGCTCGCCGACCTCGACCCCACGAAGGGGCCCGCATGAGAATCGGCATCGTCTGCCCGTACTCCTGGGACGTGCCGGGCGGCGTCCAGTTCCACATCCGGGACCTCGCCGAGTACTTCATCCGCCTCGGCCACGAGGTGTCCGTCCTGGCCCCGGCCGACGACGACACCCCGCTGCCGCCGTACGTCGTCTCGGCCGGACGCGCGGTGCCGGTGCCGTACAACGGCTCGGTGGCCCGGCTGAACTTCGGCTTCCTGAGCGCCGCGCGGGTACGGCGCTGGCTGCACGACGGCGCGTTCGACGTCATCCACATCCACGAGCCGACCTCGCCGTCGCTGGGCCTGCTGGCCTGCTGGGCGGCGCAGGGCCCGATCGTCGCCACCTTCCACACGTCCAACCCGCGCTCCCGCGCGATGATCGCCGCCTACTCCATCCTCCAGGCGGCCCTGGAGAAGATCAGCGCCCGGATCGCGGTGAGCGAGTACGCCCGCCGCACCCTGGTCGAGCACCTCGGCGGCGACGCGGTCGTCATCCCCAACGGCGTCGACGTCGACTTCTTCGCCAAGGCCGTGCCCAACCCCGAGTGGCAGGGCGACACCATCGGCTTCATAGGGCGCATCGACGAGCCCCGCAAGGGCCTGCCGGTGCTGATGAAGGCCCTGCCGAAGATCCTCGCCGCCCGCCCGGGGTCCCGGCTGCTGGTCGCCGGGCGCGGGGACGAGGAGGAGGCGGTCGAGTCGCTGCCGAAGGAGCTGCGCTCCCGGGTGGAGTTCCTCGGCATGGTCAGCGACGCGGACAAGGCCCGCTTCCTGCGCAGCGTCGACCTGTACGTGGCGCCCAACACCGGCGGCGAGAGCTTCGGGATCATCCTGGTCGAGGCCATGTCGGCGGGCGCCCCCGTGCTCGCCTCCGACCTGGACGCCTTCGCCCAGGTGCTGGACCGGGGCGCGGCCGGCGAACTGTTCCCCAACGAGGACGCCGACGCGCTGGCCACGGCCGCGGTACGGCTCCTGGAGGACCCGGCCCGGCGGACCGAACTGCGCGAGCGGGGCAGCGCGCACGTGCGGCGGTTCGACTGGTCGACGGTCGGCGCGGACATCCTGTCGGTCTACGAGACGGTGACGGCGGGCGCGGCGGCGGTGGCCACGGACGAGCGGGCGACGGGGCTGCGGGCCCGGTTCGGGCTGGCCCGGGACTGAACCGGCGGCACTTCGCGGCCGGCCGGCCCGCGAACCGGGGCCGGTCGGCCGGCCCGTCCGGCGTCTGACGACGAGGCCGTCCGGGCCGGACCAGGGGCACGGTAAGTTGGCGCAGCGTGACCGCAACCCTGATCTGGATCGCCGTAGCCCTCGTAGCGATCGGCCTCTACCTGAGCTGGACGGCGGGCCGCCTGGACCGCCTGCACGCCCGGATCGACGCCGCCCGCGCCGCGCTGGACGCCCAGTTGCTGCGCCGCGCCTCCGTCGCCCAGGAACTGGCCACCGCCGGCGTCCTGGACCCGGCCGCCTCGATCGTCCTGTACGAGGCCGCGCACGCCGCCCGGCAGAGCGACGAGGAGCAGCGGGAGGTCGCCGAGAGCGAGCTGAGCCAGGCGCTGCGGGCGGTGTTCGGCGACCGGCCCCAGGTGCAGGCTCTCAAGGAGGCCCCCGGCGGCGAGGCGGCGGCCGGTGAGCTGACCGAGGCGGTACGCCGGGTGCCGATGGCCCGCCGCTTCCACAACGACACCGTGGGCGCCGCGCGCCGGCTGCGCGAGCACCGCAAGGTCCGCTGGTTCCGGCTGGCCGGCCACGCCCCGTTCCCGCTGGCCTTCGAGATGGACGACGAGCCGCCGGCCGCCCTGGTCGACCGGGCCGCCTGAGCCTCCCGCGCGAAAACGATCCACCGCCTTCCCATTGGCCCTTGCTGTGGCCTGCTCCGTTCACGTTTCCTCAGTGCTGCCGAAACCTTCTCCTTTCTTCAGCGAGGTCCTCCGTGTCCAGCACCCACTCCGAGAACCAGGCTTCCGAGACCGGCACCGCCCGCGTGAAGCGCGGCATGGCCGAGCAGCTCAAGGGCGGCGTCATCATGGACGTCGTCACCCCGGAGCAGGCGAAGATCGCCGAGGACGCGGGTGCCGTCGCGGTGATGGCCCTGGAGCGGGTCCCGGCCGACATCCGCAAGGACGGCGGCGTGGCCCGGATGTCCGACCCGGACATGATCGAGGGCATCATCGGCGCGGTCTCCATCCCGGTGATGGCCAAGTCCCGCATCGGCCACTTCGTCGAGGCCCAGGTGCTCCAGTCGCTCGGCGTCGACTACATCGACGAGTCCGAGGTACTGACCCCGGCCGACGAGGTCAACCACTCCGACAAGTGGTCCTTCACCACCCCGTTCGTGTGCGGCGCCACCAACCTGGGCGAGGCCCTGCGCCGCATCGCCGAGGGCGCCGCGATGATCCGCTCCAAGGGCGAGGCCGGCACCGGCAACGTGGTCGAGGCGGTGCGCCACCTGCGCCAGATCAAGAACGAGATCGCCCGGCTGCGCGGCTACGACCACCACGAGCTGTTCGCCGCCGCCAAGGAGCTGCGGGCCCCCTACGAGCTGGTCAAGGAGGTGGCCGAACTGGGCAAGCTCCCGGTCGTCCTGTTCTCCGCCGGCGGGGTCGCCACCCCGGCCGACGCCGCCCTGATGCGCCAGCTCGGCGCCGAGGGCGTCTTCGTCGGCTCCGGCATCTTCAAGTCCGGCGACCCGGCCAAGCGCGCCGCCGCCATCGTCAAGGCGACCACCTTCTACGACGACCCGAAGGTCATCGCGGACGCCTCCCGCGACCTCGGCGAGGCCATGGTCGGCATCAACGTCGACGTGCTGCCCGAGACCGAGCGCTACGCGAACCGGGGCTGGTGATGACCGCACCCGTGGTGGGGGTGCTCGCCCTCCAGGGCGACGTCCGCGAGCACCTCACCGCGCTGACCGCGGCCGGCGCCGTGGCCCGGCCGGTGCGGCGCCCCGGTGAACTCGCCGCGGTCGACGGCCTGGTCCTGCCCGGCGGCGAGTCCACCACCATCTCCAAGCTGGCCGTCCTCTTCGGGGTGCTGGAGCCCCTTCGCGCGCGCGTGCGGGACGGACTGCCCGTCTACGGCACCTGCGCGGGCATGATCCTGCTCGCCGACAAGATCCTCGACCCGCGCTCCGGCCAGGAGACCATCGGCGGCATCGACATGATCGTGCGCCGCAACGCCTTCGGCCGGCAGAACGAGTCCTTCGAAGCGGCGGTCGACGTCGAGGGTGTCGACGGCGATCCTGTGGAGGGCGTCTTCATCCGTGCCCCCTGGGTGGAATCCGTCGGCGCGGCGGCCGAGGTGCTGGCCGAGCACGACGGCCACATCGTCGCGGTCCGCCAGGGCAACGCGCTCGCCACGTCGTTCCACCCGGAACTGACCGGCGACCACCGCGTGCACCGCCTGTTCACCGACCTGGTGCGAGCCCGGGGCGCGGTGGATGCCTTGTAGGATCTCTGGGGTTCGTTCAGTAGATGGGTTACGCGAAGGAGACAGGCAGATGTCCGGCCACTCTAAATGGGCTACGACGAAGCACAAGAAGGCCGTGATCGATGCCAAGCGCGGCAAGCTCTTCGCGAAGCTGATCAAGAACATCGAGGTCGCGGCCCGGATGGGCGGCGTCGACATCGAGGGCAACCCGACGCTGTACGACGCCATCCAGAAGGCCAAGAAGCAGTCGGTGCCGAACAAGAACATCGACTCCGCGGTCAAGCGCGGCGGCGGCCTGGAGGCCGGCGGCGCCGACTACGAGACGATCATGTACGAGGGTTACGGGCCGAACGGCGTCGCGGTGCTCATCGAGTGCCTCACCGACAACCGCAACCGCGCCGCCTCCGACGTGCGCGTCGCCATGACCCGCAACGGCGGCTCCATGGCCGACCCCGGCTCGGTGTCGTACCTGTTCAACCGCAAGGGCGTCGTCATCGTCCCCAAGGGCGAGCTGGGCGAGGACGACGTCCTGGCCGCCGTCCTGGACGCGGGCGCCGAGGAGGTCAACGACCTCGGCGAGACCTACGAGGTGCTCAGCGAGGCCACCGACCTGGTCGCGGTCCGCACCGCCCTCCAGGACGCCGGCATCGACTACGAGTCGGCGGACGCCAACTTCGTCCCCACCATGCAGATCGAGCTGGACGAGGACGGCGCGCGCAAGATCTTCCGGCTGATCGACGCCCTCGAGGACAGCGACGACGTGCAGAACGTCTTCGCCAACTTCGACGTCAGCGACGAGGTCATGGAGAAGGTCGACGCGTAACGCGCGCCGGCTCCGCGGGCCGACGGGACACGCCCCGTCGGCCCGCCGCTTTGTCAGTGGCACCCGATAGCCTGCACAAACAGGTGATCGATGGGAGGGGCGTCACGTGCGCGTACTGGGGGTCGACCCGGGCCTGACCCGCTGCGGAGTCGGCGTCGTCGAAGGCGTCGCCGGCCGCCCGCTGACCATGATCGGCGTCGGTGTCGTGCGCACCCCGGCCGACGCGGACCTCGGCCACCGGCTGGTCGCCGTGGAACAGGGCATCGAGCAGTGGCTCGACGAGCACCGCCCGGAGTACGTCGCGGTGGAGCGCGTCTTCAGCCAGCACAACGTACGCACGGTGATGGGCACCGCCCAGGCCAGCGCGGTCGCCATCCTGTGCGCCTCCCGGCGCGGCATCCCGGTCGCCCTGCACACCCCCAGCGAGGTCAAGGCCGCCGTCACCGGCTCCGGACGCGCCGACAAGGCGCAGGTCGGCGCCATGGTCACCCGGCTGCTGCGGCTCGCCGCCCCGCCGAAGCCCGCCGACGCCGCCGATGCCCTCGCCCTCGCCATCTGCCACATCTGGCGCGCCCCCGCGCAGCACCGGCTCCAGCAGGCCGTGGCCCAGCACGCCCGCGCGGCCCGCCCCGTACCGAAAGGCCACCCCGCATGATCGCCTTCGTCAGCGGCACGGTCGCCGCTCTCGCCCCCGACGCCGCGGTGGTCGAGGTGGGCGGCGTCGGCATGGCCGTCCAGTGCACGCCGAACACGCTGGCCACGCTCCGCCTCGGCAAGCCCGCCAGGCTCGCCACCTCCCTGGTGGTCCGCGAGGACTCGCTCACCCTGTACGGCTTCGCCGACGACGACGAGCGGCAGGTGTTCCAACTGCTCCAGACCGCCAGCGGTGTCGGCCCCCGCCTGGCCCAGGCCATGCTGGCCGTGCACCGCCCGGACGCCCTGCGCCAAGCGGTCTCCACCGGCGACGAGAAGGCGCTGACCGCCGTCCCCGGCATCGGCAAGAAGGGCGCCCAGAAGCTGCTGCTGGAACTGAAGGACCGGCTCGGCGAGCCGATCGGCGCCCCCGCCGTCGGCGCCCCGGTCTCCACCGGCTGGCGCGACCAGCTGCACGCCGCCCTGATCGGCCTCGGCTACGCCACCCGCGAGGCCGACGAGGCGGTGACCGCCGTCGCCCCGCAGGCGGCGGCCGCGGGCGGCACCCCCCAGGTCGGACAGCTCCTCAAGGCGGCCCTCCAGACCCTGAACCGCGCCCGCTGAAACCCCACCGAACCCCGAGGCACACCACATGAACTGGGACGAGACGACCGACGACCCCGCCGCCGAGCGGCTCGTCGCCGCGTCCGCCGACGGCGAGGACCAGGCCGTCGAAGCCGCCCTGCGCCCCAAGGACCTGGACGAGTTCATCGGCCAGGAGAAGGTCCGCGAGCAGCTCGACCTCGTGCTGCGGGCCGCCCGCGCCCGCGGCGCCACCGCCGACCACGTGCTGCTCTCCGGCGCCCCCGGCCTCGGCAAGACCACCCTGTCGATGATCATCGCGGCCGAGATGGAGGCCCCGATCCGGATCACCTCGGGCCCCGCCATCCAGCACGCCGGCGACCTCGCCGCGATCCTCTCGTCCCTCCAGGAGGGCGAGGTGCTCTTCCTCGACGAGATCCACCGCATGTCCCGGCCCGCCGAGGAGATGCTGTACATGGCGATGGAGGACTTCCGCGTCGACGTCATCGTCGGCAAGGGCCCCGGCGCCACCGCCATCCCCCTGGAGCTGCCCCCGTTCACCCTGGTCGGCGCCACCACCCGGGCCGGCCTGCTGCCGCCCCCGCTGCGCGACCGCTTCGGCTTCACCGCGCACATGGAGTTCTACGAGCCGGCCGAGCTGCGGCGCGTGATCCACCGCTCGGCCGGCCTGCTCGACGTCGAGATCGACCCCGACGGCGCCGCCGAGATCGCCGGCCGCTCCCGCGGCACCCCCCGCATCGCCAACCGCCTGCTGCGCCGGGTCCGCGACTACGCCCAGGTCAAGGCCGACGGCGTGATCACCCGCGACATCGCCGCGGCGGCGCTGGCCGTCTACGAGGTCGACGCCCGCGGCCTGGACCGCCTCGACCGGGCCGTCCTGCAGGCCCTGCTGAAGCTGTTCGGCGGCGGTCCGGTCGGGCTGTCGACGCTGGCCGTCGCGGTGGGGGAGGAGCGGGAGACGGTGGAGGAGGTCGCCGAGCCGTTCCTGGTCCGCGAGGGCCTGCTGGCCCGCACCCCGCGCGGCCGGATCGGCACCCCCGCCGCCTGGGCGCACCTCGGCCTCACCCCGCCCACCCGGGCCGCTTCGGGAAACGGACAAGGCGACTTGTTCGGGGCGTGACCCATCCGTGACGGCCAGGGCATTGGCCCGACAGGGAACCCCGGTGCCATCCTGTGCGTTGTTCCCTGCGCGCGGACTCGCTTAGACTCCGCCGATGCCGCCCTTGTCGGCGGCGTGTCACACCCCCAACCATCAGGCCGCTCACAGCGCGGTCGTGTGAAGGAAGTACCGACCCGTGAGTCTCGTGACCCTCCTCCCGTTCATCGTGCTCATCGGGGCCATGTTCCTGATGACCCGGTCGGCGAAGAAGAAGCAGCAGCAGGCCGCCAACATGCGGAACGAGATGCAGCCCGGCTCCGGTGTCCGCACCATCGGGGGCATGTACGGCACGGTCAAGGAGGTCACCGACGACACGGTCCTCATCGACGCCGGTCCGGGCGTCGAGCTGCTCTTCGCCAAGAACTCGATCGGCGCCGTGCTGACCGACGACGAGTACAACCGCATCGTCCACGGCATCGAGCACGACCTGAAGTCCGACGAGGACCTCGTCCCGGACGACGCCTCCTCCCTCACGGAGTCCGACGACTCCGACGCGGCCGTCGCCCCCGACGCCTCCGGCGGCAAGATCGAGCTCGGCAAGAAGGACGCGGCCGACGAGCCCGCCCAGGACGCCGCGCCCGCCGAGAACGCCGCGCCCGCCGAGGCGAAGCCGGCCGAGACGAAGCCGGCCGAGCAGCCGAAGAAGTCCGAGGACGACTCCGAGGCGAAGTAACCGTGCCCCGGGGCGCGTGGGCCGGGCCCGCGCGCCCTCGGACATGCGCGGTTCCCACGGGATCCCGACACCATGTCATGGCCGTCGGCGCACCGGTGCGCGAGGCGGCCCGAGAGGGAGTACGAGAAGGTGGCAGCACCTAAAAAGGGCCGGAACGCGAGCGCCCAGAGCAAGCCGGGGCGCTCGCTGGCCCTGATCCTGATCGCCATCGTGGCGCTCACCGGAGGGATGTTCGCCTCCGGGCACACCACTCCGCGTCTCGGTATCGACCTGGCCGGCGGCACGAGCATCACGCTCCGGGCCGAATCGGAGCCCGGCCAGGAATCCGCGATCAACAAGACCAACATGGACACCGCGGTCGAGATCATGGAACGCCGTGTCAATGGTCTGGGTGTCTCCGAGGCCGAGGTACAGACCCAGGGCGACCGGAACATCATCGTCAACATCCCCAAGGGGACGAACTCGGAGGAAGCCCGGGAGCAGGTCGGCACCACCGCCAAGCTCTACTTCCGTCCGGTGCTCGCCACCGAGGTCTCCGGCGCCGCCGCCACGGCCAGCCCCTCGGCGAGCGCCTCCGACAGCGCCTCCGCGTCGGCGAGCCCCTCCGACAGCGCCTCCGAGAAGGCCACCGACGGGGACGAGAGCGCGTCGCCCTCCGACAGCGCGTCGGCGTCCGCCACCTCGCAGGGCCGCGCGGTCACCGAGGCCCTGAAGGCCGACGACAGCCCCTCGGCGACCGCCTCCGACTCCGCGTCCCCGAGCGCCAGTGCCAGTGCCAGCGCCTCCGCCGAGGACACCGCCTCCGCCGAGGACACCGCCCTCCAGGCCGCGTACACCGCGCTGGACTGCACCGACGCGGCGCAGCGCGCCAAGGCCGGTGACGGCGCCAAGGACGACGAGTCCATGGTCGCCTGCGGCCAGAACTCGCAGGGCCAGTGGCAGAAGTACGTGCTCGGCCCCGCCGAGGTCGACGGCACCGACGTCGACGACGCCTCCGCGGTCTTCAACACCCAGACCGCCGCCGGCTGGACCGTCACGATGGACTTCACCAAGGCCGGCACCAAGAAGTTCGCGGACATCACCGGCACGCTGGCGCAGAACCAGTCCCCGCAGAACCAGTTCGCGATCGTCCTGGACAACGAGGTCGTCTCCGACCCGTACGTCAGCCAGGCGCTGACCGGCGGCAGCGCGGAGATCTCCGGCAGCTTCACGCAGGAGGAGGCCCAGAGCCTCGCCAACATGCTGTCCTACGGCGCCCTCCCGTTGAGCTTCAAGGAGGACAGCGTCACCACCGTCACCGCCGCGCTCGGCGGTGACCAGCTGCAGGCCGGACTGATCGCCGGCGGCATCGGACTCCTGCTGGTCGTGCTCTACCTGCTGTTCTACTACCGGGGCCTGTCGTTCATCGCCCTCGCCTCGCTGCTGATCTCCGGCATCCTGACCTACGTGATCATGGCGCTGCTCGGCCCGACCATCGGCTTCGCGCTGAACCTGCCGGCCGTCTGCGGGGCCATCGTCGCCATCGGCATCACGGCGGACTCGTTCATCGTCTACTTCGAACGGGTCCGGGACGAGATCCGCGAGGGCCGCTCGCTGCGCCCGGCCGTCGAGCGGGGCTGGCCGCGCGCCCGGCGCACCATCCTGGTCTCCGACTTCGTGTCGTTCCTGGCCGCCGCGGTGCTCTTCATCGTCTCCGTCGGCAAGGTCCAGGGCTTCGCGTTCACGCTCGGTCTGACCACCCTGCTCGACGTGGTGGTCGTGTTCCTCTTCACCAAGCCGCTGCTGACGCTGATGGCCCGCCGCAAGTTCTTCGCGAGCGGCCACAAGTGGTCCGGGCTCGACCCGAAGAGCCTCGGGGCCAAGCCGCCGCTGCGCAGCACGCGCCGCCCCGCCCGTCCCGCCGGCCCTGTCGACCCGAAGGAGGCGTGAGAGATGTCGAAACTCGGCGAGCTCGGCGCCCGACTGCACCACGGCGAGGTCGGCTACGACTTCGTCAAGAACCGCAAGATCTGGTACGGCATCTCGATCCTGATCACCATCACGGCCATCGTCGGCCTGTCGGTGCGCGGCCTGCACATGGGCATCGAGTTCCAGGGCGGTGCCGTCTTCACCACCCCGAAGAACATCAGCGCCTCGGTCTCGCAGGCCGAGGAGCAGGCGGAGGCGGCCTCCGGCCACGACGCGATCGTGCAGCAGCTCGGCGACGGCAGCATGCGCATCCAGATCGCCGGCATCGACACCGACAAGTCGGACCAGATCAAGAAAGAGCTGTCCAAGGACCTGAAGGTCGACGCCGAGCAGATCAACGCCGAGCTGGTCGGCCCCAGCTGGGGTGACCAGATCGCCAACAAGGCGTGGCAGGGCCTGGGCATCTTCCTGGTCCTGGTGGTGATCTACCTGGCGATCGCCTTCGAGTGGCGGATGGCACTGGCCGCCTTCGTCGCGCTGATCCACGACATCACCATCACGGTCGGCATCTACGCCCTGGTCGGCTTCGAGGTCACCCCGGGCACGGTGATCGGTCTGCTGACCATCCTCGGCTACTCGCTGTACGACACGGTGGTCGTCTTCGACAGCCTCAAGGAACAGTCGCGAGGCGTCACCAAGCAGACCCGCTGGACCTACGCCGAGATCGCCAACCGGTCGATCAACAGCACCCTGGTCCGCTCCATCAACACCACCGTGGTCGCGCTGCTGCCGGTGGCCGGCCTGCTCTTCATCGGTGGCGGCGTGCTCGGCGCCGGCATGCTCAACGACATCTCGCTGTCGCTGTTCGTCGGCCTCGCGGCCGGCGCGTACTCGTCGATCTTCATCGCCACGCCGCTCGTCGCCGACCTCAAGGAGCGCGAGCCGCAGATGAAGGCGCTCAAGAAGCGTGTCCTGGCCAAGCGCGCCCAGGCCGCCGCCAAGGGCGAGCCGCCGGAGAACGCGGTCGTTGACGAGCGGTACGCCGACGAGGACGGCGACGAGCCCGAGGACGCCGCCCCCGCGGTCGTCGGGCCCCGCAACCAGCCCGCGTCCCGGGGCCGGGGCCGCGGCCGACCCTCGGGGAAGCGCCGATGACCGCCCTGACCGAGCTGCTGCTCAGCCGCATCCGGGACGTGGCGGACTACCCGGAGCCGGGCGTGATGTTCAAGGACATCACCCCGCTGCTGGCCGACCCGGAGGCGTTCGGCGCCCTCACCGACGCCCTCGCGGGCATCGCCAAGGACACCGGCGCCACCAAGGTGGTCGGCCTGGAGGCCCGGGGCTTCATCCTGGGCGCCCCGGTCGCCGTCCGGGCCGGCCTCGGCTTCATCCCCGTACGCAAGGCGGGCAAGCTCCCCGGAGCCACCCTCGCCCAGACGTACGACCTGGAGTACGGCTCGGCCGAGATCGAGATCCACGCCGAGGACCTCGACGCCGACGACCGGGTCCTGGTCGTCGACGACGTGCTGGCCACCGGCGGCACGGCTGAGGCGTCGCTCCAGCTGATCCGCCGGGCCGGGGCACGCACCGCGGGCGTCGCGGTCCTGATGGAGCTGGCCTTCCTGAACGGACGCGCCCGCCTGGCACCGGCCCTGGACGGCGCCCCGCTGCACGCGCTGCTCACCGTCGGATAACCGCGGCGCGGCCGGCCGGACACCGGCACGACACGGAAGGGGCGGGCCCGGCGGAATCCGGCGTCCGCCCCAGGCGTTTCTCCGGTAGACGGGTCTCACAACGGCCTGAAGGCGATCCTGCGACCCAGGATGGCTACCATGGGGTTTCCGGAGCCTGACCGGGGGACCCGGATCGCGCACGAGGAGTCCTCTTGCCAGACGAGGCCCAGCCACTGACCGCCGCCAAGCCCGAGTCCGCCTCGGCGCCCGCGGCCAAGCCCGCGCCCACCGCGCCGCACGCGACCAACGACACCCGCGGGACGCTCCAGCACACCCAGTCCGCGCCCGTCGACAAGCCGGCCGAGCAGCAGGGACACCCCAAGCCCGCACCCCCGGAGCACACCCGGAACGCGCCGGTGGTCCGCCCGCCCGCCGGCCAGAGCGCCCGCACCGGCTCCTCGAACCGGGTCCGGGCCCGGCTGGCCCGTCTCGGCGTGCAGCGCGCCAACCCCTACAACCCGGTCCTCGAGCCGCTGCTGCGCATAGTCCGCGGCAACGACCCCAAGATCGAAACGGCGACTTTGCGCCAGATCGAGCGCGCCTACCAGGTCGCCGAGCGCTGGCACCGCGGCCAGAAGCGCAAGAGCGGCGACCCGTACATCACCCACCCGCTCGCCGTCACCACCATCCTCGCCGAGCTGGGCATGGACCCGGCCACCCTGATGGCCGGGCTGCTGCACGACACGGTCGAGGACACCGAGTACGGCCTGGACGACCTGCGCCGCGACTTCGGCGACGTCGTCGCCCTCCTGGTGGACGGCGTCACCAAGCTGGACAAGGTCAAGTTCGGCGAGGCGGCGCAGGCCGAGACGGTGCGCAAGATGGTCGTCGCGATGGCCAAGGACCCCCGCGTCCTGGTCATCAAGCTCGCCGACCGGCTGCACAACATGCGCACCATGCGCTACCTCAAGCGCGAGAAGCAGGAGAAGAAGGCGCGCGAGACCCTGGAGATCTACGCGCCGCTCGCCCACCGGCTGGGCATGAACACCATCAAGTGGGAGCTGGAGGACCTCGCCTTCGCGATCCTCTACCCCAAGATGTACGACGAGATCGTCCGGCTGGTCGCCGAGCGCGCCCCCAAGCGCGACGAGTACCTGGCGGTCGTCACCGACGAGGTCCAGCAGGACCTGCGCGCCGCCCGCATCAAGGCGACCGTCACCGGCCGCCCCAAGCACTACTACAGCGTCTACCAGAAGATGATCGTCCGCGGCCGGGACTTCGCGGAGATCTACGACCTGGTGGGCATCCGCGTCCTGGTGGACACCGTCCGCGACTGCTACGCGGCGCTCGGCACGGTGCACGCCCGCTGGAACCCGGTTCCGGGGCGGTTCAAGGACTACATCGCGATGCCCAAGTTCAACATGTACCAGTCGCTGCACACGACGGTCATCGGGCCCAGCGGCAAGCCGGTCGAGCTCCAGATCCGCACCTTCGACATGCACCGCCGCGCCGAGTACGGCATCGCCGCGCACTGGAAGTACAAGCAGGAGGCCGTGGCCGGCGCCTCCAAGGTGCGCTCGGACCAGCCGAGGACCACCGGCAAGGACGACCACCTCAACGACATGGCGTGGCTGCGCCAGCTGCTGGACTGGCAGAAGGAGACCGAGGACCCCGGCGAGTTCCTGGAGTCGCTGCGCTTCGACCTGTCCCGCAACGAGGTCTTCGTCTTCACCCCCAAGGGCGACGTCATAGCGCTCCCGGCGGGCGCCACCCCCGTCGACTTCTCCTACGCCGTCCACACCGAGGTCGGCCACCGCACCATAGGAGCCCGGGTCAACGGCCGCCTGGTGCCGCTGGAATCCACTCTGGACAACGGCGACCTGGTCGAGGTCTTCACCTCCAAGGCCCCCGGCGCCGGCCCCTCCCGCGACTGGCTCGGCTTCGTCAAGTCACCGCGCGCCCGCAACAAGATCCGCGCCTGGTTCTCCAAGGAGCGCCGCGACGAGGCCATCGAGCAGGGCAAGGACGCCATCGTCCGCGCCATGCGCAAGCAGAACCTCCCCATCCAGCGCATCCTGACCGGCGACTCCCTGGTCACCCTCGCGCACGAGATGCGCTACTCCGACATCTCCGCGCTGTACGCGGCGATCGGCGAGGGCCATGTCTCCGCGCAGAACATCGTGCAGAAACTGGTCCAGGCGCTCGGCGGCGAGGAGGCGGCCACCGAGGAGATCGACGAGGCGGTACCGCCGTCCCGGGGCCGCGGCCGCAAGCGGCGCAGCAACGCCGATCCGGGCGTGGTGGTCAAGGGCGTCGACGACGTCTGGGTCAAGCTCGCCCGATGTTGCACGCCTGTCCCCGGCGATCCGATCATCGGCTTCGTCACCCGGGGCAGCGGCGTCTCCGTGCACCGCAGCGACTGCGTCAACGTGGACTCGCTCTCCCGCGAGCCCGAGCGCATCCTGGAGGTCGAGTGGGCGCCCACCCAGTCCTCGGTCTTCCTGGTCGCCATCCAGGTCGAGGCCCTGGACCGGTCCCGCCTCCTGTCGGACGTCACCCGGGTCCTGTCCGACCAGCACGTCAACATCCTCTCCGCGGCCGTCCAGACCTCCCGCGACCGGGTCGCCACCTCCCGCTTCACCTTCGAGATGGGCGACCCGAAGCACCTCGGACACGTCCTGAAGGCCGTACGCGGCGTGGAGGGCGTCTACGACGTGTACCGGGTGACGTCGGCGCGCAGGCCGTCGTAGGCCGCCCGGACGTACCACGGACAGACCACGGACAGACCACGGACATACCCGAAAGGGGCTCCCGTACGGTGCGTACGGGAGCCCCTTTCGTGGCGTTCCGGGTCAGCCGCCGAACTCCTGGAGCCCCTTCAGGGCCTGGTCGAGGAGGGCCTGGCGGCCGTCGAGCTCGCGCTGGAGCTTGTCGGCGCGGGCGTTGTTGCCCTGCGCGCGGGCCGTCTCGATCTGGCCGCGCAGCTTGTCCACGGCGGCCTGGAGCTGACCGGTCAGACCCTCGGCACGCGCGCGTGCCTCCGGGTTGGTCCGGCGCCACTCGGTCTCCTCGGCGTCCTGGAGCGCCCGCTCGACCGCGTGCATCCGGCCCTCGACCTTCGGCCGGGCGTCCCGCGGCACGTGCCCGATGGCCTCCCAGCGCTCGTTGACCGCACGGAACGCGGCGCGGGCCGCCTTCAGATCCGTGATCGGCAGGAGCTTCTCGGCCTCCTCGGCCAGCTCCTCCTTGAGCTTGAGGTTCTCGGTCTGCTCGGCGTCCCGCTCGGCGAAGACTGAGCTGCGCGCGGCGAAGAAGACGTCCTGGGCGCCGCGGAAGCGGTTCCACAGATCGTCCTCGTGCTCGCGCTGGGCGCGGCCCGCCGCCTTCCACTCGGCCATCAGCTCGCGGTACCGCGCGGCCGTCGGACCCCAGTCCGTCGAACCGGACAGCGCCTCGGCCTCGCCGACCAGCCGCTCCTTGGTGCGGCGGGCCTCCTCGCGCTGCGCGTCCAGCTGCGCGAAGTGCTGCTTGCGCCGCTTGGAGAACGCCGACCGCGCGTGCGAGAAGCGGTGCCACAGCTCGTCGTCGGACTTGCGGTCAAGACGCGGCAGCCCCTTCCAGGTGTCCACCAGCGCCCGCAGCCGTTCGCCGGCCGCCCGCCACTGGTCGGACACGGCCAGTTCCTCGGCCTCGGTGACCAGGGCCTCCTTGGCGTGGCGGGCCTCGTCGGACTGCTTGGCCCGCTGCGCCTTGCGCTCCTCGCGGCGGGTCTCCACCAGCTCCACGAGCTTGTCCAGCCGCTCCCGGAGCGCGTTCAGGTCGCCGACCGCGTGGTGCGCGTCGACCTGCTCGCGCAGATGCCCGATCGCGGCCTGGGCGTCCTTCGCCGACAGGTCGGTGGTCCGCACCCGCTTCTCGAGGAGGCCGATCTCGACCACCAGGCCCTCGTACTTGCGCTCGAAGTAGGCCAGCGCCTCCTCGGGGGAGCCGGCCTGCCAGGAACCGACGACCTGCTCGCCGTCGGCCGTACGCACGTACACGGTCCCCGTCTCGTCGACGCGGCCCCACGGGTCGCTGCTCACAGCGCCTCCTCCACATGATGCCTGCGGAGGGCTTTCCCACCCCCGGGCATCGTCCACAGTTTCGTCACCGCCAACATAGGCGAACGGCAGGTGACCTGTCCGCATCCCGCACGACCGAAATTCGGCGGCCGACGGTCAGGATTTCGCGACGGTGGCCTTGTCGATCACGACCGTCGCGTTCGGCGCCCCGTCCCCGGCTCCGGTGCTCTCACCTGCGGCGGCGATCTTCTTGAGCACCTTCATGCCGGCGTCCGAGATGGTCCCGAACGGTGTGTAGCTGGGCGGCAGCTCACTGTCCTGGTACACCAGGAAGAACTGGCTGCCGCCGGTGTCCGCGGTGCCGGTGTTGGCCATCGCGACCGTGCCCGCCGGGTAGATGTTGTCCTTCAGGCTTTTGTCCTTCAGGTTCTCGTCCGGGATCGTGTAACCGGGACCGCCGGTGCCCTGCCCGGTCGGGTCGCCGCACTGGAGCACGTAGATGCCGCTGGTGGTGAGCCGGTGGCACTTGGAGTGGTCGAAGAAGCCCTTGGCCGCCAGGAAGTTGAACGAGTTCACCGTGTGCGGCGCCGCCGCCGTCTTCAGGGCGATGTCTATCGCGCCGCACGTCGTGTCCAGCGTCATGGTGTAGTCCGCCGACTTGTCGATGGACATCGCCGGCTCCTTCTTCCACGTCTTGGTCGCGACCTTGCCCGCCGCGGCCTTGTCGCACGGATCGGCGGCCTTGGACGCCGACGCGGTGGGCGACGCCTCCGCGCTCGCGGTCTCCTTGTCGTCGTCGCCCTTGAGCGTGCCGGTCGTGTACAGCGCGAGGCTGCCCACCAGCACCACTCCGAGCACCGACGCGATCACCGAGTTCCGCACCCGCGCCTTGCGTCGCGCGGTCGTACGCCGCTGCTGCTGCCGCAAGAACTTCTCCCGGGCGAGCTGACGCCGCCGCTGTTCCTGGCTGACCACCGGGTTGTCTCCTATGCGTCTTCGTGTGCCGACCGGTACGCGTGCGTGCTCGTGGGCCGACCGCCTGCGTTAGCCCCGTACCGTATATGGGTTCGCTGAGGAATCGGCACCGCCGGTAGGCTCTGACCACGGGCGCAGCGCGCTCACAAGCCACCCGAATCGACACAACGAAGGACGATCGTGCTCATTGCCGGGTTCCCCGCCGGAGCCTGGGGGACGAACTGCTACCTCGTCGCCCCGGCCGCCGGGGAGGAGTGCGTGATCATCGACCCCGGCCACCAGGCCGCTCAGGGCGTCGAGGAAGCGCTGAAGAAGCACCGGCTCAAGCCGGTCGCCGTCGTCCTCACCCACGGCCACATCGACCACGTGGCCTCGGTCGTCCCGGTGTGCGGCGCGAGCGGCGTGCCCGCCTGGATCCACCCGGCCGACCGCTACATGATGAGCGACCCCGAGAAGGGGCTCGGCCGGTCCATCGGGATGCCGCTGATGGGCGAGCTGAGCGTGGGGGAGCCGGACGACGTCCGGGAGCTGGCCGACGGCGCGAAGCTGGAGCTGGCCGGCCTGGAGCTGACCGTCGCGCACGCGCCGGGCCATACCAAGGGGTCGGTGACCTTCGGCCTGCCCGAGGCGGCGGACATCCCGCCCGTGCTGTTCTCGGGCGACCTGCTGTTCGCCGGCTCCATCGGACGCACCGACCTGCCCGGTGGCTCCATGACCGATCTGCTCGAGTCCCTGGCCCGCGTGGTCCTGCCGCTCGACGACACGACCGTGGTGCTGTCCGGACACGGCCCCCAGACGACCATCGGCCAGGAGCGCGCCGCCAACCCGTATCTGCGGCAGGCGGCTCCCGGCCAGGGAGCGCGGCAGCCGGCTCCCCGACGAGGAATGTGACGAGAGACCTCCCGTGAGCACCTTCAAGGCCCCCAAGGGCACCTACGACCTGACCCCGCCGGACTCCGCCAAGTACCTGGCGGTCCGCGAGGCGATCGCGGCCCCGCTGCGCGACTCCGGCTACGGCTACATCGAGACCCCCGGCTTCGAGAACGTCGAGCTGTTCGCCCGCGGGGTCGGCGAGTCCACCGACATCGTCACCAAGGAGATGTACGCCTTCGAGACCAAGGGCGGCGACAGGCTCGCCCTGCGCCCCGAGGGCACCGCCTCCGTACTGCGCGCCGCCCTGGAGGCCAACCTGCACAAGGCGGGCAACCTCCCGGTCAAACTCTGGTACTCGGGCTCCTACTACCGCTACGAGCGCCCGCAGAAGGGCCGTTACCGCCACTTCTCGCAGGTCGGCGCCGAGGCGATCGGCGCGGAGGACCCGGCCCTGGACGCCGAGCTGATCATCCTGGCCGACCAGGCGTACCGCTCGCTGGGCCTGCGGGACTTCCGTATCCTGCTCAACTCCCTGGGCGACAAGGAGTGCCGCCCCGTCTACCGGGCCGCCCTCCAGGAGTTCCTGCGCGGCCTGGACCTCGACGAGGACACCCTGCGCCGGGCCGACATCAACCCGCTGCGGGTCCTGGACGACAAGCGCCCCGAGGTGCAGAAGCAGCTCACCGACGCCCCCCTGCTGCGCGACTACCTGTGCGACGCCTGCAAGGCGTACCACGAGGAGGTCCGCGAACTGGTCACCGCGGCGGGCGTCGTCTTCGAGGACGACCCGAAGCTGGTGCGCGGCCTGGACTACTACACGCGCACCACCTTCGAGTTCGTGCACGACGGGCTGGGTTCCCAGTCCGCGGTGGGCGGCGGCGGCCGCTACGACGGCCTCTCCGAGATGATCGGCGGCCCGGCGCTGCCGTCCGTCGGCTGGGCCCTCGGCGTCGACCGCACGGTCCTCGCCCTGGAGGCGGAGGGCGTCGAACTCGACCTCCCGGCCGCCACCTCCGTCTTCGCCGTACCGCTCGGCGAGGAGGCCCGCCGGGTCCTGTTCGCCAAGGTCACCGAATTGCGCAAGAACGGCGTCGCCGCCGACTTCGCCTACGGCGGCAAGGGACTCAAGGGCGCCATGAAGAACGCCAACCGCAGCGGCGCCCGCTACACCATCGTGGCCGGCGAACGCGACCTCGCCGAGGGTGTCGTCCAGCTCAAGGACATGGAGTCCGGCGAGCAGAGCGCGATCGGCGTCAACGAGATCGTGGCCGAGCTGGAGTCCCGGCTCGGCTGACCGCCCGGGAGGGCCCCGCGTGCGGGGCCCTCTCCGATCACCTGTGCTGTGGCTTCCTTATGCGTACCGAACGGTGCCGGACCCGGCGGGTGCGGCACAATGGCCGTGCCCGAAGCAAGCCCGTGTCTCTAGTGACGGAATCGGCGGATGAGCAAGACGACAGTCAAGGACGTCTCCACGGAGCCCGAACCCTCGGCGGAACCCGTCGGTTCTCCGCACCGCGAAGGCGGCAGCCGCGCCTTCGCCGTGCTGCTGGTGATCACCGGCGCGGCCGGACTGCTCGCCGCGTGGGTCATCACGATCGACAAGTTCAAGCTGCTCGAGGCCAAGGTCGCCGGCACCACCTTCACGCCCGGGTGCAGCCTGAACCCGGTGGTCTCCTGCGGCAGCGTCATGGAGAGCGACCAGGCGGCCGCCTTCGGCTTCCCCAACCCGATGCTCGGCCTGGCCGCCTACGCCATCGTGATCTGCGTCGGCATGAGCCTGCTGGCGCGGGCCCGCTTCCCGCGCTGGTACTGGCTCACCTTCAACGCGGGCACCCTGTTCGGCGTGGGCTTCTGCACCTGGCTGCAGTTCCAGTCCCTGTACCGGATCGGCGCGCTGTGCCTGTGGTGCTCGCTGGCCTGGGTCGCCACGATCGTCATGTTCTGGTATGTGACCAGCTTCAACGTGCGCAAGGGCTTCCTGCCCGGGCCGGGCTGGCTGCGCGGCTTCTTCGGCGAGTTCACCTGGGTGCTGCCGGTGCTGCACATCGGCATCATCGGCATGCTGATCCTGACCCGCTGGTGGGACTTCTGGACCAGCTGACGGCGCCCGCCGCGTTGTCAGTGCCGTGATTTAGGGTTCGGAGTGTGGAGCCCGATCTGTTCACCGCCGCCGCCGAAGAGCGCCAGGAGAAGGACCCCGCCGGCAGCCCCCTGGCCGTCCGGATGCGCCCGCGCGTCCTCGACGAGGTGGTGGGCCAGCAGCACCTGCTGAAGCCGGGCTCCCCGCTGCGCCGCCTGGTCGGCGAGGGCGCGTCCGGCCCGGCCGGCCCCTCCTCGGTGATCCTCTGGGGCCCGCCCGGCACCGGGAAGACCACCCTGGCGTACGTCGTCTCCAAGGCCACCAACAAGCGGTTCGTGGAACTGTCGGCGATCACCGCGGGCGTCAAGGAGGTCCGCGCGGTCATCGACGGCGCCCGCCGCGCGGTCGGCGGGTACGGCAAGGAGACCGTGCTCTTCCTCGACGAGATCCACCGCTTCAGCAAGGCACAGCAGGACTCCCTCCTGCCGGCCGTGGAGAACCGCTGGGTGACGCTGATCGCCGCGACCACCGAGAACCCGTACTTCTCCATCATCTCCCCCCTCCTCTCCCGCTCCCTCCTGCTCACCCTCGAACCCCTCACCGACGACGACGTGCGCGGCCTGCTGCGCCGGGCGGTCGCCGCCGACCGGGGCCTGAAGAGCGCCGTCGCCCTCCCCGCGGACACCGAGGACCACCTGCTGCGCATCGCCGGCGGCGACGCCCGCCGCGCGCTGACCGCCCTGGAGGCCGCCGCCGGCGCCGCCCTGGACAAGGGCGAGAGCGAGATCGCGCTGGCCACGCTGGAGGAGACGGTCGACCGGGCGGCGGTCAAGTACGACCGCGACGGCGACCAGCACTACGACGTCGCCAGCGCCCTGATCAAGTCGATCCGCGGCTCCGACGTGGACGCCGCGCTGCACTACCTGGCCCGGATGATCGAGGCCGGCGAGGACCCCCGGTTCATCGCCCGCCGGCTGATGATCTCCGCCAGCGAGGACATCGGCCTGGCCGATCCCGGTGCCCTGCCGATCGCGGTCGCCGCCGCCCAGGCCGTCGCCATGATCGGCTTCCCCGAGGCCGCGCTCACCCTCAGCCACGCCACCATCGCCCTCGCCCTGGCGCCCAAGTCCAACGCCGCGACCACCGCGATCGGCGCCGCCCTGGACGACGTACGCAAGGGGCACGCCGGCACCGTCCCCGCCCATCTGCGCGACAGCCACTACCAGGGCGCGGGCAAGCTCGGCCACGGCCAGGGGTACGTCTACCCGCACGACCTGCCCGAGGGCATCGCACCCCAGCAGTACGCCCCGGACGCCCTGAAGGACCGCGAGTACTACACCCCGACCCGGCACGGCGCCGAGGCGCGGTACGCGGACGCCGTGGAATGGACCAGGCAGCACCTCGGTCGAAAGCGGCCCTGAACACCCTGTAAACTCAGCCGGAGTGCCGAGTCCCGTGCCGTCAGAGCGGGACACCCGGCCGGAACCCCCTCGGGGGCTCCAGGAGCGTCGCGCACCGTCCATCGGTGTCGCGGGCAGCCCACCACCACCCTCGTACGCGTACGACGGGGCCGGTCGGTGGGCCACTCGTGTGCTGCACGTATGTGCCCAGTACAGGGGAGCGGCTGCCCACCGAAGTCCGTTCGCGGACCAGGAGGGTTTCCCCGGCTGCGGATGCGACCTCCCTCAACCCTGACAAGCCGACACTACGGAATGAGAGACAGTGGCGAACCAGTCCCGCCCCAAGGTCAAGAAGTCGCGTGCCCTCGGCATCGCGCTGACGCCGAAGGCCGTCAAGTACTTCGAGGCCCGCCCCTACCCGCCGGGTGAGCACGGCCGCGGCCGCAAGCAGAACTCGGACTACAAGGTCCGGCTGCTGGAGAAGCAGCGGCTGCGTGCCCAGTACGACGTCTCCGAGCGTCAGCTCGTGCGCGCCTACGACCGTGCCTCCAAGGTCCAGGGCAAGACCGGTGAGGCCCTGATCGTGGAGCTGGAGCGCCGCCTCGACGCGCTGGTCCTGCGCTCGGGCATCGCCCGCACGATCTACCAGGCCCGCCAGATGGTCGTGCACGGCCACATCGCGGTCAACGGCCAGAAGGTCGACAAGCCGTCCTTCCGCGTCCGTCCCGACGACGTCGTGCAGGTCCGCGAC
Source organism: Streptomyces sp. NPDC023723 (assembly GCF_040639815.1). Lineage (NCBI taxonomy): Bacteria > Bacillati > Actinomycetota > Actinomycetes > Kitasatosporales > Streptomycetaceae > Streptomyces > Streptomyces sp. NPDC023723. The sequence continues at coordinate 115,089 of NZ_JBFAAP010000018.1, forward strand.
CGCTCCAAGGAGAAGACGCTGTTCCAGGTCGCGCGGGAGGGTGGCTTCGCCCCCGACGGCGAGACCCCGCGTTACCTCCAGGTGAACCTCAAGGCCCTGGCGTTCCGCCTGGACCGTGAGCCGAACCGCAAGGAGATCCCGGTGATCTGCGACGAGCAGCTCGTCGTCGAGTACTACGCCCGCTGATCCCAGCCGGCCGCGGTACCCGGGCCCGCTGTCTCCCCGCTCGTACCGGGCGGGAGACAGCGGGCTTCCTCATGCCCAGCGGGTTTCCTCATGGCCGGCGTGCTTCCTCATGCCCCGGCGCCGGGTGCGTGAGCACGCCCGCCGGCCGCTCGTCGGCCCGCCGCAGCGCCCGGGCCACCGCCTCCTCCCGGCCCAGCCGGGCCCCCCGCCGCAGGCACTCCTCGTACCCCTCGTCGCCCAGCCGCTCCCGGGCCGCCGCCTCGCACAGCTCGTGCGGCGCGTTGTAGTGCGCCGAACCGAACAGCGGCAGCCCCACCGCGGGCCACATCCGCCCGGCCGCCCCCTGGAGCACCGCCGCCTCCGCCGCGTCCCCCTCCGTCACCGTGACCAGCGCCAGCAGTTCCAGCGCCAGCACCGAACCCAGCAGGTCACGGAAGCCGTGCGAGTCGACCAGGCAGACGGTCAGCAGCCGCCGGGCGCCGCCCGGATCGCCGTCGCTCCAGGCCGCGTACGCCAGCACGTACAGCGCGTAGGTACGGGCCCAGCGCTCGCCGTGGTCGTCGCACACCTGGCGGACGTCCTCGCACAGCCGCACAGCGTCCGCCAGATCGCCCTGGAAGGCCCGCGCCATCGCCAGCTCCACCTGGCCCATCAGCACATTGCTGTTCAGCTCGCCGATCTCCCGATAGCGCTCCAGCGCCGCGCGCAGCAGCCGCTCGGCGCCCGCCACGTCGTCGGTGACCAGCGCCAGGCAGCCGGTGCGGTGCACCGCGTACGCCACCGCCGTGGGGTTGTGGGCCCGCTCCGCCTCCTGACGGCACTCCTGGAGCGCCGCCAGCGCGGGCACCGTGTCGCCCTGGAGGATCGCCACATAGGCCAGCACCCACAGTGCCTTGAGCCGGGACTGCTCCCGCGCGGTGCGCTCCGCGTCGAGGCGGACCGCCTGGTCCAGCCAGTGCCGCCCCTCCGCCAGCCGCCCGCAGCCCACCCAGTGGAACCAGAGGGAGCCCGCCAGGTACTGGCCCAGATGCGCCCCGTCCGGATCGGAGAGGCAGTGGTCCAGGGCGAGCCGCAGATTCGGCAGCTCGGCCTCGATCCGCGCCGCCACCTCCGGCTGGCGCGGCGAGAACCAGTCCAGCTCGCACCAGGTCGCCAGGCCCACGTACCAGTCGCGGTGCCGGCGCCGCAGCCGGGCCGCGTCGCCCATCGCCTCCAGCCACTGGGCGCCGTACGCCCGCACCGAGCCCAGCATCCGGTAGCGCGCCCCGGCCGGGGTCTCCTCGCGGGTCAGCACCGACTGGGCGAGCAGCGCGGAGAGCACGTCCAGCACGTCCTCGGCGAGCAGCCCGCCGCCGCTGCACACGTACTCCGCGGCCTCCAGGTCGAACCGGCCCGCGAACACCGAGAGGCGCGCCCACAGCAGCCGCTCCCCGGGCGTGCACAGTTCGTGGCTCCAGCCGATCGTGGTGCGCAGCGCGCGGTGCCGGGGGAGCACCGTCCGGTGCTCGCCGGCCAGCAGCCGGAACCGGTCGTCCAGCCGGTCCAGCATCTGACCCGGCGTCAGCGCGCCCAGCCGGCCCGCCGCCAGCTCGATCGCCAGCGGGATGCCGTCCAGCCGCCGGCACAGCTCCCGCACCGCGGCGCCGTCCTCGTTCCCGACCGCCACGCCCTGCTGGGCCGCGCGGACCGTGAGCAGGGCCACCGCCTCCTCCTCGGCCAGTGGCGCCAGCGGGAACAGCCGCTCGCCGGGGACGGCCAGCGGGCGGCGCCCCACCGCCAGCACCCGCAGCCCGGGGGCCCGGCCCAGCAGCTCCGTCACCAGCTCGGCACATGCGTCCACAACATGTTCGATTCCGTCGAGCAGCAGCAGGACCTCCCGCTCGGCGAGGTGGGCGAGCAGGGTCTCGCGGGGCGTCCGGGTGGTGTGGTCGGTCAGGCCGAGCGCCTCCACCACCGCGTAGTCCACGAACTCCGCGTCGCGCACCGGCGCCAAGTCCACCCGCCACACCCCGTGCCGCGGCGCCGACCGGGCGGCGGCCCGCTCCGCCAGCCGCGACTTGCCGACCCCGCCCGTCCCGGTGACCGTCACCAGCCGCGCGCCGCGCAGCGCGCCGTCCAGTGCGGTCAGTTGCGCCGTGCGCCCGACGAAGGCGTCCAGCTCCAGCGGCAGATTCCCGGCCGGGCGGACCGGTCCGTCAGGTTGGTGATCACGCATAGGCAACGCAGCGTACTGAAGCGTAAGCGGTGCGTACAATCGCTTCGCGCGACTCCGGTTCACTCTTGTGCGTCCGGGCGGTAATCCGGTACGGACCCCCAGCCCCGGCGCGATAGGCTCGGTGCACGAGTTTTCCGATGTTCTTGATGTTCAGGCACGTATCAGGGAGCGGGTGCACACAGTGTCCGGTGGCGAGGTGGCCGGGATCCTGGTGGCCGTCTTCTGGGCGATCCTGGTCTCCTTCCTCGCCGTCGCACTGGTGAGGCTGGCCCAGACGCTCAAGGCGACCACCAAGCTGGTGGCGGACGTGACCGACCAGGCCGTCCCGCTGCTGGCCGACGCGTCCACGGCGGTGCGCTCCGCGCAGACCCAGATCGAACGGGTCGACGCGATCGCCTCCGACGTCCAGGAGGTCACCTCCAACGCCTCGGCGCTGTCCACCACCGTCGCCTCCACCTTCGGCGGCCCGCTGGTCAAGGTCGCGGCCTTCGGCTACGGCGTGCGCCGGGCGATGGGCGGCCGCAAGGACGACGCGCCGGCCAAGACCCCCAGGCGCACCGTCGTGGTGGGCCGTACCGTCCCGGCGACCCGGCGGGCGAAGCGGAAGAAGGACTGACCCAGCAATGTTCCGCCGTACGTTCTGGTTCACCACCGGCGTCGCCGCCGGAGTGTGGGCCACCACCAAGGTCAACCGGAAGCTGAAGCAGCTCACCCCCGAGAACCTCGCCGTCACCGCGGCGAACAAGGCGATCGAGGCGGGCGGCCGGCTGAAGGACCGCGCGGTGGACTTCGCGCTCGACGTCCGCGACAACATGGCCCAGCGGGAGGCCGAACTGGGCGACGCGCTCGGTCTGGACGCCCCCGTCGACCAGGAACTCCCCGCGCCCCGGCGGTACGCCGCCATCGAGAACCGCAACGACCCGACCACTTCGAAGTACATCGACAGGACGACGTACTCGTACAACCGGAATGAGGACCACTGATGGAGTCGGCCGAGATCCGCCGCCGCTGGCTGAGCTTCTTCGAGGAGCGCGGGCACACCGTCGTCCCGTCGGCGTCGCTCATCGCGGACGACCCGACTCTGCTGCTGGTCCCGGCGGGCATGGTGCCCTTCAAGCCGTACTTCCTCGGTGAGGTCAAGCCGCCGTTCGACCGCGCCACCAGCGTCCAGAAGTGCGTGCGCACCCCGGACATCGAAGAGGTCGGCAAGACCACCCGGCACGGCACCTTCTTCCAGATGTGCGGGAACTTCTCCTTCGGCGACTACTTCAAGGAAGGCGCCATCAAGCTCGCCTGGGAGCTGCTCACCGGCGACCGGGACAAGGGCTGCTACGGCCTCGACCCCGAGCGCCTGTGGATCACCGTCTACAAGGACGACGACGAGGCCGAGCGCATCTGGCACGACGTCGTGGGCGTCCCGTCCGAGCGCATCCAGCGCCTGGGCAAGAAGGACAACTACTGGTCCATGGGCGTGCCCGGCCCCTGCGGCCCCTGCTCCGAGATCAACTACGACCGCGGTCCCGAGTTCGGCGCCGAGGGCGGCCCGGCCGTCAACGACGAGCGGTACGTGGAGATCTGGAACCTGGTCTTCATGCAGTACGAGCGCGGCCAGGGCATCGGCAAGGAGGACTTCGAGATCCTCGGGGACCTGCCGAGCAAGAACATCGACACCGGGCTCGGCCTGGAGCGGCTCGCCATGATTCTGCAGGGCGTGCAGAACATGTACGAGATCGACACCTCCATGGCCGTCATCAACAAGGCCACCGAGCTGACCGGTGTGGCCTACGGCGACGCCCACGACACGGACGTCTCGCTGCGCGTGGTCACCGACCACATGCGCACCTCCGTGATGCTGATCGGCGACGGCGTCACCCCCGGCAACGAGGGCCGCGGCTACGTGCTGCGCCGCATCATGCGCCGCGCCATCCGCAACATGCGGCTGCTCGGCGCCACCGGTCCGGTCGTCAAGGACCTGATCGGCACGGTGATCGAGATGATGGGGCAGCAGTACCCCGAGCTGGTCACCGACCGCGAACGGATCGAGAAGGTCGCCGTCGCCGAGGAGAACGCCTTCCTCAAGACGCTCAAGGCCGGCACCAACATCCTGGACACCGCCGTCGCCGACACCAAGGCCGCCGGCGGCTCGGTGCTCGCCGGCGACAAGGCGTTCCTGCTCCACGACACCTGGGGCTTCCCGATCGACCTCACCCTGGAGATGGCCGCCGAGCAGGGCCTGTCGGTGGACGAGGACGGCTTCCGGCGGCTGATGAAGGAGCAGCGGGAGCGGGCCAAGGCCGACGCCCTGGCCAAGAAGACCGGCCACGCCGACCTCGGCGCCTACCGCGAGATCGCCGACCGCGCCGGAGCCACCGACTTCATCGGCTACACCGACACCGAGGGCGAGTCGACGATCGTCGGCATCCTGGTCGACGGTGTCTCCTCGCCGGCCGCCACCGAGGGCGACGAGGTCGAGATCGTCCTGGACCGCACGCCGTTCTACGCCGAGGGCGGCGGCCAGATCGGCGACACCGGCCGGATCAGGGCCGACTCCGGTGCCGTCATCGAGATCCGTGACTGCCAGAAGCCGGTGCCGGGCGTCTACGTCCACAAGGGCGTCGTCCAGGTCGGCGAGGTCACCGTGGGCGCCAAGGCGCACGCCGCCATCGACGACCGGCGCCGCACGGCCATCGCCCGCGCCCACTCGGCCACCCACCTCACCCACCAGGCGCTGCGCGACGCCCTGGGCCCGACGGCCGCCCAGGCCGGTTCCGAGAACCAGCCCGGCCGGTTCCGCTTCGACTTCGGTTCGCCCGCCGCCGTGCCCACGGCCGTGATGACCGATGTCGAGCAGAAGATCAACGAGGTGCTCGCCCGCGACCTGGACGTGCGCGCCGACGTCATGGGCATCGACGAGGCCAAGAAGCAGGGCGCCATCGCCGAGTTCGGCGAGAAGTACGGCGAGCGGGTCCGGGTCGTCACCATCGGCGACTTCTCCAAGGAGCTGTGCGGCGGCACCCATGTGCACAACACCGCCCAGCTCGGCCTGGTCAAGCTGCTCGGCGAGTCGTCCATCGGCTCCGGCGTGCGGCGTATCGAGGCCCTGGTCGGCGTGGACGCCTACAACTTCCTGGCCCGCGAGCACACGGTCGTCGCCCAGCTCCAGGAGCTGATCAAGGGCCGCCCCGAGGAACTCCCGGAGAAGGTCTCCGCCATGCTCGGCAAGCTGAAGGACGCCGAGAAGGAGATCGAGAAGTTCCGCGCCGAGAAGGTCCTCCAGGCGGCCGGCGGTCTCGCCGAGTCCGCCAAGGACGTGCAGGGCGTGGCCCTGGTCACCGGGCAGGTGCCGGACGGCACCACCGCCGACGACCTGCGCAAGCTGGTGCTCGACGTACGTGGCCGCATCCAGGGCGGCCGGGCCGCCGTGGTCGCCCTGTTCACGACCGTGAACGGCAAGCCGCTCACCGTCATCGCCACCAACGACGCCGCCCGCGACCGCGGCCTCAAGGCCGGTGACCTGGTCCGCACCGCCGCCAAGACGCTCGGCGGCGGCGGTGGCGGCAAGCCGGACGTGGCCCAGGGCGGCGGCCAGCACCCGGCCGCCATCGGCGACGCGGTGGCCGCCGTCGAGCGGCTGGTCGCGGAGACGGCCAAGTAATGCGCAGAGGACGTCGGCTCGCGATCGACGTCGGGGACGCCCGGATCGGGGTCGCCTCGTGCGACCCCGACGGCATCCTCGCCACCCCCGTGGAGACGGTGCCGGGCCGGGACATCCCGGCCGCCCACCGGCGGCTGCGCGCGATCGTCGAGGAGTACGAGCCGATCGAGGTCGTCGTCGGGCTGCCGCGCTCCCTCAAGGGGGGCGAGGGCCCGGCGGCGGCCAAGGTCCGCCGCTTCGCGCAGGAACTCGCCAAGGGCATCACCCCGGTCTCGGTCCGGCTCGTCGACGAGCGGATGACGACCGTCACGGCGAGCCAGGGCCTGCGCGCCTCCGGCGTGAACTCCAAGAAGGGCCGCAAGGTCATCGACCAGGCCGCCGCTGTGATCATCCTTCAGCAGGCACTTGAATCCGAACGGGTGTCAGGTAATCCTCCTGGCGAGGGCGTCGAAGTGGTCATCTGATCGCTGTACGGTAACGTTCCGCGCGATGCGGCGGTGTTCGAACAGCCACCGCACGGAGAGAGGCGGAACGGTAAGCGGTCCGTGAAAGCCGCGTGACCGCCGCCTCGCGGCTCTAGGGGATCCATGACTGAGTATGGCCGGGGCCAGGGCTCCGAACCGTGGCACCCTCAGGACCCGTTGTACGGGGACGGCGGGTGGGGAGGGCAGCAGGCCCCCGCGGGACAGCAGCCCTCCGACGGCGGCCAGCCGCAGCACCATCCGCAGCAGCACGGTGACTGGGGCGACGCGGGCCAGGCCGCATACGGCGGCCAGGCCCAGCAGCAGTACCCGCACGACGGTCAGTCGTACGGCGGACAGCAGTACGACGCTCAGCAGTACGACGGACAGTACGGCCAGCAGCAGTACGACCCGGCGTACGGCCGGCCGCAGTACGACCCGGCACAGCAGCAGGGCCAGCAGCAGTACGACACCGGCGGCCAGGCCGGCTACGGTCAGCAGCCTCCGTACCCCGCCGATCCCGCGGACCCGTACGGACCGGCAACCACCGCCTCCTACGGCACCGAGCAGCCCGACTACTACGGCACCCCGGACGCGTACCCGCCCCCGGAGCCGCCGAGCCGTCGGCGGGCCGAGCCGGAGCCCGCGCGCACCGACTGGGACCCGGGCCCCGACCAGGGAGAACACGCCTTCTTCGCGGGCGACGACGGCGCCGACGAGGCCGATGACGACAGCCCTGGACGCGGCGACCGGCGCGGTCGCGGCGGCAAGCCGAAGAAGCGGCGGAACGGTTGTGCGTGCCTCGTGGTCTGCCTGGTACTGGGCGGCGGCGTGGCCGGATTCGGCTATTTCGGCTACCAGTTCTACCAGGATCGTTTCGGCGCGGCCCCGGACTTCGCGGGGGAGGGCAACGGCACGCAGGTGAGCGTCACCGTGCCCAAGGGCGCGGGCGGCTCGGTCATCGGACAGGAACTGAAACGCAAGGGCGTGGTCAAGAGCGTCGACGCGTTCATCGCCGCGCTGCAGAGCAACCCGAACGCCAAGGGCATCCAGGACGGCGTCTACACGCTCCAGAAGGAGATGTCCGCCGAGAGCGCCGTGCAGCTGATGCTCAGCCCCAAGAGCCGCAACACCCTGGTCATCCCCGAGGGCACGCGCGCCGCCGCCGTCTACAAGCTCATCGACAAACGCCTGGAAGTCGCCAGCGGCACCACCGCCAAGGTCGCCGAGAGCGACTGGAAGGACCTCGGTCTGCCCGACTGGGCGATGAACCACGAGGACGTCAAGGACCCGCTGGAGGGCTTCCTCTACCCGTCCAGCTACTCCGCGGCCAAGGGACAGAAGCCGAAGGAGATCCTCAAGGAGATGGTGGCCCGGGCCGCCGACCAGTACGAGGAGCTGGGCTTCGAGAAGAAGTCCAAGGAACTGGGGCTCGACGGGCCCTGGCAGCTGGTGACGGTCGCCAGCCTGGTGCAGGCCGAGGGCAAGACCCACGAGGACTTCCGCAAGATGGCCGAGGTGATCTACAACCGCCTCAAGCCCGACAACTACGAGACCAACCAGAAGCTGCAGTTCGACTCGACCTTCAACTACCTGATGGGTCAGAGTGAGATCCACATCGGCGAGTCCGAGATCAACAGCAACCCGGACCCGTACAACACCTACTACCACAAGGGCCTGCCCCCCGGTCCCATCGGCAACCCCGGTGCCGAGGCCCTGGCGGCCGCGCTCAAACCCACGGACGACGGCTGGATCTACTTCGTGGCCACCGACGGTGTGAGCAACACCGAGTTCGCCAAGACCAACGCCGAGTTCGAGAAGCTGAAGGACAAGTTCAATGCCAGTACCGGCGACTGACGGCCGCCGCGCCGCCGTCCTCGGCTCCCCGATCGCCCACTCCCTCTCCCCGGTGCTGCACCGCGCCGCGTACGCCGAGCTGGGCCTGACGGGCTGGACGTACGACCTCTTCGACGTGGACGAGGCGGCGCTGGAGGGCTTCGTCGGCAATCTCGGCCCCGAGTGGGCCGGGCTGTCGCTGACGATGCCGCTCAAGCGGGCCGTCATCCCGCTGCTGGACGAGATCAGCGAGACGGCGGCCTCCGTGGACGCGGTCAACACGGTGGTCTTCACCGAGGACGGCCGCCGCACCGGCGACAACACCGACATCCCGGGCATGGTCGCCGCCCTGCGCGAGCACGGCGTCGAGAAGGTGGAGCGCGCCGCGATCCTCGGCGCCGGCGCCACCGCCTCCTCCGCGCTGGCCGCGCTGGCCCGGATCTGCGCCGGCGAGGTCGCCGTGTACGTGCGCAGCGAGGCCCGGGCCGAGGAGATGCGGGGCTGGGCCGAGCGGCTGGGCGTCGACGTCCGGATCGTGGACTGGGCGCGGGCCGCGGAGGCGCTGCGCGCCCCGCTGGTGGTGGCCACCACCCCGGCCGGTACCACCGACGCCCTCACCGCCGCCGTGCCGGAGATGCCCGCGACCCTCTTCGACGTGCTGTACGAGCCCTGGCCCACCGCGCTGGCCGCCCGCTGGTCGGCGCACGGCGGAGCCGTGGTCGGCGGCCTCGACCTGCTGCTGCATCAGGCGGTGCTCCAGGTGGAGCAGATGACCGGGCAGGCCCCGGCCCCGCTGGCCGCCATGCGGGCGGCCGGCGAGCAGGCGCTCGCCGGCGCCTAGGCCGGTCCGCTGTCCGGTTGGTGGACCGGCGCCCGGACCGCACCGGGGGACATGGGAGGATTGGGGCCGGCGGATCAGGGCCGCGCACCCGGTCGCGCCGTGACGGACCGGGCGCGAACACCGAGGAGCACTGTTGAGCAGGTTGCGCTGGCTGACCGCGGGGGAGTCGCACGGCCCCGCACTCGTCGCGACGCTGGAGGGCCTTCCGGCCGGCGTGCCGATCACCACCGAGATGGTGGCGGACCACCTGGCGCGGCGGCGGCTCGGCTACGGGCGCGGCGCTCGGATGAAATTCGAGCGGGACGAGGTCACCTTCCTCGGCGGTGTCCGGCACGGCCTGACCCTCGGCTCGCCGGTCGCGATCATGGTGGGCAACACCGAGTGGCCCAAGTGGGAGCAGGTCATGGCCGGTGACCCGGTCGACCCGGAGATCCTCGCCGGACTCGCCCGCAACGCCCCGCTGACCCGGCCCCGGCCCGGTCACGCCGACCTCGCGGGCATGCAGAAGTACGGCTTCGACGAGGCCCGGCCGATCCTGGAGCGCGCCTCCGCGCGGGAGACCGCGGCCCGGGTGGCGCTCGGCGCGGTGGCGCGGTCGTACCTGAAGGAGACGGCCGGTATCGAGGTCGTCAGCCATGTCGTCGAGCTGGCCGCCGCCAAGGCGCCCTACGGGGTGCTGCCGACCCCGGCCGATGTCGAGAAGCTGGACGCCGACCCGGTGCGCTGCCTGGACGCGGACGCCTCCGCGGCGATGGTCGAGGAGATCGACCAGGCGCACAAGGACGGCGACACCCTCGGCGGTGTGGTCGAGGTGCTGGCGTACGGCGTTCCGGTCGGACTCGGTTCGCACGTGCACTGGGACCGGCGCCTCGACGCCCGGCTGGCCGCCGCCCTCATGGGCATCCAGGCGATCAAGGGCGTCGAGGTCGGGGACGGCTTCGACCTGGCCCGGGTGCCCGGTTCGCAGGCGCACGACGAGATCCTGGCCACACCCGAGGGCATCAAGCGCGCCTCCGGCCGCTCCGGCGGCACCGAGGGCGGGCTGACCACCGGTGAGCTGCTGCGGGTGCGGGCGGCGATGAAGCCGATCGCGACCGTGCCGCGCGCCCTGAAGACCGTGGACGTCGTCACCGGCGAGGAGGCCGCCGCCCACCACCAGCGCTCCGACGTGTGCGCCGTCCCGGCGGCCGGCATCGTCGCCGAGGCGATGGTCGCCCTGGTCCTGGCGGACGCGGTGGCGGAGAAGTTCGGCGGCGACAGCGTGCCCGAGACCCGGCGCAACGTCACCTCCTACCTCGACGCACTGGCCATCCGATGAGCCGTCCGCTGCTCGTCCTGGTCGGTCCGATGGGGGTCGGCAAGTCCACGGTCGGCGCGCTGCTCGCCGAGCGGCTCGGGGCCGGGTACCGGGACACCGACGAGGACATCGTCGCCGCCGAGGGCCGCACCATCGCCGAGATCTTCGTCGAGGACGGCGAGGCCGCCTTCCGCGCCCTGGAGAAGCAGGCCGTGCACCGGGCGCTCACCGAGCACGACGGCGTCCTCTCCCTGGGCGGCGGCGCGATCCTGGACGAGGACACCCGCGCGCTGCTCGCCGCGCACCGCGTCGTCTACCTCTCGATGGACGTCGAGGAGGCGGCCCGGCGCACCGGGCTCAACGCGGCCCGGCCGCTGCTCGCGGTCAACCCGCGCAAGCAGTGGCGCGAGCTGATGGAGGCCAGACGGCACCTGTACGAGGGGGTCGCCGAGGCCGTCGTGTCCACCGACGGCCGCACCCCGGAAGAGGTCACTCAGGCCGCCCTGGACGCACTGGAGTTGGAAGAAGCATGAGCAGCGAGGCAGTCACCCGCATCCAGGTCGGCGCCACCGCGGGCAGCGCGGCCTACGAGGTCCTGGTCGGCCGGCAGCTCCTCGACGAGCTGCCCGGACTCGTCGGCCCCAAGGCCAAGCGGGTCGCCGTCATCCACCCCGAGGCGCTCGCCGAGACCGGTGACGCGCTGCGCGGCGACCTCGCGGGCCAGGGCTACGACGCGATCGCCATCCAGGTGCCCAACGCGGAGGAGGCCAAGACCGCCGAGGTCGCCGCCTACTGCTGGAAGGCGCTCGGCCAGTCCGGGTTCACCCGCACCGACGTCATCGTCGGCGTCGGCGGCGGCGCCACCACGGACGTCGCCGGGTTCGTCGCCGCGACCTGGCTGCGCGGGGTGCGCTGGGTCGCCGTGCCGACCACCGTGCTGGCCATGGTCGACGCGGCCGTCGGCGGCAAGACCGGCATCAACACCGCCGAGGGCAAGAACCTCGTCGGCGCCTTCCACCCGCCGGCCGGGGTGCTGTGCGACCTCGCCGCGCTGGACTCCCTCCCGGTCCACGACTACGTCTCCGGGCTCGCCGAGGTGATCAAGGCCGGCTTCATCGCCGACCCGGCGATCCTGGAGCTCATCGAGTCCGACCCCGAGGGCGCCCGCACCCCGGCCGGTCCGCACACCGCCGAGCTGATCGAGCGGGCCATCCGGGTCAAGGCCGAGGTCGTCTCCGCGGACCTCAAGGAAGCCGGTCTGCGCGAGATCCTCAACTACGGCCACACCCTCGGCCACGCCATCGAGAAGAACGAGCGCTACAAGTGGCGGCACGGCGCCGCCGTCGCGGTCGGCATGCACTTCGCCGCCGAACTGGGCCGCCTGGCCGGCCGCCTGGACGACGCCACCGCCGACCGGCACCGCAGCATCCTCGAAGCGGTCGGGCTGCCGCTGCACTACCGGCACGACCAGTGGCCCAAGCTGGTGGAGAACATGAAGGTCGACAAGAAGTCCCGCGGCGACCTGCTGCGCTTCATCGTCCTGGACGGCCTGGCCAAGCCCACCGTCCTGGAGGGCCCCGACCCGGCGGTCCTGCTCGCCGCCTACGGCGAAGTGGGGCAGTAGGTCCCGTCAAGCACCATCCGCCCGATTCGCCCTGCCCATCGGGCACTTGGTACCGCCCCCGGCCGTTCACCAAACGACGGCCGGGGGCGGTACCGTTCTGCGACAGAGGCGGGGTCGGCCCCGCTGTCAGCGCCCATCGCCCGCGGTGAGTGAGCCGACGGTGCGCGCCGGTGCCGAGCCTGGGCCCCGGCGGCAGCGCCCGGTGGCGGACCGAGCCCGAAGAACGAGACGGAGTGGCACCGGATGCAGCACGCAGTGGGTTCTCCGCTGCCGCCGCCCCACCAGCCGGGGCACGGACCGGCCACCGGCTGGTCCCCGGCCGCACATCACCCGGACCCGCCCCCGGGAGCGCGGTCCGCTCCCGTACCCCCGCCGCCGGCCCCCGGCTACCCGGGCCCGCCCCCGGCCGCCCCGCCGGTGCCGGCGCACGCC
>NZ_JBFAAP010000019.1:0-127385 GCF_040639815.1 Streptomyces sp. NPDC023723
CCCCGGGGCCGGGGACGACGACGGCCGACGCGCGGGGCCTGTCCGGGCTGCTGGCCGCCGCGCTGCGCGAGAGCGGGGTGCGGTCCGTCCTCGACACCTCCCGCGACGGCCGCACCGACACCGCGGCGGCCCTCGCCGACGTGCCCGCCGGTACCGCCGCGCGCACCCTGGTGCTGCCGGAGCGCGTGTTCGCCGACGCGGAGACGCTGCGCCGGCTGGTCACCGACCCCGCCGACATCTGCGTACTCGTCGACGTGACCGCGGCCGGGCCGGAGACGGACGCGGTCCCCGTGACGCTGGCCTCGGGGGCGGTCGGGGGCCGGCGGCTCGGACGCCACCTGGTGACCGCCCTGGGTGACGGGGCCGCTGGACCCGCGGTGTTCGCGCACGCGGCGGCCTTCTCCCGCGCCGCCTTCGCCGACCTGCGGCAGGCCGCCGAGAAACGGCGTTCCGGTGCGGCCGCCTCCGTTGCCCTGGCCGACCTGCTCGCCGATCTCGTCGCCGCCGGCCGGACCGTGCACGCGGTGACGACGGCCGGCGGCTGGACGGAGGTCCGCTCTCCGGACCACCTGCGGCAACTGGCAGCGCTGATGCCGGAGCAGGTGACGGCATGACCCGCGCCCTCGACCCCGGCAAGGTCGTCGGCATCCTGGACCGGGCGGGCTTCGGCCCGTTCACCGGGGTGCCCTGCTCCTACCTCGGCCCTGTCATCAGCTGCCTGCAACAGGAGATGCCGGACAGCTACCTCATCTCCGCCAACGAGGGGGAGGCCGTCGCTATGGCCGCGGGCGCCTGGCTGGCCGGGCGCCGTCCGGTGGTGATCCTTCAGAACTCCGGACTGGGCAACGCCGTCAACCCCCTCACCTCCCTGTGCCACACCCTGCGCGTGCCGGTGCTGCTCCTGGTGACCTGGCGCGGCGAACCCGGCGTCCCGGACGAACCGCAGCACCAGCTCATGGGCGGCATCACCCGCTCCCTGCTGACCGGCATGGAGATCCGCAACGAGCTCCTGCCGGACCGGGAGGAAGAACTGACCGCACGGCTGGCGGTCGCGGACGCGCACATGCGCGAGACGGGGCTGCCCTTCGCCTTCGTCGTCCCCAAGGGCGCCATCGCCCCCTGGCCGGCGGCACCGTGCGACACGGCGGACTCCCGCCCGGACAGCCGCCTGATGGCGCGCTCGGAGGCCATCGGGCACGTGATGCGGGCGGTCGGCGACCAGGCTCTGGTCGTCGCCACCACCGGCAAGACCGCGCGGGAACTGGAACGCGACTGGGACCGGTCGCAGAACCTGTACGTTGTCGGCTCCATGGGCTGCGCCTCCGCTGTGGCCCTCGGCGTCGCCCTGAACGCGCCCACCCGGCAGGTCGTCGTCCTCGACGGGGACGGCGCCGCCCTCATGCGCCTGGAGACCATGGCCACCATCGGCCGGACCGCCCCGCCGAACCTGCTGCACGTGCTGTTGGACAACGAGGCGTACGAGTCGACGGGCGGACAGCCCACCGGGTCGGCGGCGGTCGACTTCACGGAGATCGCCGCCGCGTCCGGCTACTGCTCGGCGACCGAGGTCACCGGCGAGCAGGGCCTGCGGGCGGCTCTCGCCGAGCAGCTGCGCCACCGCGGCCCCTCCCTGATCCGGGTCCGTATCCGCGCCCACTCCGACCCGCGCCTGGGCCGGCCCGCCCTGCCCCCGCCGGCGTCGGCCACTCGCTTCCGCACGGCGGTGACGGCATGACCACCTCCGCCTCCGCCGCCTCGCGCAGCTGGGTGCTGATGAACCCGGGGCCGGTGAACACCGTGCCGGAGGTGCGCGCCGCGCTCGGCGGCCCGGACCTGTGCCATCGCGAACCCGAGTTCACCGAGCTGATGAACGACGTCCGCCGCAAGGTCACCGCCCTGTGCGGTGGCACGGCCCGGCACACCTCCGTGGTGCTGACCGGTTCGGGCACGGCCGCGCTGGAAGCCGCCGTCGGCGTCGTCCCCCCGACGGGCGGCCTGCTCGTGGTGGACAACGGCCACTACGGACAGCGTCTGCACGACATCGCGGCGGCTCTCGGTGTCCGGTGCGTCAGGTTGGAGCTGGGCTGGGGCACGCCCGTCGACCCCGGCCGCGTCGAACGGGCACTCGCCGCGGACGCCTCCCTCACCCATGTCGCGCTCGTGCACCACGAGACCAGCACCGGCATGCTCAACGACGTCGCCGCGTCGGCCGCCGTCGCGCACCGCCACGGGCGCCAGGTCATCGTGGACGCCATCAGCAGCGTCGGTGCCGAGCCGGTCGACATCGCGGCGCACGGCATCGACTGGCTGGTGGGAACGGCGAACAAGTGCCTGGAGGGGATGCCCGGACTGTCGTTCGTCTGTGCCGCGCACACCGACTTCGCGGAGCTGGCGACCCGGGCCCCGCGCTCCTACTACCTCGACCTGGGACGGCACTACCAGGCCCAGCACACCGCGGGCGTCCCCGCCTTCACCCCGGCCGTTCCGGTCTTCCACGCCTTCGACAAGGCCCTGGACCTGGCGCTCGCGGAGGGCCCGGCGGCGCGCGGCGCCCGCTACCGCCGGCTGGCGGAACGACTGCGCGCCGGACTGACCGCGCTCGGCCTGCGCATCCTGATCCCGCCGCACCACCGCGCGGTCGGGCTCACCGCCGTCGCACTACCCGAGGGCCTGACCTTCGCACGACTGCACCAGGAACTGAAGGACGAGGGTTTCGTCGTGTACGCGGCGCAGGAACAGCTCGCCGGCGGCTATTTCCGGCTCTCCACCATGGGGGCCATGGACGCGGCGGACATCGACGCCTGCCTCGCCGTACTCGCCCGCGCCCTGCCGTCGGCGGGGGCCGGCGACCCGCCCCCCAGGACCACGGAGGCCAGATGACCGCGACCCGGGTCCACACGCTCGCCATCGTCGGCGGCGGCCCCCGCGCCACCTACGCCCTCGAACGGCTCTCCGCCGACCTCGACCGGCTCGGGCCGGACGGCCGGCTGCGCATCCATCTCTTCGAACGCTCCGGACACTTCGGCTCCGGGGAATCGCACAGCCCCACCCAGCCCACGACCAGCTTCCTGAACCGCATCACCAGCCAGGTGTCCTTTGCCGCCGACGAATCGGTGCGCGGTGCCCGGCGGCTGCGTCCCGCGCGGGAGCGGCCCACCCTGCACGAGTGGTGCCGGCGCAGGTTCGCCCGCACCGGCGAGCCGGACCTCGACCTCGGCCCCGACGACTGGCCCCGGCGCTACGTGCACGGTCTGGCCCTCCAGGACATGTTCCACGCCTACCTGCGCGACCTGCGCCGGCACCCCGGTGTCGAGGTGTACCTGCACCACGCGGAGGTGGCGGACATCCAGCCGCGGGGACGCCGGCTGCTGGTGCGGATCACCGACGGCCGCTGCTTCCCCGTCGACCAGGCCCTGATCGTCACCGGCCATACCCAGCACGACCCCCGGCGCACGCCCCGCACCGCCGAACTGCTGGCTCACGCCGAGCGCACCGCGTCGTCGTACGTGCCGTACGCCTACCCGCTGGACCGGACGCTGCGGGCCGCGGACACCGGGAGCGACCGGGTGGTCGGCGTCGCGGGTATGGGGCTGACCGCCATCGACGTGATCCTCCACCTCACCGAGGGCCGCGGCGGACGCTTCCTGCCCGATCCCGCGCACGGCTTGTGCTACGCGCCGAGCGGTGCCGAGCCCGCACGGCTGCTGGCCTTCAGCGAGAGCGGCCTGTTCACCTTCGCCCGGCCGGACAACCACAAGGAGGCCGACCCCGCCCGGCTGGAACACCAGGGGGTGTTCCTGACCACCGACGCCGTCGACCGGCTGCGCGCCGGCGTCGGTGTGCCCGGCGCGGACGGCTCGGGACCGCGCCGCCTCGACTTCGAACGGGACGTGCTGCCGCTCATCGTGCTGGAGATGGCCCACGTCCACTACACCACCCTGTTCGGACCGGGCACGGGTGCCTTCCTGGCCGCCCATACCGCCCTCGCCCACCGGGCGTTCCTGGCGGGCGGCCCTCCGCACGGCGACCGGCCGCACGATCCGACCCGGCTGCTGGCCCCGTTGGAGGCCGCGGTCGACGAGGTGGTCGAGGTGCTCGACTCGGTACTGGCCGGCCGGGTGTCCCAGGCCGACGCGGAGGCGGCCCAGGGGAACTGGCCGGTCGGGGCGGCTCTGCGCCGCTGGACGGACGTGGTCCTCGGGCCGGACAGCCCGCTGCCCGGCCCGGACACGGCGCGCCACTCGCCCTGGGCCCTGGAGACCGATCCCAAGGGCAATCGCTTCAGCTGGGAGCGCACCGTACGGCCCGTGCTTCCCTCCGCCGCCCCCACGCCTGAGGAATACCGGGCCCATGTGCTCGCCTTCATGGACCGCGACCAGCGGTGGGCCGCCCATGGCAACCTCGACAACCCGCACAAGGCCGCGGCCGACGGAGTGTGGCGGGACCTGCGCGCAGTGATCTCCTACGCGGTGGACGACGGCGGACTGACGGCCGACTCCCACCGGGACTTCCTGACCCGTTACGTACGCCTGCACAACCGGCTCGCCAACGGTGCCGCCGCCGAGGTGATGGCCCGTGTCCAAGCCCTGGTCCGGCACGGGCTGCTGCTGGTCGGCGCCGGTCAGGGCGCCGTGGTCACGCCCGATCCCGGCACCGGGCGGTTCCGCGTCGACGGTCCCGTCACCGGGGTGTCGTGCCCGGTGGACACGCTGGTGGACGCGCGCGTCCACCCCTTCGATCCGCGCCGCGACGCCGCCTCCCTCTTCCGCAACCTGCTGCGCCGGGGAACCGTGCGGCTGTGGCGGAACACCTCCGCCACGGGGGAGGACTTCGAGCCGGGCGGGCTGGACCTGGACGACCGGCACCGCCCCGTACGCTGCGACGGCTCGGTGGAGGAACGCGTCACCGTGCTCGGACCACCCGCCGAGGGCCGCAAGTCCTTCCTGCTCTCCGCCCTACGCCCCGACGCCGACCACTACCTGATGCGGGAGACCCTGACCTGGCTCGACGACTTCTGGAGCCGCTGGGAGACCGATATGCGAGGCGCCGGACACACGGCGGCCCGCGAGGCCGCTGCCCGGCCGGTCTCGCCGATGTCCGGCTGGCGGTGACCGGGACCCCGCGACGGGGTCCCGGTCACCGGGCGCGCGGACCGTCGTCACTCGGCGGTTCCCGACGCCCGCTCCCGCTCCGGCGTCGCGGCGTTCTCGGCACCGCCGTCGTGCGCTGCCCGGCCGGGCCGGCGCAGCAGCACCGCGCCCGCGGCGGCGGCCAGCAGGGCGAGGACGCCGGACAGGACGAGGGCGATGTGCAGGCCGGAGCCGAAGGAATCCCGGACGGCCCAGTGCGCCGGGCCGCCCAGCGCCCGCGGGGTGCTGCCGGTCACCGCCGAGCGCACGGCGTCCCGGAGCGCGTCCCCCTCCAGCCGCACACCCGCCTCGGCCAGCCGGTCCGGCAGCAGGGCCTCGACGCGGGCGGCGAGCACCGCCCCCAGCACGGCGGTGCCCAGGCTCCCGCCGACCTGCATCGCGGTCTGCTGGATGCCGCCGGCGATGCCGGAGTGCTGTACCGGCGCCTCGCGCACGATGAGATGAGTGGCAGCCACGATCACGGCGCTGAAGCCGACCCCCAGCAGCACCAGCCAGCACCGCGTCTCCACACCGACCGGGCCCGCCGTGACCGCGTGCGCGAGGCCGAGCGCGGCCAGGCCCGTGAGGCCCATGCCGGCCACCGCGGGCAGCGGTGCCCCGGTGCGGTGCATCAGCAGGCCGGTCCCCACCCCCGACGCGACCATGGCCAGGGTCAGCCACAGCACCAGCAGCCCGCAGTCCAGCGGCGACATGCCCAGGGCGTTCTGCAACTGGAAGGCGAGCAGGAAGGGCACGCCGAACAGCACGAAGGAGACCAGCGTCATCAGCAGCACGCCCGCGGCGAAACGGCGCACCCGGAACAGGGCGGGTGGTACCAGCGGTGTCCGCGCCCGCGACTCCCACCGGCAGAAGCCGACCCCCAGCACGACCGCACCGCCCAGCGACGACCAGGTCCGCACGTCGGCGAAGCCGTAGTCGGGTGCCTTGACCGCACCCCACACCAGGGCGAGCAGTGTGCCGGTCAGAAGCAGCACGGCGACCGGGTCGGTGTCCGGGGCCGTCCGGTCGGGCGGTGTCTCGCGCAGCACCAGCAGCCCCAGCCCGAAGGCGACGGCACCCAGCGGTACGTTGACGAAGAACACCGGACGCCAGTCGCCGTGCGCCACCAGCAGCCCCCCGACGACCGGACCCGCCGCGGTGGCCAGGCCCAGGGCGCCGCTGCGCAGCGCGATGGGAAGGTTCAGCCGGTCCGGCGGGAACGTGGTACGCAGCAGGGCCAGTGTCGGCGGCTGCATCAGCGCGCCGAACAGCCCCTGCACCACTCTCAGTGCGATGACCCAGGTGACATCCGTCGCCAGACCGATCGCGGCCGACGACACCACGAAGCCGGCGGTGCCAGCCAGGAACGTCCGCCGGTGCCCGAACCGGTCCCCCACCCGGCCCGCGATGACGAGCGAGGAGGCGAGGGCCAGTAGATAACTGGCCGTCACCCACTGGATGTCGCCGATGCCGGCGTCGAGCCGGTCCCGCATGACGGGCTGCGCGACGGCCACGACGGTGCTGTCCAGGGAGACCGTCATGGCGCCCAGGGCGAGCGTGACGAGCGTGAGCCAGGCGTGGCCGCGCGGGCCACTGCCACTGGAGGGGACGGGTGTGGTCATCCTCGGTCCTTCTCGGTCTGTCACGGTCCTCGAATGCAGGAGGGACCCGGCCCGACGGGCCGGGTCCCTCCTGGTGGTCAGGCGGTGGTGCGCCGCGCGGGTTCCGGCCGGCGCGGGCCGGGCGCGCGCCGGGCACCGGGGTGCCAGCCGGGCGGTCCGAAGACGTATCCGGCACGGTCGTGCCAGGACGTTGCGTTACGCACGTCGCGGAACATCTGGACGAACTCGTGCAGCTGGATCCGCCAGACGCTGTGCGTGGTGACCGGCTTCGTCAGACCGTAGGTGGGACGGTGCAGTTCGGGCTGGAAGGTGCCGAACATCCGGTCCCAGACGATGAGGATGCTGCCGTAGTTCTTGTCCAGGTACTCCGGGTCGCTGCCGTGGTGCACCCGGTGGTGGGAGGGCGTCACGAACACCGCCTCGATGGGGCGTGGCAGGGTGCCGATCTTCTCCGTGTGCGCGAACAGCCCGTACAGCAGGTGAACCGAGTGCATCGTGAAGACCAGCGCTGGCGGCACGCCCAGCAGCGGCAGCGGCAGCCACATCAATTTCTCGAACCACTGTGCCCACTTGCGTCGCAGGGCAACGGAGACGTTGAAGTACTGGCTGGAGTGATGCACCTGGTGGCCGGCCCACAGCAGCCGGATGCGGTGGGTCATGCGGTGGTAGACGTAGATGGTGAGATCGACCCCGAAGAACAGGGCCACCCACGTGTACCAGGCGTCCGCGGGCAGCTGGAACGGGGCGACGTAGACGTACAGCCAGGCGTAGAAGACCAGCGCCCCCGTGCGCAGCACACTGGAGATGACCAGGGCGCCCATCCCGGTCAGTATGTTGGCCCAGGTGTCCGCGCTGCTGTAGCGTTCGACGTCCTCGCTGTCGCAACGAATGGCGATGAATTCCACGACGATGATCAGTACGACCGCCGGCAGGGCGTAGAATATGGGGTCGTGGAGTCTTTCTGAGAGATGCGAAAGCATGAAGTGGCCCTTATTTCGAGTGACTTCCGACAGAAATCCGGTAGGCGGGCTTCTCGGGGAGCCTAACAGTGCGGAATTCGAGTCCCGCTTAAGCGCTGCCTAATCGTCGGTCAGCGAGTGCCCGACAGCAACGCGGCGTCGTCCAGCTCCGGGTTCCGGGAGAGGATGGACCTCTGGAGCTGCTGTATGTGCTCCCCGGGCTCCATGCCGAGTTCGCGCACCAGAGCGAGGCGGATCACACGGTAGACGTCCAGCGACTCGGCGACCCGACCGCTGCGGTACAGGGCGAGCATCAGGTGCCCGTGCGCCGCCTCCCAGGTGGGGTACTGGTCGATCAGCCCGTACAACTCGCCGATGACGTGAGAATGCTGGCCCAGCGCGAGCTGGATGCCGATCCGCTGGTCCAGTGCGTCGATCCGCCGCTCGTCCAACTGGCGTGCCAGGGCGTCGAATGGGACCGAGCCACGCAGGTCGGCCAAGGCGGGACCGCGCCACAGCGCGCAGGCTTCCTGCAAGTGAGCCAGCGCCTCGTGCGAACGGCTGTCGGACACCGCGGTCCGGGCGCGCCGGACCAGGCCGTCGAACACCTGGAGGTCCAGCTCGCCGGGTTCCAGGGCGAGTGAGTAGCCGTGCGGCATGGTCACCAGCCGGTGGGCCAGACCGGCATGCTCGTCGAGGTGCTTGCGCAGCTTGGACACATAGACCTGGAGCGCCGTACGCGCGGTGCGCGGCGGAGCCCCGTTCCACAGCGCGTCCACCAGGCTCTTCCGGGAGACGGCTTTCCCCGCGTGCCCGGCCAGAAAACCCAGGACGGCCCTGACCTTGGCCGGCTGGGGCGTGATGACCCGCCCGGATACGACTGTTTCGACCGGCCCCAGAATTCCGAACTGCACGTGGCATCCCCCCGTGACTTCCGTGTGCGACCTGTGCTCCGCCCAGGGCCTCCGCAGTGACGCCCCGGCCTGTTCGACAATGCGAGAGAACTCAATCCCCTGACAACCCCTAACAGCACCCTTAAAAGGAGGCTGGGGTGGCAGGCGCCGCGAATAAGGGTTCATCGGCCTCGCATGACAGAGTTATGTTCGGAACGGCTTTTCGGTGATTCAGGGCATCACCGAAAAGCCGTCCACGGAGAATCGCCCGACAATGCGGCCGCTCAGTGCACCGTCAACTGCGCGCCCAGCCTCGACAGCAGGTCCGGTCGCCCGCGCACGCCGAGCTTCTGGTAGGAGCGCGTCAGATGCTGCTCCACCGTGCTCATCGTCACGAACAGGCGGGCGGCGATCTCGCGATTGGTGTGCCCCCGCACAGCCAACCGGGCGACGCGCTGCTCGGCCGGGCTGAGCACGTCGAACGAAGCACGCTCCGCGGCGCCGTCACCCAACCCTCCGGGGTACAGGACGACCGGCTGAAGGGGATGACGCGCTGCCTCGGACACGGCCGTCTCCAGGCAGTCCATCAGCCGCTGGGCCCGGCGCCGTTCGGCCGGCGCGCGACGCCCGTCCGCCCCGTACTCCCATTCGGTCGTGAGAAGAGCGCGGGCCCCGGCGAGGTCGCCGAGCCCCGCCAGCGCCTCCGCGGCGTACAGGCGCCAGGGCACCGACCGAAGGTCGGCCAGGTTCGCCGCCGTCATCACTTCGCGACAGGCGTAGAAGTCACCGAGAGCGGCGTGGTGGCGCCCCTCCGTCAGATGGCGGCGGCCACGAGCCTGTAGGTAGTGCAAGCCGGGCAGGGAACCGAACATCTCGGGGGGCACCGGGACCGCGAAGCAGGCGTCCGCCCCCCGGCGGTCCCCGGCAGCGAGCCGGGAGAGCGCCTGCACGGCCAGCGGTATGCCGATGGTGACACCCCAGGCCGCCGGGGTGAGCAGGGAGAGCGCCGTCCCGGCCCGTTCCCCGGCCAACTCGAAGTTCTCCCGCCGGCACTCCACCGCGGCGCTCGCCGCCAGGAAGAGGGCGCGTGCCGTCCGCGGCTGGTTGGGCAGTTTGTCGATCAGCACCTCGCACCAGGCGGCGGCCCGGTCGAGCCGGGCGTGGTCGAACAGCACGGTGAGCCCCGCCAGGGCGGAGGCCGTGCGAGGACCGTGCATGACCGTGCTCTGCAGCAGGCTCTCGGCGACGGCCACCGCGCCCGTCGCCGGATCACTCGCGCTGCGGGCGTCCGGCGGCCCGGCGCTCACCGCGTCCGGCCGGGTGCCCGCGATCGTCTCGTCCAGCGGCGGCGGATCAGCGGGTTCGTGGCCGTCCTCGATCCGCGCCCCGGCCGCCGGGTAGGCGTACCGCAGCCAGGCCCGTACGGACGGCAGGTGGGAACGCTGGCTGTCCGACAGCCGGTCGCCCGCGGCGGACAGGTCCGCGAGCACGTCGGCCGCGGTCTCCGGGCGGCCGTGCCACAGCAGGAACCCGGCCAGCAGCAGCCCGTGCCGCGGCTCCAACCGATCGGTGCCATGGTCGTGGATCAGCCCGGTGAGGTGTCCCAGGACGAGAGAAGGGTCGGCGTCCCATTCGGTCCTGGCGAGTTCGGCTCGTACCGCGGCACGCTGTTCACCGGTGCGGCAGGCGGTGCGGGCGGCGTGGAGACAGGCGACCGCTCCCCGCACGTCGCCGCCGCGCAGCGCGTGTTCGGCGGCGTCCGACAGGACCGGCAGGGCCCAGCTCTCGGCGGCCGAGGTGCCCGCCGCGACCAGCAGGGAGGCCACCGCCGGCGCCGGCGCCCCTTCCTCGTACAACAGCCAGGCGGCCCGGCGCCGCAGGTCCACCCGGTCCGCCGTGGACATCTCCTCAAGGACGGCGGCCCGGGTGGCCTCGAACTGGAGTCGGCCGCCCCAGGTCAGGCCGACAGCGTCCAGTGTGCTCAGCGTTTGGGCAGCCGTGCCGCTCGGCAGCGCCAGCAGCCGGTCCAGCCGGCCCGGCGTCGCCTCGGTGGCCAGCAGGGCGAGCCCCCGGGCGACCTGCGGCATCGGCTTTTCCAGCCGGTTGAGCAGATAGCGCACGGCGAGACGGAAGTTGGCCCCTGCCACCGGGGTGACGCCGCGGCCGGGCCGCTCCGCACTGCCGTCGTCCACTCTGCCGTCGTCCACCCGGTCGTCGTCCTCCAGGAGGGCCCGCAGCAACAACGGGTTGCCGCCGGACGCCCGGTGGCAGCTCGCGGCCCGGCGGTCGACGGTGCCCGGGGGCGTGTGCGGCGCGATCTCCACCCTCGTGCGCTGCGCGGAGAACGGCGTCAGGTGGATCAGTGAACACGCCGGGTTACCGAAAAACTCGGAGGTGAGCGGCGAGGACATCTGGGGCAGCACATGGCCGTCGCTCAGCACGACCAGCATGCGTGACATGGCCGCACGTCGCACCAGGTACAGCAGGCAGAACAGCGACGCGGCGTCGCTCTCGTGGATGTCGTCGACGGTGATGAGGAGCGGTGCCCGCTCGGTCAGGCCGCGTACGACCCGGTGGACGCCCTCGACGATGGGGGCCGTGACGGAGGTGTGGCTGGGCATCGTCCACTCCTCGGGGTGCAGCGTGATGGCGGACGACAGCAGCCCGTCCAGGTCCGGGGAGCGCGAGGAGGATGACCCCACCGCTCCGAGCAACTGCCCGATGACACCCATCGGCAGGGATTTCTCCGCCCGTGAGGCCACTGCCGACAGCACCACCGCGCCCGCCCCGGCGGCATGCGTCTGCACCTGCCGGATCAATGCGCTCTTTCCCATGCCGGGCGCACCGACGGCAAGCGCCGCCCGCCCGCCGCCCGTATACGCCTGAGCGAACAGTTCCTCCAGCGCACTTCGGCTGCGTTCACGCTCCACCAGATCCACTACGTTTCCCGTTCTCTCACACGACGTCTGAGTGTGTGTGTCTCCTTCGGCCTGCCCGGCAGGCCATGGCGGACTTGCCCGCGCACCGGACCTCAGCCGGGGCTCGGCGATGGCTGTTGCTCCTCCCCCCGGACCTCCACCAGAAGATCCGTGATCGCCGCCATGATCCGCGCACTGGCCTCCCGCAGGACCGGCACCGTGAGTTCCGCACCGTAGAGGTCGGACAGATCGACCGGCGGCCCGGCCGCGACGATCAGCGCGGTGCGCGGGAACGGCCGGAACCGTCGACGGCTCCTGCCGTCGGGCGGGACGATCTCGTGCGCGCCCCACTGCGCCACCGGTACGACCGGCGCCCCCGTCGTCAGAGCGAGTCGGGCGGTACCGGTCTTGGCCCGGCCGGGCCACAGGTCCGCGGTGGCGTTCAAGGTGCCTTCGGGGTAGATGGCGACACAGCGTCCGCGCTCCAGCGCCTCGACGGCCGCGTGCAAGGCGTCCGCCGCCCGGTGGCTGCCGCGTTCCACGGGAATCTGCCCGGTCGCCCGAAGAATTCCACCCAGTACCGGAACATCGAACAGTGAGCTTTTGATCAGGAATCTCGGCGGTAATCCATTGTTGTACTGGAAATGGCCGTAGGCCAATGGGTCGAGATATGAGGTGTGATTGATCGCGGTGATGTATCCACTTTCTCGGGGCAGATTATGGGCGCCCCGCCAGTCCCTTCGGGCCACGATGCACAGAAACGTCCGTACGATCGCAGCGATGAGCCCGTATATGTACCCAGCGTTTTTCCGGCGCGTTGTTGCAAAGCCCATCGACTCGCCCCCCACTGTCCGTCGACAACCTGCCAGAGCTTGCCTTGAGGTGTCCCACCAGTCAAGGACCTCAAAACGTGAGGGAAATTTGAGGAAGGGCAAAACGCTCAAAGCAAACAGGCGCCGTTACCAGATCGGCCGCTCGCCCGGGTTCAACATCTGCGCTGCTGTCCCTTCCCTTGGTGAGATTTTTGCCTCGGGGTCGCCGTTCCCCCCTCCACCGCTTAAGCGCCTGTTTGGAGGCGGTGCGGTCATTGCTTAACCGCTGCGTGCTTGTATGTCGCCACCACGTCGAAGGAGCCGCCATGCCCACACTCAAGCTGCGCGACGACATCTTCGTCCTCGATCTCGGCAACACGGAGAACCGTTTCGATCCCGCATTCATCGGCGCCGTGCATGACGCTCTCGACCAGGTCGAGAAGGCCGAGGGGCCCCGGGCCCTGATGACCACCGCGACGGGCCGGTTCTATTCCAACGGCGCGGACCTCACCTGGCTGGCTGCCGACGGAGAGCGCTGGGAGGAGTGCATGGCCTCCCTCCAGCGCCTCTTCGCCCGTGTGCTCGCTCTTCCGGTGATCACGGTGGCCGCCGTTCAGGGGCACGCCTTCGCCGCCGGCGCTCTGTTCACCCTCGCCCACGACTTCCGTGTCATGCGCGCCGACCGCGGTTTCTGGTGCCTGCCGGAGATCGACATCGGCATCCCCCTGACCCGCGGCATGGCCACCCTCGTCCAGGCCCGGCTCAGCCCGCAGGCCGCCCATGAGGCCTTGATCAGCGGCCGTCGCTACGGCGGCGCCGACGCCGCGGCCGCGGCTGTCGTCGACCACGCCGTCGCCGCGGACGCGGTGCACCCGACGGCCTTCGCCATCGCGCGGGCCGGCGCTGCCAAGGCAGGCCCCACTCTGCACACCGTCAAGCGGCGCATGTACGCCACCGCCCTCCAGCTCCTGACGGCCACGCCCACGGACGCCGAGGACCGACCCGAAGCGCGAGACGTGCCCGCGGACTGTCCGGTGGACGCCGCGGTCCTCAGCCGGCGGAGGCCGTGGCCTGACGCAGCCGCGTCAGGAGGGGAGCCAGCGACCTGACGGTGGGCGACCGGAAGAGCGCGGAGACCGGAACCTCGACTCCGGTCGCACGGCGCAGCGCCGCGGCCAGCCGCACCGCTTTGAGCGAATCACCACCCAGCTCGAAGAAGTTGTCCGTCACGGACAGTCCGGGCAGTGCGAAGAACTCGCTCCAGACCGCCAGCAGCACCTGCTCCTCGGCGTCCGCCGGCGGTTCGACCGGCAGCGGCGCGAGACCGCCGGGCAACTCCGCCAGGGCCTTGCGGTCCACCTTGCCGTTCGGCGTCAGGGGCAGCTCGTCGCGCACCGAGACGACCGTGGGAATCATGTATCCGGGGAGCCGGTCAGCCAGCAGGCGGCGCACTTCCGCACCGGTCCGCCGACTGCCCGGTTCGAGCACCAGGTGGGCCGCCAGCCGGGTCCGGCCCCGGTCGCCGTTGACACTCGCCACCGCCATCCGCACACCGGGGCAGCCCAGCAGCGCCGACTCCACCTCACCCAGTTCGATCCGATGACCGCCGATCTTGACCTGCATATCCTCGCGGCCGAGGAACTCGATCTCGCCGTCGGGCAGCAACCGCCCCCAGTCGCCGGTCCGGTACAGACGGGCTCCCGTCGTGCCCTCGAGACGGAAACTCCGCGCCGTGCGCTCCTCGTCGCCCAGGTAGCCGCGGGCGAGCCCGGCACCGGCGATATAGATCTCGCCGGGCACCCAGCAGGGCCGGGGCCGCATGGCACCGTCCGCGACGAACACCCGCTGATTGCGCATCGACACTCCGTACGGGATCGACGCGAGCGTTTCGTCGGAGGGGACGACGCGGTGCCGGATGGACCAGATGGAAGCCTCCGTCGCCCCACCCAGGCCCCACAGCACGGCTTCGGGGAACAAGCGCCGCACGTCGGCGGGAAGGGACACCGGAATCCAGTCGCCGCTCAGCAGAACGGCGCGCAACGGAGGCAGGTCCGGCGGCTTCGGCGCTGCCGCCACGTGCTCGCACAGCATGGACATCAGGGCGGGCACGCTGTTCCACACGGTGACGTCGGCCCCCGCCGCCAGCCGCAGCCAGTCGCCGGGCTCCCGCTGGTCCTCGGGAGCGGGGATCACGACGGCGCCGCCGACCGACAGCGGGCCGAAGATGTCGTACACGGACAGGTCGAAGTTGAGCGCCGACAGTGCCAGCACCCGGTCGTCCGCGGTGAGGGACAACTCCTCGTTGACGTCGAGCACCGTGTTGAGAGCGGAGCCGTGTTCGATCATCACGCCCTTGGGGACGCCGGTCGATCCGGAGGTGTAGATGACGTACGCCAGATCGCCCGACGTGGCCCTCCCGCGGGTCTCGGCCGGGTCCGGGACCGTGCCCGGGGCCGGACGTCCGACCACCGTGACGGACACCGTGCCGGGCAGACCGGCATGGTCGCTCAGCCCCGGCTGGACGAGGACCTGGCCGACAGCGGCCGACTCCAGGACCCCGCGCAGCCGTTCGGAGGGCCAGCGCGGGTCGAGCGGGACATAGGCGGCCCCGCTGCGCAGTACTCCGAGACAGGCGACGATCTGCTCCCAGCCCTTCTCCATGACCACGCCCACCAGCGTGTCCGGGCCCGCGCCACCGGTGGTCAGCGCCCTGGCCACGGCACCCGATTCGGCGTCCAGCTCCCGGTAGGTGAGGGACCGTTCCGCGCTGACGACGGCCGTCGCCTCGGGGGTCGCGACCGCCTGCGTCAGGAAGCCGTCGTGCAGGAGAGCGCCCGGGGCCGGGTGCGCGACGGCAGGCTCGGCGGGGAGGTCGTGCGACCAGGCGGGCCGGTGCCAGGCCGAATCAGTGACAGAGTTCATCGATCAGCCCTTCGTAGGCGGTGAGCATGGCGTCGATGACGCCGTCGGGGAAGACCTCCTCGACGACGTCCCAGTTGAGGATCAGGTTGCCCTCCTCCTCGAAGACCTGGTGGTCGAGGATGACCTGCGGTGTGCGCACGCCGCTCCACACCGGTGTCCCGGACTCGCCGAGCCGGCACAGGGCGCCGACCGGACCGACCGCCCCGGCGCCCTGGACGGGGGTGCCGCCGAGCGTGCTGTTGAAGACGACGGGCATCCGGGCGCGGCCCGCCTCCTGGTCGAGGCGGCTCAGATCGCGCAGGACGTCGAGTCCGGTGTAGCCCACGTGTTCCAGGTCGTGCATCAGCTGCCGCTGGAGAGCGGCCGCGACCTCCCGGAAGGAGGCCGTCTCTTCGATGTGCGCCTCCAGCAGGCTGGTGGACGAGAAGTTGCCCACCACCCCGGACATGTCCTGGCCGGTGAGGCCCGACCGGTGCGACACCAGGACGGTGACAGTGAAGTGCGGCGACTTCGACCAGCGCGCCAGGACCTGGCAGTACGCCGCCAGGATCGCGCTCGACGGTGTGATGCCGGCGGCCCCCGCGTTGTGTTGGAAACGGGACCAGCGGTGCTGGTCGATCCGGATGCGCCGGTTGCCGAAGACCGGCGAGCGCACGTCACCGAGCGGTAGCGCCAGCGGCAGCTGGGGGGCGGGTGGGAGCGAGGCCAGGCGCCCTTGCCAGTAGGTTCTGCCGGGCTCGATCGCGCCGGATGCCTGGTGGGCGGTGAGTTTGCGGACAAACGCCTCGAACGAGCCGTTCACCGCGCCGAGTTCCAGGTCCGGGTCCCGGTGGAGGCGAGCCCATTCGTCGAAGAGCAGGGTGCTGCTGCCGCCGTCGGAGATCAGTACGTCGATGGCGACGTGCAGGCGCGTGCGCTGCCCGTCGATCCGGGTCGCACGGACCAGGAACAACGGCCAGCGGGTGGTGTCGAAGGAGTGCACCCGCAGCTCTTCGTGGATCTGCGCGAGCCGCGCCGTGCGCTGGGCGTCGTCCAGCAGGGTCAGATCCTCCACGGCGATGCGGTAGTCGGGAACCTCGCCCAGTACCCGTTGGGTGCCGGCCCGGTCGAAGACGGCCCGCAGCATCTCGTGCCGTGCGACGAGGCGTCTCAGCGCCCGCTCGGCCCCGTGGACGTCGAAGCCCGTGAGGTCGACCTCGATGTAGAGGACGGTGGGCACGTTGCCGAGTTCGAAGTGTCCCCTGCGGCCGACGAGGTAGGCCTCCTGCAGCTTGGTCAGCGGGAACGGCTCGGAGTCCGGGCGAGCGGCCACGGGCTCGACCACGGGCTCGACCACGGGCTCGACCACGGGCTCGGGCGCGGGTTCGGCCACCGTGACCTCCGTGGAGCGACCGCCCGCCTCACCGTCCGCGAACAGTTCGGCGATGTGGTCGGCCAGGGCCTCCGGGGTGGGGTGGTCGAAGACCACGGTCGCGCCGAGCCGCACGTCCAGCAGGCGGCTGAGCCTGCCGCGCAGCTCCATGGAGGTCAGGGAGTCGAAGCCCATCTCGTAGAAGGACTTCTGGGCGTCCACCCGGGCCGGCTTGTTGCCCAGCAGCCCGGCCACACTCTCCTTGACCTGCCCGAGCAGCGCGGCGACGCGCCGGTCGGCCGAGGTGTCCGGCGAGGTGAGGAGAGCGATGAGACCGGTGGTGTCCGCACTGGCGGCACGGGCTTCGACCGACTGTTCGACGGCCGGGCTCCGCTGCGGGGGTGCCGGCCTGGGCACCCGCTCGCCGGCCGTGTCGACGGCCCGGCCGCGCTGCCGGGCGAGGCCGGTCAGCAGGAAGGGTACGGCCGTGCCGTCCATCGGCTCGGGCAGGACGAGACGGGCTCCGGCCAGCGCGGGCACGTCACCGCCGAAGGACCGGTCGAAGAGCTCAAGACCCTCGGCGACCGGGAACGGAGCCACTCCGTTGCGGCGCAACCGCAGCAGATCGCCGTCGTCGAGGTGCCCGGTCATCCCGGTCGCCTCGGCCCACAGCCCCCAGGCGACGGCGTGGACGGGCCGGCCCTGTGCTCGCCGTCGAGCGGCGAACTGGTCGAGGAAGGTGTTGGCACCCGCGTAGTTGGCCTGTCCGGGACCGCCGAGGAGGCCGTAGAGCGACGAGAACAGCATGACGAAGCGCAGCTCGTCGCCGCTGGTGGCGGCGTCCAGGTGCAGCGCCGAGTCGACCTTGCTGCGCAGCACCTTGTGGAGTTTCTCCGGTGTCATGTTGGCGACGATCGAGTCGTCGAGCAGACCGGCGGCGTGCACCACGCCCACCAGCGGTCGCCGCGCTCGCACCTCGGCCAGGGCCCGGCGCAGGTCCTCGGCGTCGGCGACATCGGCGGCGAGCACCTGGACCGAGACCCCCCGCGCGAGCAATTCGGCGCGGAACTCGGCGACTCCGGGGGCTTGTTCACCGCTCCTGCTCACCAGGGCGAGCGCCCGTGCGCCCCACCGGTCGGCCAGGTGCCGCGCGATCATCCGGCCGAGGGTTCCGGTGCCGCCGGTGATCACCACCGCTCCTTCCCCGAGGTCGGGAAGGCCCGCGCCGGCGGAGACGTACGGCGTGAACTGTGGCAGCAGAACGCGTCCGCCGCGCACGGCGAGTTGGGGCTCGGCGCGCCGCAGCGCGGTGAGGACGGTGTCGGTGTCGCGCTGGGCCGCCGCGCCGACATCGATGATGCGGAACTGTCCGGGGTGTTCCGTCTGGGCCGACCGCACCATGCCCCACACGGCACTGTCGTCCAGCGCGTGCGAGGTGTCGCCGGGCACGGCGGTCGCCTGCTGGGTGACGAACGTCAGCCGGACCCGCCCCTCCAGGTCGTCGGCGCGCAGCCAGGTCTGTACCACATCGAGGGTGCGGGCCGCCGCCGCGTGCACACGGGCGGCCGTGCCGTCGTCGGTGCCCGCGCACGCCACCACCACCTGCCACTCCCCGGGGATCCCGCGCACGACGGTGACCGCCTCGTCCAGGGTGGCGACCGAGATGCCGCCCCGGTTGGCGTCGCGCAGGAAGCGCGCGAGGCCGCCGTCGTCTCCGCCCACGACGCACAACCGGCAGTCCGCGTCGGCGCCTTCGGTGACGGGTTCCCACCGGATCTCGTACAGCGCCGCGGCGTCGAGGCCGGCGTCCGGTAGCTGCTGGAGCCCTCGTACGACGATCCGCTCGACGGACATCAGGGGGGTGCCGGCACCATCGGTGAGGACGAGGGACATCGCCTCGGGGCCGACGCGCCGCGCGACTGCGTACACCTCGTCGACGTCCGTGTGCCTGACCGTGCGCACGCCGTTGAAGACGAACGGCACCGCGACCTGCCCGGCTCCGGGGTCGTCGAGGAGACCGCAGGCCACGGCCGCGTGCAGGGCGGCGTCGGCCAGTGCGGGGTGGACGGCGAAGCCGCGGTGATTGACCAGGGCGGCGGGTGGCAGGGCGACCCGGGAGCGGACCTGTTCAGCGTGGTGGTGGGCGTCCCGTACGCCCTGGAACGCCGCTCCGTAGCCGTACCCCATCGCCCGCAGCCGTTCGTACATGGCCTCGGGCGGCAGTGCGGCGGCGCGGGCTCCGGTCGGCAGGTGCTCGGGAACGGTCGGCGAGCGGCGGCGGGCGGGCGAGGGGAGCAGCCCCTCCGCGTGCCGCTGCCAG
This sequence comes from Streptomyces sp. NPDC023723, assembly GCF_040639815.1. NCBI lineage: Bacteria > Bacillati > Actinomycetota > Actinomycetes > Kitasatosporales > Streptomycetaceae > Streptomyces > Streptomyces sp. NPDC023723. Next base: position 18,927 of record NZ_JBFAAP010000019.1, read on the forward strand.
GACTCCGCGCCCTGCGTGCGGGAGAAGACGGCGACCGGGCGGGCTCCCTGGGCGTCGGCCCAGCCGACGGAGATCTGGAGGTCGACGGCGGCGCCGTCCAACGGGATAAACAGGGGATCGCTCAGAACCATCTCGTCCAGACCCGCACAGCCCAGCTCTCGGCCGGCCGACAGCAGCAGTTCCAGGAACGCGGTACCCGGCAGGAGCGCCGTGTCGCCCACCCGGTGGTCCATCAGCCACGGGTGGGAGCGCAGCGAGAGACGCCCATGGACGAGAACGGTGCCGTCGACGGTCTCGACGACGCCGGTCAGCCAGGGATGGCCGCCGTTCACGACCGTGCCCGGCCGGGGGCCGACGGCCTCGGCGGCGCCGGTGGCGGCCGGGGCGGTGACGCTCGCCAGTTCCTCGGTCAGCCAGAAACGCTCCCGCTGGAACGGGTAGGTCGGCAGTTCGGCGGGCACGGCCCGGTCGGTCGCGCCGCCGAGCCCGAGGGCGTACCAGTCCACGGCGTGGCCCTGGACGTACGCCTCCGCGGCGGCCTCCCGAAGGCGCTCGACCGTGCCCTGGTCGCGCTTCAGGGTCGCGTTGACGGGGGCGTCGCTGCCCACCGCGTGCAGAATCGTTTCGACGGAGTTCACCAGGACCGGATGGGGACTGACCTCCACGAAGGCGTCATAGCCGTGCACGACCATCTCCTCGATCGTCTCCGCGAACCGCACCTGACCCCGCAGGTTCCGGTACCAGTAGTCGGCGTCCAGCTCCGCGCCGCTCAGCGCACGCGCGTCGACGGTGGAGAACAGGGGCAGGCCGGACGGCACCGGAGTGACGCCGCTCAGGCCGGCCAGGATGTCCTCGCGCAGCTCCTCGACGGCCGACGAGTGGGAGGCGCACTTCGTGGGCACCCTGCGCGCGAAGACACCGTTGTCGTCACAGAGCGCGAGCAACCGATCCATGCCGGGTTCGTCGACGCCGGACACCACCACGAAGGACGGTCCGTTGACCGCGGCGATTACGAGGTCCGCGTCCGCCGTCGCGATGAGGCCGGTCGCCTCGTCCGTCGAGACGGCGATGGCGGCCATGCCGCCCCGGCCCTTGTCCTCCAGGAGCCGGCTGCGACAGGCCACGACCGCCGCGGCGTCGTCCAGGGCGAGTGCGCCCGAGACGCAGGCGGCGGCCACCTCGCCCTGGGAGTGCCCGACCACCGCGGCGGGTTCCACGCCCAGCGACCGCCATACGGCGGCCAGTGCCACCATCATGGTGAACAGCAGCGGCTGGACGACGTCGGTACGGTCCGGATCGACCTCGGGGTCGGCACCGGACAGAGCGGCCACGATGTCGAAGTCGAGGTAGGGCTTGAAGGCGACGGCACACTCCTGTGCCGCGTTCCGAAACACCTCCGACTCCTCCATCAGGGCGCGTGCCATGTCCGGCCACTGCCCGCCCTGACCCGGGAAGACGAAGACGGGGCGCCTGATCCGGCGCGCCTCGCCGTGGACGACCGGCGCTTCGGCGGGATCGGCCACGAAGGAGCGCAGGGCGGTGAGCAGTTCGGCCCGGTCGTCGCCGCCGACCACGGCCCGGCAGTCGTAGTCCTCCTTCTCGAACATGAGGGACCGTGCGACCGCGGCCAGCGGGTCGGTTCCGGACTCCAGGGTGCCGATGAGTGCCTCGGCGCGGGCCAGCAGGGCGGCCGGCTTCTTAGCGGACAGCTTGAGCAGGGTGCGGCCGGGCTCCTGCGGTACCGACGGTTCGGGTTCCGGCTCTTCCCAGCTCTCCAGGACGACGTGCGAGTTCGTCCCGCTCACCCCGAAGGAGGACACCGCGCACCGGCGTACCCCGTCCCGGACCGGCCAGGCCCGGTTCTCGCGCAGCACCCGCACGGTGCCCGCCCAGTCGACGTGCGAGTTCAGCGGTCCGTCGACATGCATGGTCCGGGGCATCTGCCCCGCTCGCATGGCGGTGAGGCACTTGATGACACCGCCCACGCCGGCGGCGGCCATCGAGTGGCCGATGTTCGACTTGAGCGATCCGAGCCAGACCGGCGCGTCCCGCTCGCCCTCACCGTAGGTGGAGTGGATCGCGTTGACCTCGATCGGGTCACCCAGCTTGGTCGCCGTGCCGTGGGCCTCCACCAACTGGATGTCGTCGGGGGACAGGCCCGCGTCGGCCAGAGCCTGGTTGATCACCTTGACCTGAGCTCGGCCGTTCGGCGCGGTGAGCCCGTTGCTAGCGCCGTCCTGGTTGACGGCGGTGCCCTTGATCACCCCAAGTATGCGGCGGCCGGTCCGGCGGGCCGTGGACAGCCGTTCCAGCACGAGTACACCAGCCCCCTCCGCCCACACCGTGCCGTTGGCCGCGTCGGAGAAGGTACGGCACCGCGCGTCGGGCGACAGCGCCTGCTTCCTGGCGTAGTCGACGAACATGCCCGGCCCGGTCAGGACAGTGCAGCCGCCCGCGAGCGCCAGCGTCGTCTCGCCGCTGCGCAACGACCGGACGGCGGTGTGGATGGCGACACCCGACGAGGAGCACGCCGTGTCGATGGTGAGGGCGGGCCCCTCGAGGCCCAGGAGGTAGGAGATGCGGCCCGATGCCACGCTGGGCGACGTCCCGGAGCCCATGAAGCCGGCCGTCTCGCCTTGCCACTTCCACAGGGGCATGCCGTACTCGTTGGGCATGACACCGACGAAGACGCCCGTCTGCGTGCCCTTCAGGCGCGACGGCACGATGCCGGCCCGTTCGATCGCTTCCCACGCGACTTCCAGCAACACACGCTGCTGCGGGTCCATGGCCTTGGCCTCGGCGGGCCGGATACCGAAGAACTCCGCGTCGAACAGGGCGGCCTCGTCGAGGAACCCGCCCTGTCTGACGTATCCGGGGTCGTACAGGTCCTCGGTGTGCCAGGCACGGTCGGCCGGGAAGTCGCCGACGCCGTCCCGCCCCTCACTGACGAGGGTCCACAGGTCCTCGGGACCGCGAACACCGCCGGGGTAGCGGCAGGCCATTCCGATGACGGCTATGTCGTCCCGCTCCGCGTCCCGCTCAGCCATGCGATGCCTCCATCTCCTTGTTCACGTACTCGGCCAGTTCGTTGATCGTGGGATGGTCGAAGAGAGCCACCTCCGACAGGTTCGAGTCCGTCGCCGTGTTGAGCCGGTCGAGGAACTCCAGCAGGCTCATCGAGTCGATGGCGTTGTCGGAGAAGGACGCCGCGGGATCGAAGTCGGGGATCGTCCCGCCGTACACCGCCGCGAGTTCCCCTTCCAGGAGCTCGCGCACGATCCAGGACCGCTCCGCGCCGCCGCGCGCCGCCCGCCAACGGCTGACGAACGACGCGTGATCCGGGCCGGAAGGTGCCGGCGCGGCCGCCCGCGAGGCCGGCTCGGGCAGCCGGAACGGTTCCCGCCGGAAGGGGTACGTCGGCATCAGGGGTGCCGGGCGCGTCCGCAGCGCGGGTGACAGCCGTCGTACGGCCTCGATGTCGCCGCTGTGTGCGTATGCGGCAGCAGCTCGGACGACGGCATCGCGTACCGCCGGGTCGGTGTCCGGTCGCTCGGGCGGGACGGTGAAGTGGTGACCGGCGACGACCTTTTCGAGACCGTGGCGCATCTCGTCCCAGTCGGCGCCGACGACGACGGCCCGATGCTCCCACTGCGTACGGCCGTTCAGCGCCCGGCCGACGTCGGCGACCGTGTACGCGTCCGTGTCGAAGGGGTGTCCGAGCAGCGTCCGGGCGAACTCCCGCAGGGCCTCGGGGGAGCGGGCGGACAGACACCAGGGCACCTGGGTGCGGGACGCCTCCGCGCCGCCGCCCCGGACCGCGGCGGGAGCCGGTCCCAGCACCACGTGGACATGGGTGCCGCCCATACCGAACGAGCTGACTCCGACCGCGTCCCGGGCGCTGAATCCGCCCTGCTCGGTCCGGGTGACGACGCGGATGTTCGCGGCTTCCAGGTCGATGTCCGGGTTGTTCCGGCTGAAGTTGAGGCTGGGCGGCACCCGCCCGTGGTGCAGCACCAGAGCGGCCTTCACCAGCCCCGCGACGCCGGCCGCCGATTCGAGGTGCCCGATGTTCGTCTTCACGGAGCCGACCCGTACGGGGCTGCCCGCAGCACGCGCGCGGCCCACCGCCTCGCCGATCGCCGCGGCCTCGACGGGATCGCCCACGGGCGTCCCGGTGCCGTGCAGTTCGATGTAGGACACGTCCGCCGCGGTGACCCCCGCGGCCCGGTGCGCCGCCCGCAGCACTTCGCACTGGGCCTGGGTGGACGGCTCGCCGAGCGCGCCGCGGTCCCCGTCATTGGTGGTGGCCGATCCGCGCACCACGCAGTAGACGTGGTCACCGTCGCGCAGCGCGGCGTCCAGTGGCTTCAGTACGACGCAGGCGCCGCCCTCGCCGCGGACGTAACCGTCGGCCCGCTCGTCGAAGGTGTGGCAGCGGCCGTCGGCGGATAGTCCGCCCCACAGCCGGATCTGTTCGGTCACCTCGCCGAGCAGGTTGACCGCGACACCCGCCACCACCGCGGCCTCGCACTCACCGAGCTGGACGGCGCCCATGGCCCGGTGGATTGCCGCGAGGGAGGACGACTGACCGGTGTCGATCACTTCGCTCGGGCCGCGCAGCCCGAAGTGGTGGGAGACGCGGTTGGCGAGCATGCATCCGGCGGTGCCGGTGTGGCCGAACCGGTCTAGTTGTCCGGAGTTCAGATAGCGCAGCCGGAAGTCGTCGGATCCGGCTCCGACGAAGACTCCCCAACGCCGTCCCCGGAGCCGCCCGGCGCACAGCGCGGCGTCCTCGACGGCCTCCCAGGCGAGTTCCAGCACCAGTCGTTGCTGTGGATCGAGATGGGCGGCCTCCCGCTGCGAGATACCGAAGAAGGAGGCGTCGAACAGGTCGGGGTCCTTCAGGAAGCCGCCGAAGGAGACAGGGGCAGGGGCGGTCGTGGCCGGCGCGAAGACCCACCGCTCTTTGGGAGCGCGGCGGACGCTCGACGTCGAGGACAGGAGATTCGCCCAGAATTCGGTCGGGTTCTCCGCTCCGGGCACGCGACAGGACATGCCGACGAGGGCAAGAGGCGTCATGAATGGGGGTTCCGTCCTGAGGGGGGAGTCGCGTCACACCGCGGCGGAGGCCGCGGGACCCGGCCCGACCACGAGACTGCGCAGTCCGCGAAAGGTCGGGCTGGCCTTCCAGTCGAACCGGTCGAGGGGGGTGCGGACCGAGAGGTCGGGGCACCGGCGGGCGAGGGCCTCGAAGGCGATCTCCGCCTCCGTCCTGGCCAGGTGCTTGCCGATGCAGTTGTGGATGCCCCCGCCGAAGGCGAGGTGCTCCTGACGCGCTCGCGCGATGTCGAAGGTGTCCGGATCGGGGAAGCGGGCATCGTCCCGGTTGGCCGCCGCGAACGAGAGGAACAGGATGGAATGCGCGGGGATCTTGACGCCGCCGACCTCGACGTCCTCGGTGGTGTACCGGTAGAGCGAGAGGTTGAACGGAGACTGATGGCGGAGCATCTCCTCGACCGCTCGGGGGGCGAGCGAGGGGTCGGCCCACAACCGTCGTTTCTGTTCCGGGTTGTCCTTCAAGGTGAGGACGCCGGTGACGATGAGGTTCGCCGTGGTCTCGTAGCCCGCGGCCAGCAGGGCGTAGGCCTGGGCGACCGCCTCCGCCGGCTCCAGCGAACGTGCCAGATGGGTGAGGACGTCCTCGTCGGTACCGGCCCGCTTCCGCTTGATGAGATCGCGCAGATAAGCCGTCATCAGTTCGACGTCCTGTTGCAGGACGTCCGGGGCCGCGTCGCCGGTGATGCTCTGCACCCAGGAGTCGAAGCTCCGCCGGTCCTGGCGGGGCACTCCCAGGGTGTCGCAGATGACCGCGATGGAGAAGGGGAAGGCGTAGTCGCGGACGAGGTCGAAGGTCTCCTGGCCGGCCACCGCGTCGAGAGTCTCGGTCGCGACCCGCCAGATGTCCTGCCGCTTGCCGGAAACGGCGCGCGCGGTGAAATTGGCATTCAGCGGTCTGCGCAGCCGAGTGTGTTTCGGCGGGTCGTTGTTGGCCATGTTGTCATAAAGCAGCGACGAGCGGGCCCGGCCTTCGCTGCGGCTCTGCCCGGAACGAGCGGAGAAAAGCGGCATGGCCTCCGAGATGTCCTTGCGGAACCGCTCGTCGCGCAAGACGAATTCGACGTCCGCATAGGAAGTGACGAGCCAGGCACGCAGCCCCGGCGGAAGGTAGGCCATGCCGGTCTTGAGGACGATCTCGGTGGGTGTGTTGCCGTCCTGCTTGATGACGCGGTAGGTGGGGTGCGGGTCGGTGTAGAAGGCTTGGTCGAGTGCAATCGGACACGCGCTTGCGGCGGCGTCGCCCGGACAGTCTCCGATGGAATCACCGGTGGATGGCGTCATCGTGTTCCCTCTGTTTCCTTTCATGTCTCCATGAGCGGCGGGCATCGTCGACCGCCGCTTCACGGAATTCCTGAAAGTCCCCCCGGACAACCGGCCGGACGCGCGAGGGTGCGAGCCGGGCGGTCCTCGACAGGCCCTCTAGGGCCGCCCGAGGACCAGGGAGACGTTGTGGCCTCCGAAGCCGAACGAGTTGGCCACAGCGCTGTCCCAACGGCCGGTGCGTGCCTCGCCGTGGACGACGTCCAACGGGACCGCCGGGTCCAGGTCGTGCAGATTGCGGGTGGGGGGCACCGCCCCGTCGCGCAGTGCCAGCACAGCGGACAGGGCGCCGAGCGCTCCGGACGCGCCGAGCAGGTGCCCGGTCATCGACTTGGTGGACGTCACCACGGGGTGGGTGCCGATCGCGGTGGCGATGGCCTCGGCCTCGGCCACGTCGCCCTGCGGGGTCGAGGTGGCGTGCGCGTGGACATGCCCGACAGACGCCGGGTCGACATCCGCGTCCCGGAGTGACTGTCGCATCGCCCGGACCTGACCAGGTACGTCCGAGGCTGTGATGTGTACGGCGCTGGAGCTGATCCCGGCACCGAGCAGCCTGCCGTGCGGGCTGGTGACCCCCCGCGCGCGAGCGTGGGCGGCCCGTTCGAGGACGAACAGTGCGGCCCCCTCGCCCAGGACGAAGCCGTTGCGGCTGCGGTCGAACGGTCGGCAGGCGTGAGACGGGTCGTCGTTGTCCGCGGAGAGCGCGAGCATCCTGGCGAAGGCGGTGAGCGGCAGCGGGTGGATGCTCGCCTCGACACCGCCGGCGACCACCATGTCCGCGCGGCCGGACCGGATGAGGTCGAGGCCGAGCGCGATCGCCTCGGCGCCCGAGGCGCAGGCGCTGACCGGCGAGTGGGCTCCGGCGAGAGCGCCCAGTTCCATGCTGACCCAGGCCGCCGGTCCGTTGGCCATGAGCATCGGCACCGTGTGCGGGGAGACCCGGCGCGGGCCGGTGGTCTCCAGGACGCGGTTCTGGCCGATCAGCGAGGTCACCCCGCCGATGCCGGTGCCGATGGCGACTGCCAGCCGCTCCGGGTCGACGTCCGGCTTGCCGGCGTCCTCCCAGGTCTGCCGGGCGGTCACCAGGGCCATCTGTTCGCAGCGGTCGAGCCGGCGGGCCTCGGTCCGCTCCATCATCTCGGCGGGATCGCGGGGCAGGGTCGCGGCGATGCGCACGGGCAGGGGCTGCGCCCAGTCGGCGTCCAGGGCCGTGATGCCGTTCTCGCCGGCCAGCAGGGCATCCCAGGTGTCGGAGGCGCCCATGCCCACCGGCGTCATGGCGCCAAGGCCGGTTACCCATACATCGATCGCGCTCGTCTGCATGAGTCAGAACCGTAGCCAACCGACTGGTTGGCAAGCAAGGTGAAGGCCGACGTGTTTAGGTGACCCTTTAGCGGCGGTTCGGCCGCTCCACCGGCTCATTCTCGGCATCACCGAGTGGGTCCCGGGCTTTCCTCGCGTCTCGGATTCATGGAACCAACCAACTGGTTGGTTCACGCCGTGTAACATCACCGGTCATGAGAACCAGCAGTCGTTCGGAGGAGACGCGGGCTCGCCTGCTGGTCGCGGCGCGCGCCGAGTTCGCCGAGTCCGGCATGAGCGGCGCCCGCGTCGAGCGCATCGCGCGCCAGGCCGGAGTCAACAAGGAACGCATCTACGGTTACTTCGGCAGCAAGGAGCGCCTGTTCACGGAGGTGATCGCGGAGGCCCTCGGCGACCACGCGGGGCGGGTGGGCGTCCCCGACGGTGACCTGGGCGAGTACGCGGGACGCATCTACGACTTCCATCTGGCCGACCCCGAGCTGACCCGGCTCATGATGTGGGAGGCCCTGTACTACCGCGACCGGCCGCTGCCCGACGACAAGGTGCGTGCCGCCCACTACACGGTGAAGGTGGCCGCTGTGGCCGAGAGCCGTGGGCACCGCTTCGACGAACGGGCGGCGGCGGTCTTCGTGGCCCTCATCGCCGTGGCGGTGTGGCCGCTGGCGTTCCCGCAGATGACGCGGCTGATCATGGGCACTGCCGACGTGGAGCCCGGCGCCATGCGCCGGTACGTCGTCGCTATGGCCGACGCACTGGTGTCCGCACCAGGGTTCGACGGCTTGTGAGCTTCGTCCCCGCCCCCCCCGACCACGAGCGCCGTGGGTCGGCTGGGTCACAGCCGTCGGCGTCGGGGGGTCCGGTGGAAGCCGTGGCTGCTCTTCCGCCCCAGACACCCCTGCGCGACCAACTGCTCCAGCAGCATCGGGGGCTTCATGTCCGGTTCCGGGAACGCCTGGTGCAGACTGCGAAGGATGGCGAGGGAGACGTCCAGCCCGATGGTGTCGAGCAGCGCGAACGGGCCCATGGGGAACCCGAAGCCCTGTCGGACCGCGTGGTCCGTCTCCTCGATGTCCACATCATGGCGTTCCAGGAGCCGGACGGCATCCGCAAGATAGGGGAACAGCAGGCGGTTGACGATGAAGCCGGTCCGGTCGTCGCACTCTACCGGGGTCTTGCCCAGGCGCCGGCACAACGCGTGTCCCAGCGCCACGACATCCGGGCGGGTGTCCGCGGTCCGGACCACCTCGACCAGCCGCATCGTCGGTGCCGGATTGAAGAAGTGCAGCCCCAGCACGGCTTCCGGACGGCCGGAGGCGACCGCGCACGCGCCGACCGAGAGACTGGACGTGGTGGTCGCCAGGACCGCCCCAGGGCGGCAGACCGCACCGAGCCGCTCGAAGACGGCGTGCTTGACGTCCGGATCCTCCGCGGTCGCCTCGATGACCAGGTCGCAGCCGGAGAGCGCGGGGTGGGCATCGGTGATGTCGAGGAGGTCCAGCGCCGTTCGCCGTTGCTCGACGGTGAGGACGCCGCGGCGCACGGCGCTGGTGAGCGAGGCGTCCACCGCCGCCCGGACATCGACCGCCTTCCGCTGCGTGCGGGTCACGACGACCGTGCGCAGCCCGGCTGCCGCCACGACCTGCGCTATGCCCCGGGCCATGGTGCCGGAGCCGACGACACCGACGGTCCGGACACCCTCCGCGCCACCGTCGGTCTCCACCGGCTGTGCCGAGGGCAGCCGGTTGCCCAGGTCGTCGTACCGGTGGATCCCCCGGCCGGTCTTCCGGCCGAGCGCGCCGTCCCGGACCATGGAGGTGAGCAGCGGGGAGGGGCGGAAGGCGTCGTCGTCGGTCTGGCGCCACAGCTCCAGCAGCGCCGAGTGCACCCTGTCCACGCCGAGTCCGTCCAGCATCTCCAGCGGTCCGAGGGGCAGTCCGCAGCCCAGGCGCAGGGCAGTGTCGAGGTCCTCATGGCCGATGTACCCGTCGGCGCACAGGGCCACGGCCCGGTTGAGGAAGGCGTACACCAGTGCGGTCGCGTCCCGGGACGGCACCGGCCCGAGGGCGACGGAACGCAGCCCCGTGGTCCGCAGCAGCCGGTGCAGCGCCTCGACGGCGTCGTCGTCGCTCATCGCGAGCCGCACGGGTTCCGCAGCGGACTCCGGTGCCGGCGGAGCGAGAAGCCGCAGTCCGAGGGTCCGGCTCGGCCGTCCCGACGCGATCGCGAGGTGGGTGAGCGAGAGCGACGCGGTCGTGCTGACCAGGACGGTGTGGTCGGAGCAGACGCTGTCCAGGCGGCGCAGTACTTCCGTTTTCGTCCGGAGGTCCTCGGTGACGGTCTCGATCACCAGGTCGGCCCGGCACAGTGCCGCGGTGTCGTTGGTGAGGGTGAGCGTAAAGTCCCCGTCGGCACTGCGGGCCGCGTCCGCCGCCTTCGTCCGCTGGTCGACCCGGGCCAGTACACCGACCTCCGGCTCGACCCCGACCACATGGTGCCCGGCTGCGCACAGCATGCGCAGCAAGGGTTCACCCAGTGCTCCCAGCCCCACGATGCCCACCACGAACGGCTCGTGTACCACGTGCGTCTTCCTTCCTTGCGGATTGGCTTTCGGGTCTCAGTACGAGGACGTCCGGAAGCGGTTGATGGCGTCGATGTGCTTGGCGCGCATCTCCTGGTTGCGTACGCCGAGACCTTCCTCGGGAGCCAGACACAGCACGCCGACCTTGCCCTGATGACGGTTGCGGTGCACGTCGTGGGCGGCCTGCCCGGTGTCGTCGAGGGAGTAGACCCTCGAGAGCGTCGGGTGGATCCTGCCCTTCGCGACGAGCCGGTTGGCCTCCCAGGCCTCGCGGTAGTTGGCGAAGTGCGAGCCGATGATGCGCTTCAGGGACATCCACAGGTAGCGGTTGTCGTACTCGTGCAGGTAGCCGGAGGTCGAGGCACAGGTGGTGATGGTGCCGCCCTTGCGGGTGACGAAAACGGAGGCGCCGAAGGTCTCCCGGCCGGGGTGCTCGAAGACGATGTCGATGTCCTCCCCGCCGGTGAGTTCCCGGATGCGTTTCCCGAAGCGCTTCCACTCCCTCGGGTCCTGGGTCCGCTCGTCCTGCCAGAACCGGAATCCCTCGGCGCGGCGGTCGATGACGTTCTCGGCGCCCATCGAACGGCAGATGTCCGCCTTCTCCGGGCTGGACACGACGCAGATGGGGTTGGCGCCGCCGGCCAGGGCCAACTGCGTGGCATACGAGCCGAGTCCGCCGCTCGCGCCCCAGACCAGGACGTTGTCGCCCTGCTTCATCCCGGCGCCGTTGCGGGAGACCAGCTGCCGGTAGGCGGTGGAATTCACCAGGCCCGGCGCGGCGGCCTCCTCCCAGCTCAGGTGGCCGGGCTTGGGCATGAGCTGGTTGGACTTGACCAGGGCCAGCTCGGCGAGACCGCCGAAGTTGGTCTCGAAGCCCCAGATCCGCTGCTCCGGATCGAGCATGGTGTCGTTGTGGCCGTCGCTGGACTCCAGTTCCACCGACAGGCAGTGCGCCACGACCTCGTCACCGGGTCGCCAGGCGCTGACACCCGGGCCGGTGCGCAGGACCACGCCCGCGAGGTCGGAGCCGAGGACGTGGTACGGCAGGTCATGACGTGCGGCCAGTTCGTTGGTGCGGCCGTAGCGCTCCAGGAACACGAAGGTCGGCAGTGGTTCGAAGACGGCTGACCACACGGTGTTGTAGTTGACCGAGGAGGCCATGACGGCGACCAGTGCCTCACCCGGGCCGACCTCGGGCACAGGAACGTCCTGGACGGACAGTGACTTCCGGGGGTCTTTGTCCGCTGTGCGCATGCCGTCGAACATGCCGACGTTCTCTTTTTGGACGACGACACCTCGGTACTTCTCCGGAAGTCGGAGCGCCTCGAAGTCCCGGCGGTCCGCTCCGCCGGAAAGAATGGCCCCGATGATTTCTTCCACTGGTTTCCCTTCGGAAGTGAAATGCTTCAGCGGCACACGTGTGCCGCTGCTGGAAAGGTAATCCCGCACCCCGGAGGACAAACACCCCAGGACGGGACTCCATCTTTCTAGGGGGGCGTCTAGGGGTTGTCCGGCTCTCGCCTCTCTCACATCCTTGAGAAAACGGGTCGCGTGTACGGCCCGCGGCCGAGCGAAGTGAGAGAGGGTGACCCGTGGGCGGAGGTACGGTGGACAGCGGAAAGTGGGCGCGTCGATTTCACCCGGTGAACGACGCGGAGTTCCGCCTGATCTGCTTCCCGCACGCCGGAGGTTCGGCGAGCTTCTTCTTCCCCTTTTCCAAGGAACTCGGACAGGACCCGGCGTTCCCGGTCGAGGTGCTGGCCGTGCAGTATCCCGGACGCCAGGACCGGCACACCGAGGAGAACATCCACGACATGAGCGTCCTGGCGGACCGGGCCACCGAGGCTCTTCTGCCGTGCACGGACCGGCCGTTCGCCCTGTTCGGGCACAGCATGGGCGCCACACTGGCATACGAGGTCGCCCGTCGGCTCCAGGAGGCCGGCCGGAGCGCCGACGCCCTGTTCGTCTCTGGACGCCGGGCGCCCCACCGGGTCCTGGACGACGGACTGCACGGCCTGTCGGACAGTGAAATCATCGAAGACCTCAAGGCCCTGGACGGGACGGGATCGACGATGTTCGGCGCTCCGGACCTGATGCGGATGATCCTGCCGTCGATCCGCGCCGATTACACGGCCGCCGAAACCTACACCTGTACGCCGGGTCCGGTGCTGACCTGCCCGGTCCATGCCTTCACCGGCTCCTGCGACCCACGGGTACCGGTCGCCGAACTGCACCACTGGAGCGACCACACCGAGGCCCCGTTCGACCTCCTGGTCTTCCCGGGCGGCCACTTCTACCTGTCGGAGCACCAGTCCGCGGTCTGCCGGGCCGTCGTGGACCGGCTGGCCGGCCGGGTGGGGTGTCCGTGACCGGGTACTCGACGGTCCACACTCCCGTCGGGGTGCTGGGCACGGGGTCGTTCCTGCCGGAGCGGGTCGTGTCGAACGAGTCGGCCGCCCTGCCCGCCGGAGTGACCGCGGAGTGGATCGAGCGCAGGACCGGAATCCGTGAGCGGCGCCACGCCGCCGCTCACGAGGCCACCTCCGACCTCGCCGCGGAGGCCGCCGTGCGCGCGTTGGAGAACTCCGGCACGGCCCCCGGGCAGCTGGACTGGATCATCGTCGCCACCTCGACACCGGACCATCCGCAGCCCGCCACAGCCGCCCTGGTGCAGCATCGGCTGGGAGCGTTCCGCGCCGCGGCGTTCGATGTCAACGCGGTCTGTGCCGGATTCGTGGCGGCTCTGCACACGGGGGCTCTGCTCACCGCCGGCCGGCGCGGACGTGCTCTGGTCATCGGTGCCGAGACATACTCGCGGATCGTCGACCCGGCGGACCGGCGGACCGCGCCGTTGTTCGGCGACGGGGCCGGGGCCGTCGTCCTCGGCCCCGTCGCCGAGGGCGGTGGCCTGCTCGGCACCGGGCTGGCCACCGACAGCCGGTTCCACGACCTCATCGGCGTACCGGCGGGCGGCAGCAGACTGCCCGCGTCGGAGAAGACCGTGGCCGCCGGCGACCACTACTTCCGTATGCGCGGCCGGGAGGTCAGAAACTACGTCATGCGGGCACTGCCGGCTGCGGTGCGGGAATCGCTGCGCACGTTCGGTGTACGGCCGCAGGACGTCGACCACTTCGTCCCGCACCAGGCCAATGGAGCGATGCTCCAGGACCTGCTGGGACCGCTGGGGCTGCCCCGGGCACGGGCACATCTGCCCGTGACACATCACGCGAACACCGGTGCCGCATCCATACCGCTGGCGCTCGACGACGCCCATCGCTCCGGCCTGCTGCGCCTCGGAGAGCTGGTCATGCTGGCCGGTTTCGGTGGCGGTATGACCGTGGGCACGGCCCTGCTCCGCTGGACCGCCTGACAGCACGACCGTCCCGGCGCGGCGGTGCGACGGCTTTCTGCCACCCGAGCCGCCCTGCCCGGTGGCCGGCCGGTGCGCCGGACGCCTTCGGACCGGGTGGCACGGGTCGACCTGCCGCATCTGCTCTGCTCGGGCGCAACGTCACGGGGCGGCACGACGGTACGTCACGCGGTGCGAACGCTCATGGTCTCACCGATCAGATGTCCCGGAACTCATGGACAAGCCTTCTGGCCTGTGTAAATGCCCCCTCTCGAAGATCATCTTGCACGGTTGTTGCACAAGCCGAGCGGAGCAGGAGTCACACGGTCCTGGTGCCGACCAGAAGGGTATGACCTCGGGCCTATCCCTGGTGTAGGCCACGGTCCGGTTACTGCCGAGAGCCGTGGGAGGTGCACTCACCAGACGGTGTGGCGACCTACACGCTTGGGCACATCGACGGATGGCACCGGTGGAGTCCGGTCGGTCTTCTCGGTCTCCTCGTCGACCGGTTCGAACACACGATGGCCCGGGCACTACGGCGTGGTCGCCAAGGAGACAGCGCAGGCTGTCGACCATGATGCTCGTTTGACGCTCTGGACGCCGACAAGACGGGGCGAGAATCGATGAGATCGCTTTGACCTGCGTTTTTACAAAAGTGGCACAGACCGACGTCATACCGATGACGTCGCACATGGAATGCGTGGCGATTCTTGAGCCTGCCACAAAGGGGCTCTGACCTGCGGTTTTCTTGTGCTGTCCAGGTGCGGTCGGTGGTGCTCGACCTGTTTCACTCAGTGAAACGGTTCGAGTGGACGGTCGCTCTTCAGAAGCTCTCTGAACTGCGAAGACGCGAGCGGCGCGCTTACAGCGGCGACGCCTTCAGTGGCTCTCTCGAAAATTCTTGACGCTCGGACGACGCTCGGAACAGACGTCTCTGCTGTACCTCCCCGGTAGCGGTGCGAGCGGCCATCCGGGCCCGCGCTACGCGGAGCCGGAAGCGCGGCCTGACCGCACCATCTGATATCGGCCTGGTATCATCTCTGTATGGCGATGACACTCCGGCTCCCCGACGACCTTGACGCGAAGCTCACCGAGCGTGCTCGCCGAGAGGGCCGTAGTAAGCAGGAACTCGCCATCGAGGCCATTCGTGACGCTCAGGACCGGGCCGAGCTGAAGGTTGACGACGTCCTGGCCGAGCTGATGGACAGCGACGCGGAGATCCTGGACTACCTGAAGTGATGGACGTGCGATACCTCCAGATCGACGAGATCCTGGCCATCGCCGGCACGGTCAACGGCACCGAGCACAGTGTGCGCGACATGGGCCTTCTGGTGTCGGCGATTGAGCGGCCCCGGACCAACGTGTTCGGGGCCGAGCTGTATCTCACGCTGCATGAGAAGGCGGCGGCACTCCTGCACTCCGTCGCTCGCAATCACGCGCTGATCGACGGCAACAAGCGCACCGCCTGGCTCGCCATGCGCGTCTTCCTCCGGTTCAACGGCGTCAGCGCCGGCACCGTCCCGCCGCCCGCCTCCGTCGCCGGCCCGTTCGTCGAGGAAGTTGCGCAGGACAACGTCGATGTACCGGCCATCGCCAAGCGCCTCTCGATCTGGTTCCCCATTTCCTGATGTTCGGCATCGTGTGGTGCGGGACTGAGAGAGGTCTGGAAAGCGGTGCTGGCTCCACGCATTCCGCTTTTCTTGGATCAGTGAGCGTTTCCCACCTTGATCAGTTGGCGAGTTCGAGGGCGACGACGGCTCGGGTGATCGCGGTGATCCGGGTGGTGCTGCAGCGGAGCTTGCACAGGAGCCGCCAGCCCTTCAGGATCGCCATGGCGCGTTCGCCGAGGCTGCGGATCTTGGCATGGTCGCGGTTGTGACTCCGGCGCCAGCCGCGCAGGCTCCTGCCGCGGAGCGAAACGCGGATGGCGGGGCCCGCACCCTGGTACGCCTTGTCGGCCCAGCACTTGATGTTGTGGGCGGTCAGAGCGGCCGAGATGTCGTGGGCCCTGGCCGCGGTCAGGTCGTGGGTGGCTCCCGTTTCCCGGCAGTGCGTCCGAGGCCCAGATCAGGCGTCCGGCCGGGTCGGTGAGGACCTGCACGTTCATGCCGTGATGCTTCTTCTTTCCCGAGTAGTACGGGCGGTCGGCGGCGATGCGGTCGATGGGCAGGAGCGTGCCGTCGAGGATCACGTACGCCTTCCGGCGGGCCGTGTCCCTGGCCTGCTCCAGCGTCGGAGCCAGCGCGGCCAGGAGGTCGACGGCCTCGCGGATGTGGCGATAGACCGTCGCGATGCCGATGCGGAAATCCGCGGCCAGTCGGGCATAGGTGTCACCGCAGCGCAGGTGCGCAAGGACGAGCCGGGCCTGCCGGCCGCAGGTGAGGCGGCGCCAGCGGGAGCCGATCCGCCGCCGGTGCCCCGCGAGGAGACCGGCGAGACGCTGCAGGGTGCGGCTGGACAGATCGATGGCAGACGGGTAGACAAGCACGAGAGCTCCTGGCGGACTGGTGATCTTGGTCGTGAACCCGTCTACCAGGAGCTTCCTTCATGCCCGCCACCGGGGCGCCGGTTCAACTACCCACCAGGTTGGAAGAGGCTCAGTTCATTCAGCGGGTTGATGCGTTTGCCGTCGCGAGACGTAGCAGCGAGTCCGCTTGGCGCGGAAATGGCGTCCCGAGGGTGGTATGACCGACACCCACCGCGCACCTGGCAACTCGGCTGGCTTCCGGCCTGGACGACCATGGAGGCCGTTGCGCTTCTCGTCACCGATTGGGGTGTACGCGACCGCCTCTGCCCTGCCTGGGCTCGGGAAGCGTTCTCCAGTCGGAGTCCTCAAGAGGGCAAGGGGAGTCGTCCGGCGTTCGATCGAACCCAGGCGCCCCCAGGCCGCAAGCGATCAAAAGGAGAAGCAGTGTTGTCAGTGCTGGGGGTGATGATGACTTCACGTACTTCTTGTTCATGGGGGGCATGATGCACCTGAGTCGTATCGTGGTGAGTGGGTTTCGGGCGAGCGTAGACGGTGAGATGGTCTGCCATCTACCGGGCCGTTTCAGTGTGCTGATCGGAGCCAACGGGGTCGGGAAGACGACGCTCACGGATGCGCTCTACCTTGCTCATCCCGGTTCTCGCTTCCCGGTCCTGCCGAGGTACGGATCCGCCACGCTTGCACCCGAGAGGTCCACCCGCACCATCAAGGTGGAGTACCGGCTGGGCGATAGCCTCGACGGGGAAGGCCGTCTCGGACGCCAGTTGCATGAGGTCAGCCACCAGCGCCTTGGGAGTGTTGCTCAGAGTTGGGGTGTCACGCTGGGGCGCAGGCTCGGCGGTGTTACCTCGAAGATTGAGATGACGCATGGGAGGTCCTTGGATCTGGACCCGTACAAGCTGATCTACCTGCCGGCCTTGCGTAGTCCTCTGGACGAACTGGCTCGCCGCGAGGCACGGATCCTGGTTGAGCTGCTCCGTGCTGAACAGCAGCGCCTGAACGGCACCCGGAACCTTGTGGGACTCCGGGCGCGGGCCTCCCAGCTGCTTGAGGAACTGGCCAAGGAGAGCATCATCGACGCCGTTGAGAAGAGGATCGGCGGGTACCTCACGGACTTGTCGGCTGGGGTGAGTCGCCAGTGGTCGTACATACGTGGGCAGGTTATTGACGACACCTACTTGGCTCGCGTGCTGGAAGTCATGCTCGCTGTCATGGAGGGACGCAGATTCGCTCGGCCGCTTGAAGTGTCCGGGTTGGGATACGTCAACCTGTTGCACATCGCCGTGATCCTGGCGGCGATACCGGACTCGACTGAACTTCCCCAGAATGCTCGTGACCAGCCGCCCCTCACGGATGTTCAGCAGATCGAGCAGGCAACCAGGAACCTTGAACAGGCACAGGCTGATGCCGAGTCGGAGGAGGACTCCTTCTTCGGTGCGAAGCCCTTGCACGCGACGGTCGTCATCGAGGAGCCTGAGGCGCACCTTCACCCGCAGTTGCAGCACGCTCTCGTCCGGTACTTGCGCAGAACTGTCAAGAGGCGGCCGGAACTGCAGGTCATCCTCTCCAGCCATGCGACGGACGTCATCACGTCATGCTCCCCCGAGGAACTCGTCGTCGTACGTCAGACGGCGCAGGGGAGAGTGTGTCGTGCTGTTGCCGATGTTGTGCCGGATAAGCACCGCGACGTGACACTGCGGAAGACACGACTCCATCTGGACGCCAGTCGGTCTGCCGCCCTCTTCGCTGACCGCCTCGTCCTGGTCGAGGGGGTCACCGACGCCGCTGTGCTTCGAGAGTTCGGCAGGACTTGGGCCGGAGAGGACGCGCGCAAGCAGGCATTCATCGATGCGCTCAGCATTGTCCACATGGGATGGAAGGTCGGGCAGTGGCCGGCGCATCTCCTGGCGACTCCGGGTAAGGAACTGTGTACCAAGCTGGCGATCCTGGTCGACAGCGACCTACCGTTCGAGAGCAACGAGCGCAAGAAGCCGACTTGGCTTTCTGACCACGATCCATCGGTCGTTGATGCCTTCGTCAGCCATCCGACCTTGGAGCCGTCGATCACCGAGGGTAACGAGGACTTGATTGAGGCGGCCCTACGCGAAGTGGACCTGCACGAGCCGCTCGTAACGGCCCGGACGGTCTACGAACTGTTCCGCAGTGCTCGGAGGGGCAAGGACGGGGAGTCCGGCGTCCCAGCAGGGCGGGGTTCCAGTAAGAAGGGGGATTTCGCGCTTGCCTTCGCCGGTCTACTGGCAGAGACCAACGAAGCAGGTCCCGAGCAGGCGTCGCGCCTTCCGACCGTGCCCGACCACATGCGGCGGCTGTTCGAGTTTCTGTACCCGCCCATGCCGGCCGATGAGACCGACCTCTGTGAGTCCACTGATGAGCCGGACTGGCTCGTGCTGGACGACCAACGGGATATGGATAAGCAACAGGTCAATGACGCGGTGGAGTTTTACTGGCCGGACGATTGGCAGGAGGAAGAGCGGGAGTGGGCGGAAACAACCGGGCACGAACCGGCCCCTGAGCCGCCGGACCCTGCTGCGCCGGATCCGGATGCACCACCATGGGAGGAACTCCAGCGCTGGCAGCCCTCCCTTGGGGGCTGGCCGACAGCCACACGTCGAATGACGGTTTCCGATGGGTAGTCGCTGGCCTGGCATGCGCGGTCTCACGCCGGAGCAACTCCTCACCGCCGCAAGCCCTCACCGCCTCGTCTACGTAGAGGCGCTTCCCGGATCCGGGAAGACGACCGTCTCCCAACAGCGCTTTGGCCTGCACCGCTTCGCGCGCACGATCGATCACCGGGCGGTCGTGGCGGTCAGCTTCACACGCTCGGCCACTGGGGAAATACGTAGCCGCGTGCTTCGACAGTGGGGTCCTTCAGCCCTGGCGTGGCCCCATCGCATCATCACCCTCGACACCGTCCTGAACGACCTGCTCATCCACCTCCTGCGGTCTGGGGTCCTCCAGTGGCCAGGTGGCCACGAGGAACTGGAGGTACTGGACACATGGCGGACACACTTCCCCACCATCCGCACTACCGCGAAGCCCGCTCTCCGCCTCATGGGCACCCAGGTCAGCACCACCTACCTAGCTGAGCCGACGCCGGACAACTACATAAAGCCAGCGGACTTCGCAACTGCGGTCCACGAAGGAAAGTGCACGCACGAGAACGTACGTGAGGTCCTGGACGCGGCCCTCCGCATTGACCGTATCCGCGCCCATGTGACGACCTACTTCGCCATGACGATCAGGTCGCTACTCGTCGACGAGGTCTACGACGCGAACGACCTGGACGTGGAGATCATTCGCATCGCGGCGGAAGCGGGACTGACCGTCACTCTGGTGGGAGACCCCTGGCAAGCCCTTTACGCCTTCCGTGGCGCCCGTCCGCAGAGCGTGCGCCGGGTCATCGAGCTACTGGGATTCGAGCGCCGCGAACTCCAGACGTCGTTCAGGTGGCAGGACAGTACCGACCAGACGTCACTGGCACGTCGACTGCGCCGCAGGGAGCGGGTGGCCCTTCCCGCGGGTGCGGTACGAGATGTCCAAGTCGTCCTCGCCCGGCGCTGGAAGACGCTGTGGGACGGGAGCCCTCACGTCCTCCCGCTGGCCGTCAAGCAGCCATCAGGACCGTTCCAGGAGGCAGTATGCACCTTGCTCCTGAATGAGCTGACCCAAAGTTCCTTTGGCCTGCCGGCTGCATTTATCAGCGATGCTCGGTCCACACTGGGCATCGAAGAGGCTGAAACGTTCGAGGGGCTGCGTCCGGACCTAGAGACTGCTCTTCAGCGCCTGGCGAGCCAGGACGCCATCGGCGAAGTATGGACCGCCTTGACGGAGAGCGTGGTCGCGAAGACGCACTTCGAGCCGTCGGAGAGCCAGAAGCGGACACCCCGCAAGGCGCTCGGTAACCTGCGCTTGCGGCTGGAGGACGCGCACGAGCGACTTGTTCCCGGCCTGACGTGCCACCAGGCGAAGGGTAGGGAGTGGGACAGGGTCGGGGTGAGACTGGAAGAGTCTGACGTCGCCGTGCTCCGAAAGGGGCTCGACCCCGCTGACGAGGCTCACCGCTCGCTCTACGTCGCACTCACCAGGGCACGAGTCCGCAGCCTAGCGGTGTAAACGAAGGGTAGCCTGCAGGACCAAGGATGGTCCTGATCACGACGTCGTGGTCAGGTCGCTGGTGCCGAGCCTCCCTCACAGACCGTTGGGAGTACCGTCCGACGCTAGCGTTCGTTGTCCTTTCCGCGTAACGAGGCTGCGCGTGACGCTCGTTTGACGCTCCGACGGCCCAAAAGGCCACCCAAAGAACCGGAAAGAGGCATCTGACCTGCTCTTTCTCTGTGTTTCGCATGACGTGACGTCTTTCCTATGACCCATCATGTGGAGTGTGTCGCGATCCCTGAACCTGCCGAGAAAGGCCGCTGACTTGCGGCTTCAGTCGATGTGCCGTGACCTGGGTCGCAGAGTGGGCTGGAGGCTGCGTGCGGGTGGCCCGATCCTGCCCGAGGATGGTTCCGTACGGTGGGCTCGGCTTGGAGTCCTTCCTTGCGGAGGGCCCGCATCCCAACGCGCGCAGCCACGGCCGGCGGCGAGCAGACCGGTACGCGTGCCCGCGAGGCCGGCGCACTTGCATGGGTCGCTCCCGCTGCTGCGAGGGCTGACACCAGCCACGCCAAGATCATGGCATCCGTCAGCAGACTTCCGCGCCTCAGCGGAACTCGTGCACTACCTGGATCTCGCCGACGATGTGGGCGTTGAAGTCGTCCAACTCCTCGGCCGGAACCCAGAGCTCGAGGATCGTCCGCCCGCCGGCCCGCTGTACGGGATACCGGCTCAAGAACACCGACTCGACCTCGAAACGAGTGACGAACCCAGCGCCATCGTGCTTCACGTTCCAGTCCCGCGCGATCCTGACCGCGTAGTCCTCGTTGAGGACCGGGTAGAAGATCGGCTGCTCGGGCAGCCGGGGTGGCCAGGCACGCCAATTCAGCTCCCGAACCAGATCCAGCTCCTTGGGGCCGGTGGGGCGCCACAGGGTCGTCGTCGCTCGCTGGCTGGTCATCTGCATCGCTCTCTGCACATAGGCCGCGGGGCGGGTGCCACGGGTCGAGATCGGACGATACCGGCACCGCGAACTCAACAGCTACGCAGTTTCCGCACCCTCCCAGCTCCGTGACCAGCGGCTACGGGACCGCCCTGGCTACGCACCGCGGTAGGCAGGTCTCCCCGTCGGTGCCATCCGCGACGCCCAGTGCAGGACCTAGTTCAGGGTCGATGACGTTCTGGGCGTCGCGGATGGACAGCGACGCGGAGATTCCGGATCACCTGGAGTGACCGAAGCGCTCCATCCGGCTCGACGGGATCCGGGGTGTCAGCCCGGCTGGCTGTGCATGAACCTGGCCTCGCTCATCAGTGCCCCCTGGGGGCCGGCCGTCTAGGCTGGCGCCGTGGCTGATGAGCGGGAGCGGGCGCGGGTGCAGCCGTCGGGAGTGTGGGGTACGGCGGTGGGGGTGGCCCGGGTGCGGGCGTTGGAGAGTGAGCGGGAGGACGCGTTGTTCCGCGATCCGCTGGCGCGGGCCTTCGCCGCCGCCGGCGGCCTGTGGCCCTCCTCGCCGGCGCCGCCCGGCGACGAGGCCGCGCGCCGCCGCCGGCTGGCCGTGTCGTTGTCCATCGTCATCAGGACGAAGTTCCTCGACGACCTGTTGCGGCGGGCCTCCGTGTCCGGGGTACGGCAGGTCGTGCTGCTCGGCGCCGGCATGGACAGCCGGGCCTTCCGCATGGACTGGCCAGAGGGCACCCGGCTGTTCGAGGTCGACACCGCCGCGCCACTGGAGTTCAAGGCTTCGGTGCTGCGTCAGGAGCGGGCCGTCGCGCGCTGCGCGCGGATCACCGTCGCGGCGGATCTGCGTGCGGACTGGCCGGCCGCGCTGGCCGCCGCGGGGCACGACCCGGCGGTGCCGACCGTGTGGATCGCCGAAGGGCTGCTGATCTATCTGCCCGAGGACGCGGTGGAGCTGCTGCTGGCCCGGATCAGCGCTCAGTCGGCGGCAGGCAGCCGGATGGGGCTGACGTTGGGCTCGCGCGGCGTGATCGAGCGCTTCGGCGCGGACGCCGGGCCGGGATCGGCGGCGTCCATGTGGGTCTCGGAGATGCCCGACGACCCGGTGGGCTGGCTGGCCGGGCACGGCTGGGCGGCCGACAGCCACACCCTGCACGAGTGCGCCGCCGCCTACGGCCGCCCGTTCAGCGCCCCGCCGCAGCGCGAGGAGCGGCCCGGCGGACTGATCTCGGCGGTCCGCCGGTAGGGCGCCTTCCGGTCTCGGACGCCGCCGCCACCGCCCAGGGCGCCCGGGACGTCGGCCTGCGGGTTGCCACCGAGTTTGCCCGCCCCGTGCGCACCCGGCCCTGCGTTGACCGGCCAAAGCACCTGGTGGCCATGATCGACACGGTTGAACTCGTATGCGATCGTACGTAGTTCTTACCGACGCGAACGTTCCGCCGCAGCAGGAGGATTCACCCGTGGGCCCGAACGAAACAGAACCGACCTCTCCGCATCCGGTGCTTCCCGTCCTGGACGACTTGGTGCGGGTGATCGGTGCGACGACTCCCCAGCAGGACGCGGCGCCGACGCCGTGCGCCGGTCTGGACGTGGTCTCGCTGCGCGGACATCTGCTCGGCGGGACCGGGTACTTCAGCGTCGTCCTGGCTGATCCCGATGGTGACCGGCGGCCGGATCCCCGGGCGTACGCCGGTCCTGACGGGGCCGACGTCCTGATCGCGGCGGTCCAGGAACTGTCGGTGGCCGTGCGGACCGCCCTGGCCGGTGGCGTGGCGGCGGTTCCGGTGCGGGTGCCCGCGCTGGGTGGCACCTTTCCCGGTGCCTACGTGCTGGACATGCTGCTGACCGAGGCCGTGGTGCACGGCTGGGACCTCGCCCGCGCCACCGGTCAGACCTGGCGCCCCGACCGCGCGGCGTCCGAGCGGGCGCGCGCGCTGCTCGCCGACCAGATCAGACCGGAGTACCGGGGCGGCGCGGGCATGCCGTTCGGGCCCGAGGTGCCGGTGCGTCCGGACGCCCCGGCACTGGACCGGTTGCTGGCTTTCGCGGGCCGCACACCTGACTGGACACCCACGGCCGTCACCCAGGGCGGCTGACCGAGGCCGGGCCGCCCGACGCGGCGACGACGTGGGCGTCGCCGTACGTGCTTCACCTTCGCCCCTCTCCTGGAGAACAGTTGCCCCCCATACCCGTCAGCGACGTCGATCTCTACACCGAATCGGCGCGCGTCGACCCGTACGGCATCTATGCCGAACTCCGGGCTCTCGGACCCGTGGTGTACCTGTCCCGCTACGACCTCTACGCGCTGCCCCGCTACGACGAGGTGCGTGCCGCGCTGATGGACTGGCAGACGTTCTCCTCGGCGCGGGGCGTGTTCGTGGATCCGGACGTCAACGCCCAACTGGAGGGGATCACGCTGTGCAGTGATCCGCCCGAGCACACGGCGATGCGTTCGGTGCTGGGGCGGCCGCTGCGGCCGGACCGGATGCGCGAGGTGACGCCGCGGATCGAGGCCGAGGCCGATCGGGTGGTCGAGCGGCTGGTCGGCCGGGGGAGGTTCGAGGTCGTCACCGAACTGGCGGAGTACCTGCCCATGACCGTGGTGTCCGATCTGGTCGGGCTCCCCGAGCACGGGCGGGAGAAGATGCTGGAGTGGGCCGCGGCCATCTGGAACACCCAGGGGCCCGCCGACCACCGGGCGGCCGCGGCGGGGCCGGCCGTCGCGGAGTTCATGGCGTTCGCCATGCAGGACGCCGTGCCGGGGAAGATCAGCCCCGACGGCTGGGCGGCACAGCTCTACCAGGCCGCCGACCGTGGCGAGATCCCGCACGACAAGTGCCCGGTCATGATGCTCGACTACGTCACCCCCAGCCTGGATACGACCATTCTCGCGATCACCAACGCGGTCGCCCTCTTCGCTCAGCATCCCGACCAGTGGGAACTGCTGCGCGCGGACCGCTCGTTGATCCCGCACGCGATCAACGAGTCGCTGCGGCTGGAAACCCCGGTGCCGCAGTTCAGCCGGGTGCTCACCGAGGACCACGAGATCGGCGGCGTCCGGCTGGCCGCCGGGTCACGGGTCGCGCTGCTCTACGCCTGCGCCAACCGCGACGACCGGCACTACCCGGACCCCACGCGCTTCGACATTACCCGCCGCCCCTCGGACCACCTCGCCTTCGGCCGGGGCGAGCACGTGTGCGTCGGCATGCACCTCGCCCGGCTGGAAATGAGCACCCTGCTGGAAAGGCTCGCCGACCGGGTCGCCGGGTTCCGGACACTGCAACATCAGCCCTTGATCAACAACGGGCTGCGTGGGCTTGAGCGCCTGGAAGTGGCGGTCGAGCCCGCGACCTGAGGGTCAAGCGGACGGCGGTCACTTGACCGGCCGGCGGCGCAGGGGCTGTTGCTGGCCCTGTGGGAGCTGGCGGCCGGGGACCATACGCAGTTCCGTGAGCGATATCGCGAAGCGGAGCGTCCCGGTGTGACCGTCCAGGTGCTCCCGCAGAGCGCTGGGCTGCACGGTCTCCTGGGAGTGGACGTCTGGTACTTGCTCCTTCCGGAGGGGCGGACCGCGGCGTACGACGGTGGCGCGTGCTGGGCCTCCTTCGTCACCGCCGTGAAGAACGGTCGGCTGATGCGCTGAACCCCCTGTACTTGCACTGTTTCCCCGTTGTACGACTACTCCGTATCTGATGGCGGAAGTTGTGCACGCGGTGGAGGCGGCGATGGTGACAACGTTGTCCCGACGGGGCCCGGGCGTGCGCGTATATCGCGATGCTGGAGAGGTTCCGTGTTCGTAAGACCGATAAGATCCATAAGGCGCATAAGGCGCCAAAGATCTACCGGGGCAGCCAGGTTCACCGCCGCCCTGCTAGCCAGCGCCCTCGGCCTCGCCGCGTTGACCGGCACCGCCGGCACGGCCGCAGCCGCCCCGCAGGCGGCGTCCGGCGGCAAGGACTACGCGGCGCTGGTCGACCCCTTCGTCGCCACCGCCGGTGACGACGGCAACGACCTGCCGGGTGCGCAGGCGCCGCACGGGCTGGCCAAGGTCAACCCGATGACCACGCCGAACCGCAACCACTCGGGGTACGACTACAACGAGGACCACATCGCCGGGTTCACCGCGACGAACCTCGACGGCGTCGGCGGTTCCGGCGGCGGCGGTGACCTGCTGGTCGTGCCGACCTCCGAGGAGTACGAGAGCCGGCCGGCCACCAGCACGTACGCGCACGCGTACAGCCACGACGACGAGACCGCGTCGCCCGGTTACTACCAGGTCGGCCTGGACGACCCCGCCGGGACCATCGACGCCGAGATGACGGCGACGACGCGCACGGCGCTGGAGCGCTACAGCTTCCCCGCCGGGTCCAAGCCGCAGCTCGTGCTGGACCTCGCCAACAACTTCACCAGCCGTACCCGCGCCACCCTGGACGCCAAGACGCTGGCGGACGGCACCACGGCGATCGACGGCCTCATCGCCGGGTCGTTCAACGGCGCCTCGTACCGCTTGTACTACCACGCCACGACCAACGTGCCCGTGACCTCCCTCAAGACCTGGGGCGGCGACGGCAAGCTCACCGGCGCCACCGCGCAGGACGGCACCGACACCGGCGCGGTTCTCGGCTTCGACGCGGCCGACGGCGACGACATCGAGCTGCGCGTCACCCTCTCGCCGATCAGCGCCGAGCAGGCCGCCACCGACCAGGCCAACGAGACCGGTGACCTCGGTTTCGACCAGGCGCGGGCGGCGGCGAAGGCCGCCTGGAACAGCACCCTCGGTGCCGTCGCCGTACAGGCGTCCAAGGCGGCCGACCCGGACGCGACGCTGACCAAGCAGTTCTACACGCACCTGTACCGCATGTACGCGCTGCCGGTGAACGCCACCAGCACCAGCGGCACCTACCGGGGTGTCGACGGCGCGGTGCACAAGGCGAACGGGTTCACGTACTACGACGGCTGGTCGTCCTGGGACGACTTCCGCAAGTTCTCCGTCGAGGCGTACATCGACCCGGCCACCTACCGGGACATGGTGCAGTCGGCCGTCATCCTCTTCGCCGACGCCCGCACCGCCGGAAAGAGCCTCAGCAGCCTGACCCACTCGGTGCCGACCGTGCGCTGGGAACGGCTGGCCGTCGTCATCGCCGACGCGCTGTCCAAGGGGTATGACGGCTTCGACCGGCTGGACGAGGCGTATCCCGCGCTGAAGTCGTATGTCGGGTACTACACCGGCACGCAGCTGCGGCAGGGGTACGTCGCGGGTGATCCCGGCACCACCGTGCAGCGCGGCTACGACCAGTGGGCGCTGGCGATCATCGCGGACGCGCTCGGCAAGGACGCGGACGCCGCGAAGCTGCGCACCCAGGCGACGATGGCCATCGACAACCTCGTCAAGTCCGGCGCCTGGACGGCCGCCGACGGCACCGAGGTCGGCCTGCTCACCCCGCGCGCCGCGAACGGCGACTGGGGGAGCGTCGACTACGAGAAGTTCGAGGCGACCGGTCTCTACCAGGGCACGCTGTGGCAGTACAACTGGTACGACGCCTACGACATGGACGGGCTCATCGAGGCGATGGGCGGGACGGAGGCGGGCAAGGCCGCCATCGAGCACATGTTCGGTGAGGACTCCGCCGCCGACGACGGCTCGACCATGCTGCACTCCAACGCCAACGAGATCGATCTGCAAGCGCCCTACCTCTTCAATTACGTCGGTGAGCCCAGCCTGACGCAGAAGTGGGTGCGGTCCATCTACACCAAGGAGACCTGGAACCGGTACATCGCCACCGGGTCGACCAACGAGGCGCCCAGCTCGGGCGGCGAGTTCACCCCGCCGGTCAAGGACAAGGTGTACGAACTCGCCCCGGACGGCTTCCTGCCGACCATGGACAACGACGCCGGCACCATGTCGACCATGTTCGTCGCCGCCGCGCTGGGGCTGTTCCCGGTGACCGCCGGATCCAGCCAGTTCCAGATCGGCAGCCCGTTCTTCGACTCGACGACGATCACCTACGGCAACGGCAGCACGTTCACCGTCAAGGCCGACGGGGTGTCGGACAGCAACTACTACGTGCAGCGCGCCACCCTCAACGGCAAGCGGTTCGACAACACCTGGCTGGACTACTCGCAGATCATCGCCGGCGGGACCCTCGACTTCACGATGGGCGCCAAGCCGTCCTCCTGGGGTGCGAAGACCGAGCCCGCGTACTCGCTGAGCACGAGCACCGACGACGGTGACACCGGGGCGGGCAAGGGCACGTCCGTCCTCGCCGCCCGTCCGGCCACCGTCGCCACCGACGCCGACGGCACCGTCGACGACAGCGTACGGCTCACCCTGTCGGGCAAGGCGACGTTCGCCGCCCGCGAGGGCACCAGCCTCACCAGGTCCGGGGCGGTGTCCGTCACGGGTCTCCCGGACGGCGTCACGGCCGACCTGCGGGTCACCGGCACCCGTACGGCGACCCTCACGCTCACCGGCAGCACCGAGACCGACGTCCGCCTCGGCCTCACCTTCCGGGACGCGGCCTTCGCCCACAAGGTCCCGGCCGCGTCGGTGACCGGCACGGGTGTGTCCGTGACCGACCCGCTGCGCATCTCCGCCGCCGCGGTGCAGCGCGCGGCGCTCAGCGACCTGACCGACCAGGCGTCCCTGGTGCGGGAGGGCAACTACTCCGACGGCTCCTACACCGTCTTCCGCTCGGCGCTCGAACGGGCCCGGACCGCCCTCGCGGACAGCGACGCGGCCACCGCCACCCTGATGGCCGCGCACGACGCCCTGCGGTCGGCGATCGACGCGCTCACCCTCGACGAGGGCGGGTACGCCGTCCTCCAGGCCGAGGACCCCGACCAGAAGGAAGGCCCCAGCCTGGTCAGTGAGGCGTACTACTCGGACGGCGACCTCGGCGGTGTCACCGAGGGGGCATGGGTGCGCTACGCCGGCCTCGACTTCGGCGGCGTCGCCCCGGAGAGCATCTCCGTCCGGTACGCCAACTCGCAGGCCACGACCGCGAAATCGAGCAGCGTCGACGTCCACGCCGGGGACGCCTCCGGTCCGGTCGTCGCCACCGTCTCCCTCCCCGGGACCGGCGGCTGGCAGTACTACACCACCGTCCAGGCGGCCGTCACCGACCCGGACGCGCTGCTGGACGCCGCCGGCGTCACGTTCGTGTTCCACGCGCCGTCCGGGCAGCAGTGGGTGTCGAACTTCGACTGGTTCCAGTTCTCCCCGGATCAGGTCCCCTCGTCCGGCTCCAGCACGACGCTCGCCACCCTCAGCGCGGCCAACTCCACCGCCACCGGCAACGGTTCGGCCGCGCTCAAGCTGTCCAACGGCATCTTCGAGAACGTCACCAACGGCGCCTTTGCCCAGTGGCAGGGCACCGACCTCGGCGACGGCGCCGACACGGTCACCGTCAGCTACGACAAGCCCAGCTCCCGCGCGGCCGCCGACTCGCACATCGAACTGCACCTGGGCGCCAAGGACGGCGACCGGACCGTCGACATCCCGCTCGCCTACACCGGCTCCGGCTGGGGCACCGTCGCCACCACCACCGCGCCGCTGGACCCGGACGTCTTCACCGGCGTCCAGGACGTGTACGCCACGTTCGTCTCCAGCACCCAGACCGACGCCCAGCCCTACGTGGCCAACGTCTACTCCCTCACCCTGACGCGGAGCGCCGACACCCCGGTCGCCCTCGACGCCACGGCGTGGAAGTCGAACAGCGGCGGCGGGCTGAAGAGCGAGACGGCCACCTGGAGCGACGCGGGTTCCGCGACCAGCCTCGGCGGCACCTACGACGGGGCCTGGCTGGACTACGGCGACATCGACTTCGGCGGCTCCGGTCAGGCCAAGAACACCGTCACCATCAGCTACGTCAACAACTCCGCCCGCTGCGGCACCGGTTCCGCCGTCCAGCTCTACCTGGACTCCTTCGACGCGGACAGCCCCGGTACGCCGTACGCGACCGTCCCGCTGCCGGTCACCGGCAGCTCGTGGTCGACGGGCGGCACGACCAGCCTGACCCTGCCCAAGGGCATCACCGGCACGCACGCCGTGCACCTGCGGCTGACGACGACCGCCGACTCCTCGCACCCGTACGTCGCCAACCTCGGCCGGCTCACCTTCAGTCACGTGCAGGCGCCCGCCAGCACGGACCCGGCCGCGCTGCGCAAGGCGATCGAGCAGTACGAGGGTCTCGCCGACGACGCGGACCGCTACGGCACCATCGACTTCGGGGTGTACGAGCGTGAACTCGGCGCCGCTCGCGACCTGCTGGCCGTCGCCGACCAGGCGACCCAGCTCGAAGTCGACACCCGCACCCGCAGCCTCACCCTCGCCGCCAACCAGCTCGTCCCGCTGCCGAGGCTGAAGCTGGAGGACCTGGTCAGCACGGCCTCGGCGCTCACCAACGCCCGTTACACGGAAGCCTCCTGGTCGGCGTTCAGTACCGCGCTCACCGCAGCCGAGGCCGCCGTCGCGGACGACGCGGCGACGGACGCGGCCCTGACCGTCCGGTACCAGGCCCTCGACCGCGCCGTCTCGGCCCTGAAGACGAAGCGCAGGACCGTCCCGGCCGTGCCCGACGCGGTGTCGGTGACGGCGTCCGGCACGAGTGTGAAGGTCGCCTGGGCCGCGCCCGGGGACGACGGCGGTTCGGCGGTCACCGGCTACGAGATCACCCTCAGCGGCGGTCACCAGGTGCGGGTCAAGGACCCGGACACCCGGGCGACGACCTTCACCGGGCTGAAGACCGGCACGTCGTACACGGCCCGGGTCCGCGCGGTGAACGCCGTCGGCACCTCGGCCGCGAGCGCCGCCACCCAGCCCGTGGTCACCGGCGACAGCCGGCCCCAGGCGCCGACCGTGACCGGCGTGGTCACCGACGGCAAGCGGGTCCGGGTGACCTGGAACGCGGCCGGTGACGGCGGACATCCGCTCATCGGCTACACGGTGACCCTCGACGACGGCAGCACGGCGTACACCTCCGGCACGGCCGACACGGCCTGGCTCACCGCGAGCGGCAAGGCGAGCACCCACAGCGCCACCGTCACGGCGGTCACCCTGGCCGGCACCTCGGACACCCCGGACACCTCGGACACGACGGCCGCCACGACCACCGACGCCGACCCCGCCGCCTACGAACCCTCCCCCTTCCCCGACGACACCCTCGACGCCGACTACGCGTCCGACTCCTGGCCCAAGACCGACGACGGGAGCGACTACTTCAACAACCTCCTCAGCGGCATAGACGATCTCGGCACCGACATCCTCGGCGCCAACACCGAGACGGACGAGCTCACCGCGGAGAACGACGAGATCGCCGTACGCGTCAACAACGCGGCGACCCAGGCCCAGGTCGACCGGGCCGAGGTGGACGCGAACAGCAGCGGCACCGTCACCATGGCCGACGGCCTCGGCTCCCGGCTCGGCGAGATCTACCTCGACGCACTGAACGGCGGCGACCTGCCGAAGACGAACGCGCTGTTCGGCCGGGTCACCCAGGACCTCGACACCCACGACGCGGCGAAGGAGTACTACGACTACCTGCGCCCCTACGTGCGGCTCGGGTTCGTCGGCGACGGCGGGCTGATCTACGAGTCGCAGGACGGCGGCTACAGCGGCCTGGCCGGCCAGGGCTCGTACCCGAGCGGTCACACCTACGGCGGCTTCGAGGCGGGCACCATCCTCGCCACGCTGCTGCCGGAGCTGGCCCCCTCGATCCTGGCCCGCGCCTCGGAGTACGGCGACAACCGGATCATCCTCGGCTTCCACTACCCGCTCGACGTGATGGGCGGCCGGATGACCGCCCAGGCGACCGTCGCGCACCGGTGGGCGGACCCCGAGTTCGAGAAACTGCTCACCCAGGCGCACACCGAGATGCAGAACGTGCTGCTCGCGGCGTGCGAGGCGAAGGGGTACGGCGACACGCTCACCGAATGCGCGGGTGACCCGTACGCCGGGCTGAGCACGGCCGAGGACATCGACCTGTACACGCAGCGGCTGACGTACGGCTTCTCGCAGGTCGGCGCCTCCGGCCAGGCGCTGGACGCCCCGTCCGACGCGGCGGCGCTGCTGATCACGGCGTTCCCGCAGCTGACCGCCGAGCAGCGCACGCAGATCCTGGAGCAGACCGCGACCGACTCCGGCTACCCGCTCGACCTCACCGCCGAGGGCGGAGCGAGCTGGCAGCGGATCAACCTCGCGGCGGCGATGGCGGCGAACGTGGTCGTGAACGCCGATGGTTCGGTGACGGTGACCAACTTCTCCGACGCGACGAAGGCGAGTGTCGCGGACGCCTCCGCGATCACCGTCGGGGGCGTGCCGGTCGACGGGTTCGACCCGGCCGTGTCGACGTACGT
Source organism: Streptomyces sp. NPDC023723 (assembly GCF_040639815.1). Lineage (NCBI taxonomy): Bacteria > Bacillati > Actinomycetota > Actinomycetes > Kitasatosporales > Streptomycetaceae > Streptomyces > Streptomyces sp. NPDC023723. The sequence goes on from NZ_JBFAAP010000019.1 coordinate 50,527, forward strand.
CGTGGACTGGCCGACGAACGGGAAGCTCCCGGCGGTCGGTGCGGTGGCGGCCGAGTCCGGCGCCCGGGTGAAGGTCAGCACCGGCAGTGACACGGTCTCGTCGTCCGCTGCCGGGTTCACCGCCCGTACCATCACGGTGACGTCGGCCAACGGATCGGTGGTGCGCACCTACACGGTCGGCTTCCAGCGGACGGACCACGATCGCCGGCCGTCCTGGAACCCCACAGGTGCCGGCGGCACCGACCGCGGTGGCTTCGGCGCCACGGACGGCACCGGGCTCTGGTCACCGGCCCGGGAGTGGGAGGCCGCTCTGCGCTGAGCGGCAGGCACCGAACGTGCGCGTACGCTGAGTCAGCGTACGCGCACGTTCGGTGGCGGTACGCGGCTCGATTCGTCACCCTGGACGCGGTACGTACGCATCTGGAGGTGCGCGTGAACGAGTACGTGGAACGGGAGCCCGATCCCTCGGGCAGTCTGCGGACCTTCGGGGCCGTGGTCCAGGCCCTGCGGGAACACGCGGGGCTCAGCCGGGTCGAGTTCGCCCAACGCGTCCGGTTCTCCAAACATACCGTCGCCTCGGTGGAGTTGGGCCGGCGTATGCCGGACGACTCCTTCGTGGAACGGGGCGAGGAGGCGACGGGCAACACGGGCGCGCTGCGGAAGTCGTCGCGGCATCTGGCCCGGGGGGAGGTGGGACTGGCGGCGTGGTTCCGGCGGTGGGCGCTGCTGGAGCGGGACGCGGTGAGTCTGTGTACCTACGAGTGCCGGGTGATTCCAGGGCTGTTGCAGTCGGAGGATTACGCCCGGGCCGTGTTCGAGGGAAGCCTGCCGGTGGCTCCGGACGGGCAGCTCGAAGACTTCATGGCCCGTCGCATGGGACGCCAGCGGATGCTCTTCGAGCGGCCGGCCACGCCGTTCAGCTTCATCGTCGAGGAGCACGTGTTCCGGCGGCGGTTCGGCGGTGCGGAGCAGATGCGGGAGTCCTTGGACCACGTACTGAAGCTGACCGCGCCGCGCAACGTGACTCTTCAGATCGTGCCGTTGGAGGCCGGGTTGCATACCTGCCTTGACGGGCCTCTCCAACTGCTCGAAACCCCGCAGGGCCAACGGCTCGCCTATTCCGAAGGGCAGCAGAATGGCCGCCTGATCTCCGACGTGAAAGAGGTGGGCCTGCTCTACCAGCGCTATGACACACTGCGCTCGCAGGCCCTGAACACCAAGGACTCGCGGGGTCTGCTGGAGCGACTCCGAGGGGAACTATGAGCACGACGGAACTGGCGTGGTTCAAGTCCAGCTACAGCGGCAGCCAGGGGGACAGCTGCGTGCAAGTCGCCGTCACCTCACACGCCGTCCACGTCCGCGACTCCAAGGACGTGACGCGCCCCGACTTCGCGGTCGGCCGGGTCGGATGGACCCGCTTCGTGCGGTACGCCGCCGGACGCTGAGGTACGGGCCTCCCGGCGCCGGCGGGAGGCCCTGACCCGGGCGGTGTTACTCCGCCGTCGCCTTGAGCCGGTTCATCCAGTCGGTCAGGCCGGCGTCGAGCGCGGCCTGGTTGCCGGGGACGTCGGCCTCGACCGGGGCGCCGGACCAGGATTCCTCGGTGGTGGCGAGGACGCCGCCGCGGACCGGCTTGAAGGTGAACAGGTGGACGCCGTCGATGCCGTTGACGGGCGCGCCCCACGCGGTGCAGCGCAGGCGCCGGACCTCGGTGACTGTCGAGGTCACCTTCATGTTCTGCGGGGACCACGTGAAGACCGAGCCGGGGCGCAGCGGGCCCGGCGTCAGCTTCGCGGCGGGGGTGATCTCCGGTATCCAGGCGGACCACGCGTCGATGTCGGTGTGCAGGTTCCAGATCTTCTTCAACGGCGCCTTGATCAGGACGCTCGCCCGGCTGACGACCGGCGCGCTCTTGTCGACGGTCACGTCGCCGCACCGCTGGAAGTGGGAGGAGGGGGAGGAGGGGGCGGCGGCGGTCGCCGCGGCGGGGGCGGTGAGGGTCGTCGCGGTGGCGAGGGCGGCGAGGGCCAGGCCCTGGAGGAGGGTGTGCCGGGCGGTCATCAGGTGGTTCCCTTTCGAGGTGAGGTGCCGGTGCGGCGGAGTTCGAGCACCGACGCGACGGCGTACGCGCCGCCGCCGGCCAGGGTGAGGACCCAGTACAGGCCGGGGTTGCCGAGCAGCAGGGCCGCCGTGGAGGTCAGGGCGAGCCAGGTGCCGAGGGTGTAGTGCAGCGCGTTGCGGCGGGCGGCGCCCTCGGCGACGTAGAGGAGGCCGACGACGAGGCCGGAGCCGGTGGGCCAGAGCAGGGTCTGGATGTCGGGGTTGTCGACGGTGGCGGCGAGGCCCGTGATGGCGAGGAACAGGGCGCTGAAGGCGGTCACCCAGGCGGCGCCGAGCAGTTTGCCGGTGAGCACCTCGGCGGGGTCGGTGGCGGCGCGCTGGGCGCGCAGGGCGGCGGCGGTGGCCACCACGGTGCCGGTGGCGAGCCCGGCGCCGAGCAGGGTCATCGGCAGCCAGCCGGGCAGGTCGAGCAGCGGCGTGCCGCCCTTGGAGAGGGCGGCGGAGCCGTGGCCGAGTACGTAGGCGAGACCGAAACTGACGTAGGTGGCGCGGTTGTCGACGTCGCCGAGCGGGCGGGCCCGGCGGACGGCGGCGGGCGGGGTGACGGCGGTGGTGAGGGACATGGGAGGGCCTCCGGGGCTGGGTGGAGTGGGGGTGTGTCACGCCTCGGGGACGAGGACGACCTTGCCGGCGACGGTGCGGGACTCGGCCAGGGTGAGCGCCGCGGTGGTCTCGGACAGCGGGAACTCCGCGGCGATCTGCGGAGTCAGGACGCCGTCCGCCAGCAGGCCCAGCACCTGGGCGAAGTCCTCGTTCAGCCGCTGCTGCCAGGAGGCGCGGCAACGGCGCTTGCCCGCCCAGAAGTTGTAGAAGTGCGCGCTCTTGCCGTTGGGCAGCGCGTTCCACGCGTTGAGCCGGGCGAACAGCTTCAGCACCGGCAGCTGCGAGCTGCCGTCCTCGTCCTTGGTGGCCGCGGTGCCGTACGAGACCAGCGTGCCGCCCTTGCGCAGCAGCCGCCAGGACTCCTCCACCGCGTCGCCGCCCACGTGGTCGAAGACCGCGTCCACGCCGTCCGGGGCCAGTTCGCGGATGCGGGCGTACAGGTCCGGGTCGCGGTAGTCGACCGGGGTCGCGCCCAGCGCGGTGACGGTGTCGTGGTGGCGCGGGGAGGCGGTGCCGATCACGGTGATCCCGGCGTGCCGGGCGAGTTGGACCAGGGTGGAGCCGACGCCGCCGTTGGCGCCCAGCACCACGACGGTGCCGCCGGCGGCCACCTTGGCGACGCGGTGCAGCAACTGCCAGGCGGTGATGCCGTTGACGACCAGGGTCTCCGCGGCGACGGCGTCCACCGCGTCCGGTACCGGCATCAGGTCCACGGCGTCCACCAGCAGATGACTGGCCCACGCGCCGATCTTGGTAACCGCGGCGAACCGGCGGCCGATCACCGCCGCGTCCACGTCCGGGCCGGCCGCCGTCACCGTGCCCACCACGTCGTAGCCGGGCACGAAGGGGAACGGCGGCTGGTCGTAGTACTTGCCGCGCCGCATCTGCTGCTCGGCGAAGCACACGCCGGTCGCGTCCATCCGCAGCACGACCTGGCCCTTGGCCGGGGCGGGCAGCTCACGGACGCGCAGTTCCAGCCCCTCCGGCTCGACCTTGCCGGGCAGGACGATCTCGGTGACGGAAGTGGTGGCGGTGCTGTTCATGGCGTACCTCTGAGGGCTTGTCAGTGCTGCGGCTGTTTGCTTACGGCTGTAATGCTACAGGCGTTAGGTCATTGGTCGCAACTGAGTGCGCCACTCGATTCGATGGGGTTGCCGTGGCGGAACTCGGGGTATCGATCCCGAACGCGACGGGGCGGCCAGCCTCTTGGCGTGGCGCGCCCGCTCGCGTCGGTGAAGTCCGCCTACGTGGTGGCGGCCGGCCGGGATGGGTGGCGGACGCCGACGCGGGCGTCGGCCGCCGGTCAGCACCGTGATCGCGTGTTCCTCTCCCTCTTCTTCGCAGACGCCGCCCTCGCCCTGCTGGCGACGGCCGCCGCCCTCGTCGCCGGCGCCCGGGCGGCCCGGTCCGACCGGCGGCCGCGCCGGTGGCTGCACCTCACCGCGGCCCTGGTGGCGGCCCGGCTGGTCATCGCGCTCGTCGTACTCGGCCGGGGCCTGCTGCTGGCCGACTCGCGGCTGTTCGTGCAGGTGCCGCTGGCGACGCTGCCGGTGGCCTGGGCGGTGTGGCGGCCGGGCCGGGCCGCCGTCCAGGTCGCGGCGGCCGGCGTCACGTTGTCGGCCTGGTGGCTGTACGTGCCGTTCGGCCCGCAGGACACCGGGTACGTGCTGGTCGGGTCGGTGGCGGCGCTGGCGATGATCGGCGGGCTCTCCACCGGCCTCGGCGCGTGGCGGCGGTCGGGGACCCGGGCCGCGCGGGTGCCCTGGCTGTCGGCGGTGTTCCTGCTGGTGCCCGCGGTCGCGCTGGTGCTCGGCGGGCAGGCGGGCGCGGTGGCGCCGGGCGGACATCAGCACGCCGTGGGCGGGGGCGGTGTCGGGGTCGGGGTTGGGGTCGACCAGCTCACCGGGCCGCGCGACCGGGAGCCCGATGTCCGGGTGACCCTGACGGCGGCTCATGGGACGGTCCGGCTGGCCTCCGGGCGGACCGTGGCCGCGCTCACCTTCAACGGCGTCGCGCCCGGGCCCGAGATACGGGTGGCCCGGGGGCAGTTGGCCGAGGTGACGCTCGTCAACCTCGATGTCGAGGAGGGCGTGACCCTGCACTGGCACGGCGTCGACGTGCCCAACGCCGAGGACGGTGTGCCCGGGGTGACCCAGGACGCCGTCCGGCCGGGGCAGCGGCACGTCTACCGGTTCGTGCCCGACCGCGCGGGCACCTTCTGGTACCACACCCACCGGGAGGCCCTGGACACCGTGCGGCGGGGGCTGTTCGGCTCGCTGATCGTGACGGAACCGGACGCGGCTCGCTTCGACGGGATCGAGCGGACCGTCTTCACCCATGAGTGGCCGGTCGAGGGCGGTTCGGCCGTCCCCGCCCTCGACCGCGCCGACCGGCCCGCGCGGTACGCCGCCGGCGCGGGCCGGAAGGTCCGGCTGCGGCTGGTCAACAGCTCCACCGACCCGCGCCGGATACATGTCGGCGGTGCTCGCTACACCGTCACCGCCCTCGACGGCAACACCGTCCGGGGTGCCGATCCGGTCGATCCGGGCACCGATCTGCTGCTGGCCGCGGGCGGGCGCTACGACATCGCCTTCACCATGCCGGACACGCCGGTCACCCTCGGCTACTCCGGCGACGGCGGCACCGCCGCCCTCGCCCTCAGCCCGGACGGCACCGCCCCACCCGCCGACCTCGACGACGGCACGCTCTTCGACCCGCTCAGCTACGGAACCGGCACCGAGGCCGCACCGGTCGCCTACGACCGTACGTACGACCTGCGGCTGGACGACGGATTCGGGTTCGGCCAGAACGGGTTCGGGTTCGTCAGCAGCCTGATCAACGGGCGGCTGTACCCGGCCGTGCCCACCCTGGAGGTCACCGAGGGCGACCGGGTGAAGGTGCGGATCGCCCACCGCGGCTTCAACGACCACCCGCTGCACCTGCACGGCCACCGGATCCAGGTGCTCTCCCGCAACGGCACGCCCGCCACCGGCAGCCCCTGGTGGACCGACACCCTCAACGTCGCCCCGGGCGACGTCTTCGAGATCGCGTTCACCGCCGACAACCCCGGCATCTGGATGGACCACTGCCACAACTTCGAGCACGCCGCCGACGGCATGATCATGCACCTCGCCTACACCGGCGTCAGCAGCCCCTACGAGGCGGACCACATGCCTGAGTGACCGCTTCTCCCTTAACGTATGCGCCATGACGTCGGCACCACCTTCCGCGCAACTCATAGGCAGACACGCGGAGATGCGCCGTCTCGACGAGCTGACCGGCGCCGCCCGCGAGGGCCGGGGCGGGGCGCTGGTCCTGCGCGGCGAGGCGGGCATCGGCAAGAGCGCGCTACTGGCGCACGCCGGGCGGTCGGCTGCCGGGCTGCGCACCCTGCGGGCGTCCGGGTCGCAGTACGAGCGGGAGTTGCCGTTCGCCGCCCTGCACCAGCTCTGCGTACCGCTGCTGCCGCATCTGGCCGGCCTGCCCGAGGGGCACCGCGCGGCGCTGCGGAACGCGTTCGGGCTGGCCACCGGGGCGCCGGACGTGTTCCGGATCGGCCTGGCGGCCCTGGAGCTGCTGGCCTGCGCGGCCCGCGAACGGCCACTGCTGTGCCTGATCGACGACGCGCACTGGCTGGACGCGGCGTCCTCGCGGGTGCTGACCTTCGTCGCCCGGCGGGTCGGCTGCGAACCGGTCGCCCTGGTGTTCGCGGCCCGGTCGCAGCCGGGGGTGGGTGGAGTGGATGGCGTGCCTGATTCGGGGGTGGGTGGGCTGGGCGGTCTGTCTGCTCCGGCCGTGGACGGGCTGGACGGGCCGGACCGTCTGCGCGTTCCGGCGGCGGGCGGGCTGGACGGGCCGGGCGGTCTGCCTGTTCCGGCGGTGGACGGGCTGGACGGGCCGGATCGTCTGCCCGTTCCGGCGGTGGACGGGCTGGACGGGCCGGATCGTCTGCCCGTTCCGGCGGCGGGCGAGTTGGACGACCTGCCCGTGCTGCCGGTCGGTGGGCTGGGTGATGCCGACGCGCGGGCGCTGCTGGCCGCGCGGGGGCATGTGGCGGTCGACGACCAGGTGTACCGGCGGCTGCTGGCCGAGGCCCGGGGCAACCCGCTCGCGCTGCTCGAACTGCCCCGGGCCGGCGGGTTCGGCGCGCCGGACACCTCGTCCGTGCCGACCCGGATCGAGCGCGGGTTCCGGGCCAGGCTGGCCGGACTGTCCGACGCGACGCGGCTGCTGCTGACCGTCGCGAGCGCCGATCCGACCGGCGACCCCGGGCTGCTGTGGCCCGCCGCCCGGCGCCTGGACCTCGACCCGGCGGCGGCCGGCGCGGCGGCGACCGGCACCGGGCTGATCGAGTTCGGCACCCGGGTCCGCTTCTGCCACCCGCTGGCCCGGTCCGCCGTCTACCGGGCCGCGTCACCCGCCCTGCGGCACACCGCCCACCGGGTGCTGGCCGAGGTCACCGACCCGGTCCACGACCCCGACCGGCGGGCCTGGCACCGCGCCCAGGCCGGCACCGGCCCCGACGAGGACATCGCCGCCGAACTGGAACGCTCCGCCGACCGTGCCCGGGCCCGTGGCGGAGTGGTGGCCGCCGCCGCCTTCCTGGAACGCGCGGCGGCCCTGTCCCTGGACACCGCCAAGCGCACCGAACGCACCCTCACGGCGGTCCGGGCCGGACTGGAAGCCGGACTCACCGACGCCGCCGCCGAACTGCTCACCACGGTCGAGAACACCGCCCTGGACACCGACCAGCACGCCCGGGTCGACCTGCTGCGCGGCCGGCTCGCCTTCTCCCGGCACAACGACGGCAACGGCCCGCTGTTCATGCTGCGCGCCGCCCAGCGGCTGGCCGGCTCCGACCCGGAACGGTCCCGCGAGTGCTTCCTGGACGCCCTGGAGATGAGCCTGGTCGTCGGCCGGGCCGCCGGGGTGATGGACACGGTGCTGGCCGCCGCCCGGTCCGCGCCGCCGGTACCCCGTGCCCCCGACGTCCTGGACGCCCTGATCCGGCTGGAACGGGACGGACACCGGGCGGCGGTCCCGCTGCTGCGCGCGGCCCTGGACGGCGACGGGGCCCCGCTGTGGACCAGCCGGCCCGCCCTCGCCGTCATCCTCGCCAGCGAACTGTGGGACCCGCACACCCACGCGGCGATCACCGACTGGCTGATGAAGACCGGCCGCGCGTCCGGCGCACCGCTGCTGCTGCGCCTCGGCCTGGCCCAGACGGTGTCCGGCGCCGCGCTCTGCGGCGACCTCGGGCAGGCGGAGGCCGCCGTGGTGGAGGAGGCGGCGCTCGCCGACGCGACCGGCGGGCCGCCGGTGACGTACCACCGGCTGCAACTGGCCGCGCTGCGGGGCCGCCGGGCGGCGGCGCTGGAGCTGTTCGACACGGTCAGCGCGGCGGCCACGGCGCACGGTTCGGGGCAACTGGTCGCCAACACCCACTGGGCGGCGGCCGTGCTCCACAACGGCCTGGGCGACTACCCGGCCGCGCTGGACGCGGCCCGGCGGGCCGCCGCACCCGGCGACCTGTTCCTCGCCGGGTTCTCGCTGCCCGAGCTGATCGAGGCGGCGGTGCGGTGCGGTGAGCGCGAGGCGGCCGGCGCCGCCCTGGAGTCGCTGACCGAACGCACCGCGGCCGGCGGCACCGCCACCGGCCTGGGCATCGCGGCGTACGCGCGCGGCCTGGTCACCGGCGTCGAGGACCACTACCGGGAGGCCGTCGAGCACCTGGACCAGAGCCCGCTGGTGCCGTACCTGGCCAGGGCCCATCTGCTGTACGGGGAGTGGCTGCGCCGCCAGGGCCGCCGGCGCGACTGCCGGCCGCATCTGCGCACCGCGCACGAACTGCTGGCGGAGGCGGGCGTCGAGGCGTTCGCCCGGCGGGCCGCCGACGAACTGCGGGCCACCGGGGAGGTGGCCCCCGCCCGGTCCGGACGGCCCGCCCAGGGCCGGCTGACCGCGCAGGAGGCGTACATCGCCCGGCTGGTCGCCACCGGCGCGACCTCCAAGGAGGTCGCCGCCCGGCTGTTCCTCAGCCCGCGCACCATCGACGCGCACCTGCGCAACATCTTCCGCAAGCTCGGCGTCACCTCGCGCCGGCAGCTCCGGGACCATCCCGGCCTCGGTGACTGACCGGGGCCGGGCCCGAGATCAGCCGGTGACCGGCTTCGCGTCCGTGATCCAGCCGGTGAGCTGCTCGATGTAGTCCGCCTGCGACACGTAGTCCAGCGCCGCGGAGACCCACGGCTGCACCTGGCCGGAGGTGAGCGCCGGGGCGTCCGCGACGGTGGGCTGCTTCTTCAGCTGCGCGGTGTCGTAGCCGGCCTGCTGGAGCAGCCACAGGTCGCCGCCGATCTGACCGGCGTTCTCCCAGCTGTAGTTGCCCCAGTAGTAGCCCTTGGGCTTCGGCTCGAAGAACGTCACGCCGAGGTCGGCGAGCAGGTCGAGGGCCGGGTCCTCGTGCGCCTTGGCGACGCTGACGCCGTCGCTGTCGGCGTACAGCGCGGTCACGGTCACCGGGCCCGCGGCCACCGCCTTCTTCAGACCGGCCGCGGCGGTGTCGTACCGCTGCTTCGCCTTGTCGACGGTCGCGGAGTCGGCGCCGAGCGCCTCGGCGAGCTTGGTGGTGCTGTCGACGACGTCGCCGCCGTCGCCGCCGAGCAGGACCGTGATGACCGGCGCGATCGCCTCGACCTGCTTCTGCTGGGCGAGGTCCTTGAAGCCGTAGTCGGGCTGGGTCTTGTCGATGGTGCCCTTGGCGTCCGTCGGGTAGACCTCGGAGACGATGACGTCGGGCCGGGCCGCCGCCAGCTTCTCCAGGTCGATCTCGCCGTAGGCGGTGCCGATCTGCGTGATGCCGGAGGTGTTCAGGTCGTCGAAGCGGGCGTCGTCCTTGATGGACGAGTAGCCCCAGGACGCGACCGGCTCCAGGCCGTAGTGCAGCAGCGGGACCACCTGGTCGTTGATGCCGGCCACCCGGGTCGGGGCCTGGTCGAGGGTGACGGTCTTGCCGAGGTCGTCGGTGAAGGACCAGGAGCCCCCGGAGGCGGCGGACTTCGCGGTGTCCGAGCCGGACGACTCGGAGGAGCAGGCGGTCAGGACGGCGAGGGCGGCGACGGCGGCCGCTATCGGGAGGAGGCGGGGGACAGCTCTCATGGTGTGGCGTTGCTCCTAGTCTCACTTGGGGCGGGGAGGGCGACCGGGGCGTCGTCCTCCTCCGGCAGCACGAGCGGGGTGCCGGTGACCGGGTCCGGGATCACCCGGGCGCGCAGTCCGAACGCGCGGGCCAGCAGGTCCGGTTCGAGTACGTCGTGCGGGACGCCGTCGGCGAGCACGCCGCCGTCGCCGATGACCACCAGACGGTCGGAGTAGCGGGCGGCGAGGCCGAGGTCGTGCAGGACCATCACGACGGTGGTCCCCGACTCGCGGTTCACCCGGCGCACCAGCCGCAGTACGTCGAGCTGGTGGGCGAGGTCGAGGAAGGTGGTCGGCTCGTCCAGGAGCAGGGTCGGCGCCTGCTGGGCGAGGACCAGCGCGATCCACGCGCGCTGCCGCTGGCCGCCGGAGAGTTCGGTCACCGGACGGTCGGCGGCCGCCAGCAGGCCGGTGTCGGCCAGGACGCGGTCCACCACCGCGTCGTCGGCGGGGGTCCAGGGCCGGGCCCAGCTCTGGTGCGGGTTGCGGCCGCGCATCACCAGGTCGCGCACGCTGGTGCCGGGCGGGGCGACCGGGTTCTGCGGCAGGATCGCCAGCCGGCGCGCCACCGCCCGGGACCGCTGCCGCTTGAGCGGCTCGCCCTCCAGCAGGACCGTGCCCGCGCTCGGGGCCAGCAGCCGCCCGAACGCCTTCAACAGGGTCGACTTGCCGCATCCGTTGGCGCCGAGCAGCGTCGTCACGGTGCCCGCCTCGATGGTGAGGTCCAGTCCGCGCAGCACGGTGCGGCCGTCGTAGCCGAGGGTCACGTCCCGGGCCTGGAGGACCGGCGTGGGCACGTCCGGCGCGGGAGTGGTCAGGTCCGGCGGGGGAGCGGTCACGTCGTCATCTCCTTGCGGTTCCTCAGCAGCAGCCAGATCAGACAGGGCGCGCCGAGCGCGGTGGTCACGATCCCGACCGGCACGTCCCACGGGAAGACGGTGCGGGCCAGCGTGTCGGCGGCCAGCACCAGGCAGCCGCCGGTCAGTCCGGACAGCAGCAGCGGGGGACGGGTGGCGCCGGCCGCGCGGACGGCGATCTGCGGGGCCACGAACGCGATGAAGCCGACCGGTCCGGCCGCCGCCACCGAGGCCGCCGTCAGCAGCACCGTCAGCAGCAGCACCGCCAGCCGGTGCAGCTGGACCGGCAGTCCGACGCCGCGCGCGATCTCGTCGCCGAGGTGCGACACGGTCAGCGCCGCGCTGCCGGCCAGCGCCAGCGGGACCAGGACGGCGACGACGCCGAGCAGCGGCCACACCCCGTCCCAGGAGGAGCCGGAGACCGATCCCACCAGCCACTGCGAGGCGGCCGTCACCTGCGTGATCCGGGCCTGCACGAGCAGATAGCTGGTGCCCGCGTCGAGCACCGCCCCGACGCCGATGCCGACCAGCACCAGCCGGTAGCTGTGCACCCCGCCGCGCCAGCCGAGCCCGTACACCAGCGCGCCGGCCACGATCGCGCCGAGCGCCGCGACGCCGGGCACGCCCGCGCCCAGCAGCGCGCCGCCGACGCTCTCCCCGCCGCCGCCGATGACGATCGCGGCGACCGCGCCGAACGACGCGCCGGAGGTGATGCCGACGACGTCGGGGGCGGCGAGCGCGTTGCGGGTGACGGTCTGCATCAGGGCCCCGGCGACGCCGAGCGCGAGGCCGACCAGCGCGCCGGTGAGCACCCGCGGCAGCCGCAGGTCGACGACGATGAGCCGTTCCAGCGGGTCGCCCCGGCCGACCAGCGCGCGCAGGATGCCGGCCACTCCGACCTCCGAGCCGCCGACCGCGATCGCGGTGACCACCAGGGCGACGGTGAGCAGTAGCGCGGCGCAGGTGACGGCCAGGACGCGGGGGCGCCAGGCGAAGCCGAGCGGGCCGACGAGCAGCCCGCGCCGGGCCGCACGGGCGGTGGACGCGGTACTCACAGGCTCACCAGTGACCTGCGCCGGGCCACCGCCACGAAGAACGGTCCGCCGATGACGGCCAGCACGATGCCCACCTGGATCTCCGAGAAGCCGCCGATCAGCCGGCCCACGATGTCCGCGCCCAGCACCAGCAGGGCGCCGGTCAGCGCGGCGGCGGGCAGCAGCCACCGGTGGCCGGCCCCGACCAGCGCCCGCGCCAGGTGCGGCACGACCAGGCCGACGAAGGCGATCGGCCCGGCCGCCGCCGTCGCGGCGGCCGTGAGCAGGGTGATGGAGGTGAGCCCGACCGCCCGGGCCACCAGCAGGTTCTCGCCCAGGCCGCGGGCGAGTTCCTCGCCGAGGGCCAGGTTGTCCAGGGCGCGTACGTTGAGTGCGGCGAGGACGAGTCCGGCCACCGCGAACGGCACGGCCGCCCAGATGTCGTCGAGTTGCCGTCCGGAGAGCGAGCCGACCACCCACAGCTGGTAGCTGCGCAGGCTCTCCCGGTCGGCCAGGGTCAGGAACGAGGTGAACGCGGCCAGCAGCGCGGAGACCGCCGTACCCGCGAGCGCCAGCGGCACCGGGCTGGCGGTGCCGCTGCCGGCCACCGTGACGGCGAACGCGGCCAGGCTCGCCAGCAGCGCGCCGGCCAGCGCGAAGCCGACCGAGGCGGCGCCGCCCGACACGCCGAACGCCACGATGCCGAGGACGACGGCGAGACCGGCGCCCGCCGAGACGCCGAACAGCCCCGGGTCCGCGAGGGGGTTGCGGGTGTGGCCCTGCATGACGGCCCCGCCGACTCCCAGGCACACCCCGACCAGCAGGCCGATGACGGTACGCGGCACCCGGGAGCCGTAGACGACGGAGGCGTCGGTGCCCGATCCTGGGTGCAGCAGGCCGTGCAGGACCGCCGCGGGCGCCAGCCGGTTGCTGCCCAGCAGAATGCTGGCCAGGCAGCCGAGGGCGAGCACCGCGAACAGGGCGAGGAGGACACCGGCGCGGGACGCGCGGGTGGGCCGAGGCCGGCGTGGCCGGCGGGCGGCCTCGGTCGGCGTCGTGGCGATGATCACGAACTTAGCTTAGCCTAACCTTCATGACCTCCAGCAAGCGCCCGAGCCGCCGCGATCCGAGACTCTTCCCCGCAACGGTCGTGCACAGCGCCCGACTCACGCCCAACATGCACCGGGTGACGGTGCGCGGCGAGGCGCTCCGCGCGTTCCCGTGGGGCGGCTACGACCACTGGTTCCGGCTGTTCTTCCGCTATCCGCACCAGGAGCGCTTCCACGCCCCCGAGGTCGAGGCCGAGACCTGGTGGAAGCCGTTCCTCGCGATGCCCGACGAGACCCGCCCCTACTGCGCCAACTACACGGTGGCCGGCTTCCGCGCCGAGGCCGGCGAACTCGACATCGACGTCGTCGTGCACCGCGGCGCGGACGGCGGGATCGAGGGCGGCGTCGCGGTGTGGGCGTGCGCGGTGGAACCCGGCGAGGAGATGGCCCTGCTGGACCAGGGCCTGATGTGGGACGCGCCCGCCGACGCCGGCAGTGTGCTGCTGGTCGCCGACGAGAGCGGACTGCCGGCCGTCGCGGGCATCCTGCGGTCGCTCGCCGAGGTCCCGGAGCCGCCCGCGGTCCGGGTGCTTCAGGAGGTGCCGGCGGACGCCGACCGCCGCGCCGACCTGACCTGCCCGCCCGGCACGCACATCGACTGGATACCGCGCGCCGACCCGCACGCGGTGCCCGGCACGGCGGCGCTGGCCGCGCTGCGCGACCACACCGACGTGGACCCGGCCGGCTACGCCTTCGTGGTCGGCGAACAGCAACTGGCCGCCGAGGGCCGCCGCCACCTGCACCGGTCCGGTCTGCCCAAGGACCGCATCACGTTCTCCGGCTTCTGGAAGAGCGACCGGCACGCCGCGAGTCGCGTCTGAGAGCGGTGCGGACCCGGTGACCGGTCGCCGCCGTCCGACAGCCCTGCCGCGAGCCCCTCGGCGTGCGGAGGGGCCCGCGCCGCGGCGTCAGCCCGCCGGCCGCCGGGCGGCGACCTGGCCGAGGTGGGAGCTGAGCAGGTGCGAGTCGAGCAGCGCGATGTCCGCCGTGCGGTGGGCCCGCGCGTAGCCGGTGAGCATGCGTTTGGTCAGCACCAGCGCCTCGGGGGAGCGCCGGACGAGGGATCTCGTCCAGTTGTCCACGGCGTGGTCGAGCTGGTCCGGCGGGACGGTCCGGTGCAGCAGACCGAGCCGGTGGGCGGTCTCCGCGTCGAACACGTCGCAGGTCAGCATGAGTTCGCGGATACGGGCGGCGCCCGCCTCGGCGACCAGCCGGCCCATCGCGCCGCCCCAGGCCGGCGGCAGGCCGAGCCCCACCTCCGGCATCCGGAAGCGGCAGTCGTCGGCGCCGGCCCGCAGATCGCAGTAGGCGGCGAGGGCCAGGCCGGCGCCGATCACCTTGCCGTGCAGCCGGGCGATGGTGACGGCGTGGCACTCCTCCAGCGCCCGGCACAGCCGCTGGGCCCGGTCGAGCAGGCGGCGCAGGCTCGTGTCGGCGAGGGCGGCCTCGTACTCCGTGCGGTCGGCTCCGGAGCAGAAGTCGGCGCCGGCCGAGGACAGCACCAGGACCCGCAGGTCGGGCCGGTCGTGGAGGGAGTCGAGCAGGGCGAGCAGGTCGTCGACGACGGCGGTGCTCAGGGTGGGGTCGGTGCCGTGGGGATCCAGCAGGACGCGCAGGACGGGGCCGTCCTGGGTGACCTCGACGGCCTTGAAGCCGGTGACGGGGGCGAGAGCGGGTATGTGGTTCATGCGAGGGCGACATCCAGGCTCAGTAGGCGCCGGAAGACCACGCGCGGGGCCCGGGGCGGGCGCCGTACGAGGGTGAGGCGGGGCAGACGGGTGACGAGGCGGCGGAGCAGGGTCTGGGCTTCGAGGCGGGCCAGCGGGGCACCGAGGCAGTAGTGGATGCCGCCGCTGAAGCCGAGGTGCTGGGCGAAGTTGCGGGAGAGGTCGAACCGGCCGGGGTCGGGGTACCTGGCCGGGTCGTGGTGGGCGGCGCCGACCATGAGGTGGACCATCTCGTCCGCGCGGACCTCGACGCCGCCCACGGTGCGGTCGGTGCCGGCCACCCGGCTGATGACGTGGGTGGGCGGGTCGTAGCGCAGGGTCTCCTCGACGAAGGCGGGGACCAGGTCGGGGGAGCCGGTCAGCAGATCGCGGCGACCGGGTCTCTCGGTCAGGAACAGGACCATCGTCGACAGCAGCGTGGACGTGGTCTCCAGGGCCGCGAGGAGCACGAACAGGGCCAGGAAGTAGACCCCTTCGTCGGCCTGGTCCCGGTCCGGCTCCAGCGCGTCCCAGACGCGTATCCAGCGGGAGACGGGGTCCTCGCCGAGATGGGTGCGCCGATGCCGGATCAGGTCCAGGAAGTACGTGCGCAGTTCGGCCAGCGCCACGTCGGACCGGGTGAGCTGGCTGGCGGACGGCAGCAGTTCCTGGGTGAAGACCTGCTCGTGGGTCAGGTCGCGCAGCCGGTCCCAGTCCGCGGCCGGCAGGCCCAGCCAGTTGCCGACGGTGGCGATCGGCAGCCGCTCGCTCACCAGGGCCGCGAAGTCGGCCTCGCCCTGCTCGCGCAGTCGCGCGGAGAAGGAGTCGAGCAGACCGTCGACGATGCCGTCGACGGTCCGGCCCAGTTCCTGGATGGTGCCGCGGTCGAACGAACCGGCCGCGCGGCGCACCCGGGTGTGCTCCGGCGGGTTGAGCGCGGGCAGCGTGTTGCTGATCTCCCGCGACGACGGCGCGCTCCAGCGGGTGCGCGGTCCCTGCCGGGCCCGCCAGCCCTTGTCCGGCTCCAGCCAGCCGTTGTCGCGCAGCACCGCGGCACACAGGTCGTAGCCGGTGACGAGGTGACCGCCCCACGGGGCCGGGCTGACCGCGCCCCTGGAGCGGAGCTGCTCGTAGAGCGGGAACGGGTCGGCCTGGCCCTGCGGGGTGCGCAGGCGAGAGAAGAGCGCGACGGCGGTGCGCCGATCGGCGGTCGGGGTGGTTCTGCTCCCCATGATGGCGGCTCCTTATCTCAGCAGCAGCCGCCATACGTACCCGAAAGATGATCACTACATCCAATAACCGTCTGTTCTCACAGGGTTACTTGCGTCACGTCACTCACCCTTGATCCACGCGACGAAGTTGCTGAAGAGGCCCCCCTTGCGCTGCGGCGCGGCGGGGGCCGCGGGCCGGGCGGCGGAGACGGTGTGCTGCGGCTGGGCCGAGGCGGGCGCCGGCCGGCCCGCGGCCGGCCCGGCGGCGGGCGCCGAGCGCGGCGTGAACCGCACCGGCAGGGTCACCAGGCACCGGCTCCACGGCGCCGGGACCCACGGCAGATCCGCGAACGGGACCCGCAGTTCGACGTCGGGCAGCCGGTTGAGCACGGCCTCGACGGCGGTGACCGTCATCTGGAACGCCGGGTCCTTGGCGGGGCAGGCGTGCGGCCCGGCGCCGAACGCCAGGTGCGCCTTGCTGAGCTGCTCGCGGTGCCGCTTCAGCTTCGGGTCGGTGTTGGCCGCGGCGAACGAGATCAGGATCGGATCGCCGGCCCGCAGTGTCCGGCCGGCCAGCTCGACGTCGTGGGTCGGGTAGTGCCCCGCGTAGTTGGCGATCGGCGCGTAGTCCCACAGGGTCTGCACGACCGCGTCCTCGACCGGCAGGCCGGAGCGCCACTCCTCGCTGAGGTAGAGCGCCGCGCTGGTGCCGATGGCGGCGGCCAGCGGCGCGGTGCCGCCGGACAGCAGCGTGACCAGCTGGTGCAGCACCTCCTCGTCGGTCAGCTGCGCGGAGTGCTGCATCAGCCGGGTGGTCAGGTCCTCGCCGGGTTTGCGGCGCTTGAGCGCGATCAGCTCGGCCAGCGCGCCGCCCAGCACCTCGTCCGCGCCGGGCGTGCCGTCGAAGATCCCGCTGATGCCGACGACGACCCGGTCGCCGATCTCCGGCGGGCAGCCGAACAGTTCGCTGAAGACCAGCAGCGGCAGCGGCTGGGCGTAGTCGGCCATCAGGTCGGCCTGGCCGCGCGCCGTGGAACCGAACTGGCTGATCAGGTAGTCCGCGGACTGCTGGGTCTGGCGGACGAACCGGAGCTCGTCGATGGTGGCCAGACTGTCGGTGACCGCCCGCCGCAGCCGGGCGTGCGCCGCGCCGTCGCTGAACAGCGCGTTGGGCCGGTAGCCCATCATGGGCAGCGCCGGGCTGTCCTCGGGCACCCGCCCCTCGTTCAGCGCGTTCCAGCGGCGCGCGTCCCGGACGAACCAGGCCGGGTTCTGGAGGAAGTACAGGGCCTCGTCGTAGCCGGTGACCAGCTCGACCTCGACGCCCGGCGCGATGTCGACCGGCGCGCTCGGGCCCATCGAGCGCAGCAGGTCGTAGTGGCGTTCGGGATCGGAGCCGAAGTCGCCCCCGAACAACTGGACATTGCCGTGTGCGGGGCAGCCGGGCGGTATCTCGGGGGTGTTGGACTGCTGCATGCCGTGGCTCCTAGCCGAAATGGGTCATCAGGTGTTCCACGAGGGCGATCAGCGCCTTCGCCGACGACTGGCTGTCGCGGACGTCGCACTCCACCACCGGGGTGTCCGCGGGCAGGTTCAGCGCCTCGCGCACCTCGTCGAGCGGATAGGCGGCGGTGTTGTCGAAGCGGTTGACGCCGATGGCGTACGTCAGGCCGAACCGCTCGACCAGGTCGAGGACGGCGAAGCTCTGGTCCAGCCGCGAGGGGTCGACGATGACCAGCGCGCCCAGCGCGCCCCGGGACAGCGCCTCCCACATCTCCTTGAAACGCTCCTGGCCGGGCGTTCCGAAGAGATAGAGGACCAGTGTGTTGCTGAGCGTGCGGCGGCCGAAGTCCATCGCCACCGTGGTGGTGGTCTTGTCGGGGACGCCCGACAGGTCGTCGAAGCCCGCGCTGGCCTCGGTGATGGTCTCCTCGGTCTTCAGCGGCTCGATCTCGGAGATGCTGCCGATGTAGGTGGTCTTGCCCACCCCGAAGTGACCCACCACGAGGACCTTCACCGAGTGGGAGACGTCCGGGTTCAGATACTCGGGTGAGTGTTCAGGCGAGTGGGCGACGTCTGTGGTCAGATTCACGGGTCACGCTCCGAATTGGTTTCTCAGGCCGTCGAGCACAGCGCTGAGCAGTTCGCGGTCGACCCGTTCGGCGCGTGGGATGGGCTTTCGCACAAGGAGGAGACCGTCGTTGTCCAGCTGCGCCACCAGGATGCGCACGATGCCCAGCGGCAGCCGGGTGTGGGCGGACACCTCGGCCAGCGACAGGAAACCGTCGGCGACCAGGTCCGTGACCCTGCGCGCCTCCGGGGACAGCGCGCGGGTCGCGGCGACCGGCGCGTTCTGGGCGGTCACCAGCGTGGTGTGCTCGTACTCGTGGTCCGGGGGCAGCGCCCGCCCCTCGGTGATCACGAACAGCGGTACTAATGACGACGTGAGTTCCGGTCCCTCGTCGGGGCCGCCGGGTCCGTCATGCATCGCCGGACCTCCCCGCGCCGGTCGCGCCGCTCGCGGCCAGCGACGGCACCGCGTCGGCCAGCCGCGCGGTGAACCGGTCGATGTCGCAGTCGGGCGCGGCGGAGGCGGCCAGGAAGGCACCGTCACCGGCCGCGATCAGGAAGATCCAGCCGTGCTCGAACTCGATGACGGTCTGCCGCCACTGGAAGTCCGGGTCGCCCACGAACTGCGCGGTGGCCCGGCTGTAGGCCTGGATGCCGGTCATGGCCGCCGAGATGGTGTCGGCGAGGTCCTGCCCCATGCCAGAGGTGGCGCCGCGCGGCAGCCCGTGCGAGCCCAGCAGTACGGCGTGCCGGGCGCCCGGCACCTCGGCGATCACCTGGTCCAGTTCCGGGATCACGAAGCCCGGCGGCGTGGTACCCGCCGACAGGCCCGCGGCGTCCTGGGCCCGCTCGGCGGCGCCCTCGCCGGTCACCCGCGGCGGCGCCGTGAGGTTCTCGCCGAGCCGGGCCACCAGCCGGTGCATGCGGAAGGAGATCTGCTGGAGGTCGACGTCCGGGTCGGCGGCGGCGGCCAGGTACGCGCCCTGCCCCGCGCCGATCAGGAACGCCCAGCCCTCGGTGAACTCGACGACGGTCTGGTTCCACCGCCGTTCGGCGGCCGGCCCGGCGAAGTGGGCGGTGGCCTTGGACAGCGCCTGCATGCCGGACATGGCGGCGGAGATGGTCCGCACGTCCTTCTCGGCCAGGTCCTCGGTGGCACCGCGGGGCAGTCCGTCGGCGGACAGCACCACGGCGTGCCGTGCTCCCGGCACGTTGTCCACGATGTCCCGGACCATCCACGACATGTCTTGGTTCACGCCTCTTCAGACCCTTCAGGCGTCGGTGCTGCGAGGTCCCGGCCGCGAAGCGTGCCGCGCTGGAGCCCGCCCAGACCGCGGCGGGGCGCCCGGATGGGAGTGATCGGCCCGCTGCCCTCGTTGCCCTGGACACTCTCGACCGGTGCCTGCCGCGCGCCCCGCTTGGGCAGCCCGTGCGCGGTGCGGGAGGCCGGCTCCTCGGTGTCCTCGACCCGCCGGATTCTGCGGACCGGGGCTTCCTCGGTGGGCGGCGGGGTGATGTCCTCCATGGTCCACAGCTCCTCGGGCAGCAGGACGACGGCCCGGACACCGCCGTAGCGGGAGACGCCGGTGACATCCACCTTGAATCCGTAGTGGCGGGCGATCAGACCGACCACGGGGAAGCCGAACTTGGGCTGGGTCCCGAGCTGGGACAGCTGAGGGGGAGTGCCACCGGACAGCAGGGCGGTCGCCTTCTGGCGCTCCTCGTCGCTCATGCTGACGCCGGCGTCGTCGATGATGATGCACAGGTTCTTCTGGACCTGCTGGAAGGTCACCTCGATCGGCGCGTCCGTCTGGGAGAAGCTGGCGGCGTTGTCGAGCAGTTCGGCGACCGCGAGAGCGACCGGCGCGACGGCGGACGCCTTCAGCGCCATCCCGTTGTGCTGCATGACCGTGACCCGCGAGTAGTTGCGGATCTGGCCCTGTGCGCTGCGCACGACGTCGTAGACACTGGCCGGCTGGGTACGGCGGCCCAGCGGCGCGCCGCACATGACCGCGATGCCCTGCGACTTGCGGGCCATCTGGGCGTTGGCGTGGTGGACGTCCAGCAGGTCGGCGAGGACCGGGTGGCCGCCGTACTTCTGCTGGATGCCCTCCAGGATCATGGTGGCCTCGGCGGTGAGGCTCTGGAGCAGGCGGGCGGCGCCCTTCAGCACCACCTTGGTGTTCTCCTCGGCCGTCCGCTCGGCCTCGCGGATGGCGGCGTCCTGCTGGTGCAGCACCTGGCGCAGCTCGGTCTCGCTGCGGGCGAGGCTGCCCTGGAGGTCACCCAGCTGTCGCTTGGACTGGGCCAGTTCGGCTTCCAGCCGCCGCTTTCTCGCTTGCAGGGCTCTGCTGCGGATGATCAGGATCGCGGCTGCGACGACGGCTGTCGCCGCGACCGCAGCCAGGCACCATATGAGCACGTCTCGATTCATAGAAACCTTCCCGGCGCGTGGCATGCAGGCATCCGCGGACAGGCCTCGGGGGATCCGCGTGACATCCGCAGGGAGCTGCATCACCGCTGTCGCGCGATGCGCAGGCCGACCTCGGATCAGCACCAAGCCGAGTGGATCAAGGTCGTGAACGCGGGAAGGCTATCACCGCGCGCCACCTTGCGAAGGGGTGCCCCTCTGTGCCCAGAAAGGGCGGCAACGCGTCGGTCACGCAGGAATGTTAAGAAGCGTTCCGGCCAACTGGTGGCCATCCGCTGGCCGGAAACAGCCCCTTGGGTGCCGCGTCCCGCGTGCCTGCGGCGAATCTTCACAGGAAGGACAGGGGACTTACATCAAAGGACAGGGGGCCCACAAGCGCAGGACCAGGGAACTTGCGGCGACCCCCGGCCCGTCCCGTCCCGGCCCGCCCCCTCCCCGCTCCCTCAGATCTGCGAACCGCCGCCGTCCACGGCGAGTTCGGCACCGGTGGTGAAGGTCGCCTCGAAGGCCAGGAACACCGCCGCCCTGGCGAACTCCTCGGGCGTCCCCACCCGCCCCATCGGGTTCTCCGCGGCCATCTGCGCCTTCGTCCGCTCGGCGGCTTCCGCCGGCATGGTCTTCAGCAGGATCCCGGAGTCGATCGGCCCGGGGCTGACCGCGTTGACCCGGATCCCGCGCGGCAGCAGCTCCCGGGCCAGGCTGCGGGTCATCGACCGGACGGCCGCCTTGCCGGCCGCGTAGGCGCTGAGCGCGGGAATGCCCAGCACGTTGGCGACGGACGTGGTCAGCACCACACCGCTGCCCGCGACCAGCAGCGGGACCAGCTTCTGCACCGTGAAGTACGGCCCCTTGGCGTTCACGGCCATCAACTGGTCGAAGAGCTCCTCGCCCGTCGACTCGAACGGCGCGAAGCCGTTGACCCCGGCGTTGGCGAACAGCGCGTCCACCGTGCCGAACTCCGCCTTCACCCGGTCGGCCAGCGCGGCCACCTCGGCCAGGTCCCCCGCATCGCTGCGGACCGTCACCGCGCGGTCGCCGAGCTGCCCGGCGGCGGCGTCCAGGGCGTCCTGGTCGCGCCCGGTGACCAGCACCCGGGCCCCTTCGCCGACCAGCAGCCGCGCGGTGGCCAGCCCCAGCCCGGTGCTGCCCCCGGTGATCACGATCTTCCTGCCCTCGTACTTGCCCATGGTCGGACACACCCTTCTCGGACCTCTTGTGCGAACACCGCCGAGTCAACGCCCGCCCCGTCCCGGCCGTCCAAGACCTGTTCCGCACCCCGTCATGCGGCAGCGGTATGACGCACGGACGTAAGCTGGTGAGATGCCCGACCACGCCCCGCCACCGGACCTGGACCTGCGGCTGGTCCGGTACTTCACCGTCGTCGCCGAGCATTTGAACTACGCCCGCGCCGCCGACGCCCTGCGGGTCGCCCAGCCCTCCCTCAGCCGCCAGATCCAGCGGCTGGAGAAGACCCTCGGGGTGCGCCTGCTGGAACGCACCGCCCAGGGCAGCACCCTCACCGCGGCCGGCGCCGCCTTCCTGCCCCGGGCCCAGGAACTGCTGTACGCCGCCGAGCAGGCCACGCTGGCCGCCCGCGCCGCCGCCCCGGCCCGCACCATCACCGTCGGCTACGTCGAGGACCTGGTCATCACCCCCGCCGTACGCGACCTGCGGCGCCGCCGCCCCGACGCCCACGTGCGCACCCTGCACCTGGACTGGGACGAAGTCGGCGCGCTGCCCGAGGGCCGGGTCGACGCGGTCGTCGTCCGCACCCCGCTGCCGATCCCGGCCGACGGCCTGGAGCTCACCGTCCTCCACGAGGAGCCCCGCGCCCTCCTGGTCCCCGCCACGCACCGGCTGGCCGGCAAGGAGTCCGCCACCCCGGCCGACTTCGCCGGCGAACCCCTGGTGGCGTGCGCCGGCATGGCCGCCGTATGGACCGGCTTCTGGCGCCTGGAACCCCGCCCGGACGGCGCCCCGGCCCCCCTCGGCCCGCTGCTCGTCGACACCTTCGAGGACAAGCTCGAAGCCGTGGCCGACGGCCGCGCCGTCGCCCTGGTCCCGGCCGGCGACCGCCGCTGGGCGCTCCGCGACGACCTGGCGACCGTCCCCGTGACGGGCATCGACCCCTGCGAGGTGGTGGTCGCCACCCGCGACGGCGACCACAACCCGCTGGTCGCCCACTTCCGCGAATCCGCCCGGAAACTGCTGGTCGGCGCGGACTGACGGATCCGGTCCCGGTCCGTGTCCCCCACGTGGGGGACACGCCGGTTCGTCGTGGGCAGCGGCTCCCGCCTCTTCGGGCACCCGGTGTGCCCCACGGCTTCCTGCTTCGGCACCGTTGCCGCGTTTAACTCTGGGGGTGAGCCTCTGGACTTCCCTCGAACCCGCCTCCGCGACAGTGGACCCGGGTGGCAGTACGACGGTGCGGCTGCGGCTGCGCAACACCGGTGACGTGGTGGACGAGTACCGCTTCGAGGCGGTGGGCGCTCTCGCCCCCTGGACCGCGGTGGAGCCGCAGACGCTGCGGCTGTACCCGGGCACGACGGGCACGGCGGAGCTGACCTTCTCCCCGCCGCGCACGCCGGACGCGACGGCGGGACCCAACCCGTACGGGGTGCGGATCACGCCGACCGAGCATCCCGAGGCGACGACGGTCCCGGAGGGCAACCTCACCATCACCGCGTTCTCGGAGGTACGGGCGGAGTTGCTGCCGCCGACGGTGAAGGGTCGTTTCCGCGGCCGTCCCAGGCTCGCCGTGGACAACCTGGGCAACACCAAGCTGACGGCGTCGCTGAGCGGCAGCGACAACGGCGACCAGCTGTCGTACGACATCCACCCGGCCAATGTGCAGATCGAGCCCGGCCGTGCGGCGTTCGTGAGGACGAGGCTGAAGCCGAAGCAGATCATCTGGTTCGGGTCGAAGGAGGACCGGCCCTACACCCTGGCGGTGCAGCGCTCGGGTGTACCGCCGCTGGACGTGGCCGGCACCTATGTGCAGCGCAGCTTCCTGCCGCGCTGGCTGGCGGCCTTCCTCAGCATCTTCGTGGCGCTGGCGATCACGTTCGTGATGCTGTGGATCGCCTACAAGCCCCGGGTCAGCACCGCCGCCACCGAGATGACCCAGGAGGCCGGCCTCAGCACGCTGGCACCCTCCGCGTCGGCCTCCCCCGAGGCGCTGAAGGCCCCGTCCGCCGAAGCCGTGGCGCCCCCTGCCGCGACTCAGACCCAGCAGCAGGAACCCGAGACCGGATCGGGCGGTGGGGCGGGCGCCGGCGGTGGCTCGGAGGAGAAGGAGACCGAGGCACCGGAGCGGACCGCGGCCACCGCCGTCCAGCAACTGGCCGCGAAGGAGCCGGACGGACGGCACATCTGCTACCGGGTCTACGCCCGGGGCCAGGGCTGGACCGAGCCCGTGTGCGACGGCGAGACGGCCGGCACGGAGGCTTCGGGAATCCCGCTCACCGCCGCCAACATCGCCGTCTCCGGAACCAACGGCACCTCCGGCGACGCCTTCGTGTACAACCCCGAGTCGACCAACGGCGAGGGCCACTACCCCGTCCCGTGGTCCGCGGCCGCCGACGGCGTCGACAACTACGTCGGCAGCACCGAGAAGGACGCCCCGCACATGCTGGGCTTCGCCATCAACGTCGACAGCGGCGACGGCACCGTCTGCCAGACCACCTACATCCACGACGACGCCTGGATGGGCATGGCCTGCACCAAGCCCGGTGAGGACTACTACGACTTCACCTACGCCGGCACCCATGACAACGAGTTGTGGATCGAGGCGGTCCGGCTCACGGTGTGACGCCGGGCGGCGGCTCGGGCGGCCAGCCCGAGCTCAGTACGAGAAGGTGTCGACCAGCAGCAGGACGGCGGCGACCGTCAGGAGCAGGCCCAGGACGATCTCGAAGCAGGCGCGGCCCCGCACTCCGTGGCCCTCGACGGCCAGTTGCCGAGGATCGTCCGGAGCATGGAAGAGAACGACGTGGGCCTCTTCGCGCACGCGGATCGGCCGCCGCTTGCTTCCCACGCCCTGCCGGACGGTCCGGCCGTCCGGCGCGGTGAAGCTGAGCAGCGGGTTGATCACCCAGGGTCCTCTGCTGCGGGAGTGCTGGACACCGGGGACCGGGCCGATCACCTGGGCCTCGACGCGAGTCCCGTGTCGCCGCAGCTCGTTGTGGTTCATCAGTTGGTAGGCGGCGGTCCCGGCCCAGGTCAGGCCGGTGGCGAGCGGGACCAGGAAGGTCAGTACGACGTCCATCGTGGTTTTCCCTTCACAACTGCGTCGGCTCTAGGGACCGGTATGCACGTAGGCCGCCCAGAACAAGGGATCGGCGTTTCGCCGCCGGACGTGCTGGACCGCTGTGTGCAAGGCGAACGGGGCGCGGGCAGGGTCGAGACGCCGGTGGTCCTCGGGCCGGCTCAGGCTGGCGTAGAAATGTGCGGTCAGTTCCTGGGTCGTCGCGTCCTCCGCCACCCACTGGGCGGCCACCACGTGCGTGAAGCCGGCCAGTTGCAGCGCGCCCGCGAGGTGCAGCGGCTCGTCGGGCAGCCGAGCCGTACCACGGGCGGTCTCGCAGGCCGACAGAAACGCGAGCCGGGCGGTGTCGAGCCGGAGACGGGCGATGTCCTCGACGGTGAGCAGACCGGGCCGCCGGCCGCCGTGACAGAGCAGCCCGCTCCTGGCCGGGTCGGCCGGATCGTGGCGGGCGTGACCCGCGAAATGCAGACAGGCGTGGGCAGACAGGGCACGCCGGACGGTACGGCGGTCGGCCGTACGACCGGTCAGCAACTTCCGGTCGCTGACCTGCGTGAGCAGCCGTATGGCCTCCTTGCGGGCGTACGGCAGCGGCGGCAGTCCCGGAACGTCGGCCTGGTCGACGATCAGCAGGCCGTCGCCGGTACGCCGGCCGTTGCCCTGCCGTCGCCGCGCCCGGGCCAGGGACCGCAGCGTGGCAGCGTACGAGCAGACGTACCGCTCCGCGATCCCGTCGACGGCGTGCAGGGGGAGGAGGGCGAGCAGGCCGGTGGGGCACCACCACAGCCGGCCTGCGGGAGGCAGCGCGGGAAGGACCGGTGCCACGACCGTCTCCCCGAGCCATGCCAGGGTGTCCCGGAGCACGCGGCCGGCCTCGTCGGGGGACCGGCTCGCCGCGGCGAGTGCGGTGAGCAGCGCCTCGGACCGGTCCCTGAGACCGCCGGGTTCCTCCAGGCTCAGGTCCGGCAGCGACACGGTCCGCAGTGTGTCCCGGGTGATGACGAACGCGTCGCAGCGCAGGAAGCTCGTGTTGACGACGACCACCGCCCCGTCGCCGGCTGCCTCGCGCAGCTCCTCCGTGGAGGGCGGGCGGAGCAGGTCGTCCAGTCCGAGCAGGCGGTAGGCGTCGCGGGTCAGCTGGTCCAGTTCGGCGGCCAGCTCACGGTGCCGGTGGGCTTCGGCCCGCTGCTTGTGGGCCGAGGCGGACGGGTCGGTGAGAGCGGAGTCCGCCGAGTGCAGGACCGAGCGGATCTCGGCGATGCGCCGGGCCAGCCGAGGTTCCTGCTCCTCCAGTGTCTCAAGCTCGAAGCGCGGGTCGACCTCCTGCGCCAGGAGTATTCCGCGGCCCTGTTCGAGCAGGTGCAGTGCCGTCTCGGGCCGGCCCGCGCAGAGGGCGGCGGCGGCCGCGTCGCCGGTGATGCTGTCCGAGGCGGCGAGCCCGCTGACCCGGTCCTCCAGTTGCAGGCCGTGCCAGGCCATCAAAGGAAGGCGGGCGACCGCCGACTGGTAGGCGTCGACAGCCTGTTTCCAGTCCTCCAGCATGGCGGACCGCAGTGCCCAGTGCGCGGTGGCGGAGAACCGCACCTTGGTCGGTACGCCCTCGATGGCTGCCGCTTCCCGGAACGCGGCACGTGCCTTCCTCAGACGCCGGCGGCTGTTTCGGAGCGGGTAGTCGAAGCTGAGTGCCAGTCCCAGGGCGACGAGGAAGGCGACGCGGCGTGGGTCGTCGGCGGGCTGTGCCCGCAGCGCCGCCCGCGCCACGGCGGTCGCCTCGTGCAGATCCGGGACGGACGGCCTCAGCTGGTGCCGGGCGAGGAGGGCCTGGGAGAGACCGAGCAAAGCCCTGGCCCGCGCCGGACGTCCCTCCGGGAGGATGTCGGCGGCCTCCTGAGCGCAACGGACGGCCTCGTCCGCGTCACCTTGCCGTTCCAGCAGACGGCAGCGGTTCAGGAGGATCAGGGTCAGACTCATCAGCGCTTCGGCCCGCCGCATGTGTCCCTGCGGATACGTCCCCACGGCCAGCCGTGCGGCGTCGATGGCCTCCTCCAACTCGGCGGTGTCCTGGGTACGGTCGTACCGCTCGGACAACACCGTCGCGAGGCCGGATGCCGCCTCGCCCGCGTTGTCGCCGCCGGGAATCGCCGCCGCCTCCCGTAACGCCTCGGCGGCCTCGTCCAGGTCGGCGGACGCCCCCGTCCGCTCGTACATCCTGCGCAGCGCGCTGCCCAGGTTCGTCAGCGACACGGCCCGGGTGTGCGACGGCGCGAGGCTGACGGCTTCCCGACCCGCTCGTACCGCTTCCTCCAGGTCCGGCACCGTGCTCAGCCGGTGGTACCGGGTGAGCAGGGCGGCACAGTAGTGCGCGAGCCACCCTGCTCGCTCCGCGGAAGCGGGTGGCGCGACGGTGACGGCGCGTCCGGTCAGCTCCACGGCCCGGTGCAGATCAGCGAGGCTGTCCCGGTTCTCGGCACGCTCCCGCAGCGCCATACCGAGTGCGGAGAGCACCTCCGCCAGCTGCGCGGTACTTCCCTCG
Organism: Streptomyces sp. NPDC023723; assembly: GCF_040639815.1. Lineage (NCBI taxonomy): Bacteria > Bacillati > Actinomycetota > Actinomycetes > Kitasatosporales > Streptomycetaceae > Streptomyces > Streptomyces sp. NPDC023723. Next base: position 77,663 of record NZ_JBFAAP010000019.1, read on the forward strand.
GCTGCGATCGCCGCGGCTTCCTCCAGACGCCGGACGGTCTCGTCCAGCAGGGCGGTGTCGCCGCGGTGATGGTGCAGCTGGCGCAGGGCACGGCCGAGCGCGAGGAGCACCAGCACGGTGTACGCCCCCGTGGCGCCCCGTACCTCGGCCGCTTCTCGCAGGACGGTGACGGCGCGGTCCAGGGCTCCGGCCGCGTCCTTCGCACCGGCGAGCCGAAGGCGATCGGCCCGGGTCAGCCAGGTGAGCCCCAACTCGCCCAGGCACTGCGCGAGTTCCGCACTGCCGGCGGGCAGCAGACGACGGACGGCTTCCAGAGCGGCGACGGCCTCGTCGCCCTCCGCGCCGCCCTCTTCAGCAGAGGCCGCACCGCTCGGAGCGAGTCGGTATCGCGCCGCCATCGTATGCGCCAGCAGTTCCTGGGCGCGTACCCGGTTGGGACCGATGGCAGCCGCCACGGCCTGCCGGGCGGTGTCGAGGGCCGCTTCGACCTCCACGGGGTCCCGCGTCTGCCGGAACCGCGCGAGGTGCGCGCTGCCCAATTCGCACAGGTACGGCACGGCCAGCGCACCCGGCCCGGCCCGCAGCGCCCGCCGGCAGATGTCGATGGCCTCTTCGAGATCCCGTGGCTCGTCCGTACGGTCGTACCGCAGCCGCAGCAGCGCCACGAGCACCCACATGCGCTGTACCCGCCACTCGGCGGGGACGGCGGCCAGGTCTTGGCGCTCCGTGTCGACCAGGGCGTCGTACTCGGCTGTGTCCGCGTATTCGGCCAGGGCCGCCACGACGCCGACGAGTTCGGCCAGACACCCGGCGTGGTTCGGGTCGTCGGGCGGGCAGCGCTGTGCCGCCCCTCGGGTGTGCTCCAGCGCCTCCCGCAGGTCGTCGATACGCTCGCACCGGTCGGTCGCGAGCAGGGCGCGTCGGCGCAACGCCCCTCCGAGGTGGTTCAGGTACACCGCGAACTGCCGGTCGCGCGGGTCTGTGGCGTGTACGGCCGCGCGGAAGGCGTCGACGGCGCCGCGCACGTCGTCGGCCGCGTCGGTCCGGTCCTGTGCGGCCCGGGACGAGAGGGCCACGCCAAGATGGTCGAGGAACACGGCGTGGGGGTGCGGTGCCCTCCGTACCGCCTCGTGGGCGTGTCCCACGGCCTCGTCCGCGAGGGCCGCCGCGCCCGGCTGCCGGGTGAGGAGCAACACGATGAGGGCACCCGCGAGGTTGCCGTGGTACATCCACCGGCGCGGGTCACCGGGGTGTGCGGTGGCGACCGCGTACCGTCCGGCCGCCACGGCCTCGTCCAGCCGGGCCTCCGCCAATCCGTCCGGGCCGGTCCCGCCCGGGTGCAGCGCGTAGTGGTCGCGCAGCGCGCAGCACAGGTTGGACAGTGCCATGGGGCGGTCGGGGTTTCCTTCGGGCAGGAGGTCGAGGCAGCGCCGCAGGAGTACGACGGCCTCGTACAGTGCCTGGGGATCGCCGACGGCGCCCCACCTCGCGTACAGCTCCAGCGCCCGGGCACTCATGCCGGGCACGTTGTCGTCGCGCCACTCGCCCACGGCTTCCTGCCCTCCTTCCGTGCGAACCGGTCAGCCGCCATCGGTGGCCAGCAGGAACAGGACCGCCCCGACGACCACGAGCAGGGACCCCAGCATGGTCTGCACCCGGGCCCGGCGCAGGGCTCCCCGCACCTGCCAGGCATGGACGAGTTCGACCAGGGCGCGGCGACGGGCGGTGGCGTGTGCGGTGTTGACGCAGGCGGCGGTGAGCGCGCGGTTCAGTTCCGTGCGCAGGTGCTCGTCGCGTTCCCGCGCCAGCCGCGCCGTCAGCTTCACGGCCACGACGGTGTGCATACGGCAGGCCCGGTCGAGTTCGTCGGCGGTGGTGCCGAACGGGCCGAAGAACAGCTCGGGGGCGGTTTCGATCTCGGCGCGGAGGCCGGCGAGGGACGCGTCCTGGAGTGAGCGGAGCGTGGTGAACCGAGGGGTGAGCACCTCACCGGTCCACCAGATCGCCCAGAACACCCCCGTCAGCGCCAGGACGAGTCCGCCCGCGGCCAGGGCCACGTCACCGAGCCCGTGAATCTTGCCGATGGCGGCCAGCGGGAAGCCCCCGAGCAGTACTCCGCCGACTGCGGCGGTGGCCGCGATCGTCCAGCGTGCCACCGCTCGCATGTCGGCGACAGTGGCGTCCGCGAGCGTGCTGACGGCCGTCGGTTCCCCGGCCGCCGCAGGATTCCGCTGCTGCGTCAGCTCGGCGCGGGGTTCGCTCACGAGGAGGCGGGGCCGGGGCCGGGGCCGTTGCCCTCGCGGAAACGCGGTCCCGGGGAACCGTGGTAGTCATCGGGCAACTCTTCGTACAGCCGCCATGCGCTGCCGTCGTAGTGCTCGACCCGTCCCTCGGTGCTGACTCGGACGTCCCCGGTCTCCGGGACCTGCGCAACACCCGAGGCGGCGTCTTCTTCGCGTACCGATTCACTCACGCCGGCAACTCCCCCTGTGCTACCACTCGTTCAAAATCGAGTTTACCGCTCGGGCCGGTCTGCTCGCGGAAGTCGGCCGGCGGGATTCCAGAGCTTGCCGAGGACTTGACGTGTCCCTGACTCGCTGGCTTGATGGGAGCGCTCCCATAATTCCGTCCGGCAACCGCTTCCTTGCCTCACTCCAGGAGCCGCAGTGAGAACAACAAGAAGTACGACCCGCGCCGCCACCGCCTTATGGGCGGCCTTGATCACCCTCGTGGGCCTCCTCGCCCTCTCCCCGGGCCCCGCCCACGCCGCCGCCGAACCCCCCACCGCCGCCGCCACCGGTCTGCACATAGCCAACGGCCGCCTCCTCGAAGCCAACGGGAACGACTTCGTGATGCGCGGCGTCAACCACGCCCACACCTGGTACCCGGGCCAGACCCAGTCCCTCGCCGACATCAAGGCGCTCGGCGCCAACACCGTCCGGGTCGTCCTCTCCGACGGCTACCGCTGGTCCCGCAACACCCCCGAGGACGTCGCCGCCGTCATCGCGAGCTGCAAGGCCAACCGGCTGATCTGCGTGCTCGAAGTGCACGACACCACCGGCTACGGGGAGGACAGCGCCGCCGGCACGCTCGATCACGCCGCCGACTACTGGATCAGCCTCAAGGACGTCCTGGCCGGCCAGGAGGACTACGTCATCGTCAACATCGGCAACGAGCCGTGGGGCAACACCAATCCGGCCGGCTGGACCGCCCCCACCACCGCCGCGATCCAGAAGCTGCGCGCGGCCGGCTTCGAGCACACCATCATGGTCGACGCGCCGAACTGGGGCCAGGACTGGCAGCAGGTCATGCGCGCCAACGCGCAGGCCGTCTACGACGCCGACCCCACCGGCAACCTGCTCTTCTCCATCCACATGTACAGCGTCTTCGACACGGCCGCCGAGATCACCGACTATCTGAACGCCTTCGTCACCGCCGGACTGCCCATCGTGATCGGCGAGTTCGGCGGCCCCGCCGACGCGTACGGCGACCCCGACGAGGACACCATGATGGCCACCGCCGAGCAGCTCGACCTCGGCTACCTGGCCTGGTCCTGGAGCGGCAACACCGACCCGATCCTCGACCTCGTGCTCAACTTCGACCCGGCGCAGATGACGTCCTGGGGCGAGCGCATCTTCCACGGCGCGAACGGCATCGCCGCGACGGCCGAGGAGGCCACGGTCTTCGGCGGCGGCACGCCGGACACCCAGGCGCCGACCGCCCCCGGCACGCCGGTCGCGTCGGCGGTCTCGGCCACGTCGGTCACTCTGAGCTGGCCCGCCGCCACGGACAACGTCGGCGTCACCGGCTACGAGGTGGTCCGCGTCACCGGCTCGACGCAGACGGTGGCCGCGTCCGCCACGACCACGACGGTCACCGTCCCGTCCCTGACCGCCGGCACGGCGTACACCTTCGCCGTCTACGCCAAGGACGCGGCCGGCAACCGGTCCGCCCGCTCGGCCACGGTCACCGTCACCACGGACGAGGACACCGGCACCCCGGGCGCCGCCTGCTCCGTCGGCTACCGGGTGGTGGGGGAGTGGCCCGGCGGCTTCCAGGGCGAGATCACCGTCCGCAACACCGGCACGGCGGCGGTGAGCGGCTGGACGCTGGGCTTCACCTTCCCGGCGGGCCAGACCATCACCAACATGTGGGGCGGTACGCCGGCCCAGAGCGGTTCCGCGGTGACGGTCGCCGCCGCGTCGTACACGTCGGCGATCCCCGTGAACGGGTCGGTGACGGTGGGCTTCACGGGCACGAAGCTCGCCACCAACGCCGCTCCCACGGCGTTCGCCCTCAACGGGACCGGTTGCTCCGTCGGTTGAGGGAGGCGGTGAACGCCGCGTCGGCGGGGGAGGCGGTACGGAGGCCGGTGCGAGGTCCCGGCCGGGGTTCCGGTGTCCCGCCCGCCGGCGCGGCGCGTGTCCGCGGAAGGGGGCGCCGGTTGCCCCGCCGGCACCGCGGTACGGGCGGGAAGTCCTGCTGCCTGGCGCCCGTCCTCGACCTCACCTCCGCCGCAGCGCTTCGAAGAGCCTTCTGGCCTCCGCCGCCTCGGGGAGTCCGAGACCGGCGAGCAGCGTCCACGCGCGTTTGAGGTGGCGCTGGGCCGTGTCGGCCTGCCCGAGGTCCATGTGCACCCGCCCCAGCACCATCAGGGCGCACGCGTGGTCACGCACGGAGCCCAACTCGCCGCACAGGGCGGCGGCCGTCGTCGCGTGGCCCAGGGCCTCTCGCGTGCGGCCGGTCACCCGTAGCGTCTCGGCCAGTTGGTAGAGCGTGTACGCCTCCCGGTCGCGTGCGCCGACGGAGCGGGAGATCTCCAGGCACTCGGTGAACCGCGCCAGCGCCTCGTCGTACCTCCGCCGCTCGTGCTCGGCCAGGCCCAGCGCGTACAGCGCGTAGGCCTCGCCCGCGCGGTCCCCCAGGTCACGCAGGAGCACGAGCGCCGTCTCGCAGGCGGCCACGGCCTGGTCCACGCGCCCGCGGCGCAGCCAAGCCAGTGCCGCGTTGACGGTCGTACTCGCCTGCGCGGACCAATGGCGCAGCTCACGGGCGAGGGCGATGGCTTCGTCGTAGTGGGCGATGGCCTCGTCGTAGCGGTGCGCGTAGTGCACGGCGAGGCCGAGGTCGTTGAGTGCCTGGCGCAGGATGACGGTGTCCCGCGCCTGCCGTGCCGCCGCCACGGCGGCCGAGGCGTGCTTCTCCGCCTTGGCCGGGGAGTCGGTCTGCAGGGCCAGCGTGCTCTGCAGCTGATGCGCCCGGCCGACGGTACGCAGGTCGCCGATCTCCTCGGCCCGGCGCAGCAGGGCGCTCACGGCCGTCGCGAGCTGCCCGCGGCGCGCGTCCCGGTGGGAGAGGGGGCTGACGGCGATGAGCAGGTCGACGGCGGCGCGCAGCAGGTCGGTGCGCGGCATCGGGTGCCGGTCGGCCACTCCGATGGTCAGCGCCGCGATGTTGCCCATCTCCTCGGCGCTCCAGGCCTGTGCCGCGTGGATGTCCGCGAAGCGCAGGCCCGGCGCGGTCCCCGGGCCGTGGACCTGGATCACTGGATCGCCCGGCACCAGGTGGGCGAAGGCGTGCCAGGCGGTGGCCGACAGATGGGCCAGCAGCCGTTGCAGCGCCTCGTCGCCCTCCTGGTGCCGCTGCCGGGCGTAGATGCCGAGCAGGTCGTGATAGCGGTAGCGGCCGGGCCGGGGCGATTCCACCATGGCGGCGTCGACCAGTGACTCCAGCAGCTCCATCGTGGTGTGCTCCGGCAGCGCCAGCGCCGCGGCGGCGGCCGGCACCCCGATCTCGGGTAATCGGACCGTCGCCAGCAGCACGAAGGCTCGTGCCTGCTCGGCCGTGAGCTGCCGGTAGCTCATGTCGAACACCGCGCTGACATCAATGTCGCCCAGATGCAGTTCCCCGATCCGTGACGTCTCGTCGTCGAGGAGGGCGGACAGCGCGGCCAGGGACCACAGCGGGCGGACGGCCAGCCGGGCGGCGACGATCCGGATGGCCAGCGGCAGGTGGGCACAGGCTTCGACGAGCTTTTCGGCCTGGGTCCACTCCGCGGCCAGGCGCTGCTGCCCGATCACCGAGCCGAGCAGGTCGAGCGCCTCGTCGGAGGAGAAGGCCTTCAGGCCGAACTGGTAGGTCAGCGGCGCTTCGAGCAGGGGCCGCCGGCTGGTCACGACGACCCCGCACTCGCCGGGGCCGGGCAGCAGGCGCCGGATCTGGGCCACGTCGCGCACGTTGTCCAGCACCAGGAGCACCTGCCGGCCGTAGAGCAGGGACCGGAACAGCGCGCCGCGCTCGTCGAGCGGGTCGGGCACGTCCTCGGCGGGGACACCGAGGGCGACGAGGAAGCCGGCCAGCACCTCGGCGGGGCCGGCGGGCATGTCGTCGTTGCCGTGCAGGTCCGCGACCAGCTGACCGTCGGGGTAGGCGGGCCGTACCAGGTGCGCGACATGCAGGGCGAGGGCCGTCTTGCCGATGCCGCCCATGCCGTGGATGGCGACCGAGACCGCTGTTCCGCCCCGGGGCGCGGTGAGCAGGTCGTGAAGTTGGGCGACGTCCGACGTCCGGCCGGTGAAGTCCGGCAGGTCGGCCGGCAACTGCTCGGGAACCGGTACCGCGGGACCGCCCTCCGCCCGGGGCCGGGGCGCGGCAGCCGGTGCGCCGCCCGCGGCGGCCGAGGGTGTCGTGCCGGACGGGAGTACGGCCTGCGGGGCGGCCGACGCGTTGCCGCTCGACGCCGACGCGTTCCCGCTCAGCAGGGACGGGTCGCTCTCGAGGATTCTGCGTTGCAGGGCCAGGAGGTCGGTTCCCGGGTCGATGCCCTGCTCCGTCACCAGCCGGTTCCTGAACTCGCTGAACACGGACAGCGCGTCCGCCTTCCTCCCGGCCGCGTAAAGGGCCCGCATCAGCAGTCCGTGCGGGCCCTCGTGCAAGGGGCGGGAGGCGGTCAGCTCCTTCAGGAAGGGGATGACCATGTTGTGCTGCCCGTCGGCGAGGGCGAGGTCGATGCACTCCTCCTGGATGGTGACGCGTAATTCCTCCAGGCGCGCCCGGTGCCGTTGGGCGAAGGGGCCGGGCACGCCGACCAGGGGGTCGCCGCGCCACAGCCGCAATGCCTCCTCCAGCAGCGCGATCGCCTTCTCGTTCTGTCCGGCGGCGCGGGCCTGCGTCGCCGCGTGCAGCAGGGACTCCGCGTTCCACGCGTCCAGCGCCTCCGGCGGTACCCGCATCTGGTAGCCGTCCCCCACGGACACGAGGAGCCGCGGCATCGTGGGATCGGGTTCCAGCAGCTTGCGCAACTGCCAGGCATAGGTCCGCACGGTCGTCACGGCCCGGGTCGGCTGGTTCTCCCCCCACAGCGCCTCGATGAGCGTGGCCATGGAGACCGCCTGTCCGTGGCGCAGGAGCAGGGTGGTGAGCACGGCCTGCTGCTGTGGTGGACCTACGGCGATCTCGCTGTCGTCCCGGTAGGCACGAACCTCTCCGAGCAGGAAAAAGCGACCCCGTTGCGCCATACGCAGGCCTTCCTTGTCCCCACCGCCCTACCAGGACCAGTACGGCGGAGTGACCCCCAAGTACCCAGGGTGGACCAGCTGTTCACGTGCCGCCGCCTGAAGGATAGGGCAAAAATCATATGAATGGACGAGGGAAGGCCGTCCGGTCATCGGCTCACCAGCGGGTTCGGCATCCCGAACAGATTGACCTCAAGTCAGCGGCTGGTAACGGTACTTGACATACGGGAGAGCGGCTCGTACGTCCGTCCGGCCGGGGCTCACGGCCGCCCGGCGCGGGCACCCGCCGACGTGGCGACGCCGCTCACTCGCATGACGTGCATCGTGATGCCGTCGCCGGCCAGGGCGCGGTCGATGTCGGGCGCGGAGAACGCGGCGAGGCCGGCGTCGGTGAGGATCTGCAGGTCGGTCGAGTGCAGCGGGAGGTCTCCGATACGCGCCTGGCGCACGGCACCCACGTTGTGTCCTTCGAAGCCGTCGGACACCTTGTGGATCCCGTCCGCGAGGAACGCGAACATCAGCAGGTGGTACCGCCCCTGGGCCCACCGCCCCATGAACTCGTAGACGGCGAACGGCGCGCAGGACTCCACCAGGCAGCCGGTCTCCTCGTGGGCCTCGCGGATCGCGGCCGCTTCGGCGGACTCGCCCGGCTCGACGCCGCCCCCCGGCAGCAGCCAGCTCCCGGCGTAGGGGCCCTTGAGCTGGTGCACGAAGGTGACGGTGCCGTCCGGGCCGGGCAGCACCATCAGCGCGACGGGCAGGGGGCGGGAGAAGCGATCGGTCATGGTGCGCGTTCCTCAACTCGTCAGTACTCGACGGGGCGTCCGGCCGGAGGCACGACCAGGGCGAGGCCCAGCCGCTCGCCCTCGACCCGGCCCTTGCGATAGTACGGTTCGCGGTGGCTGACGAAACCGTAGGTGGCCAGCGCCTGGCCGACATGGCCGAGATCGGGCCCGCACAGCACCAGCTTGCACCGGACGTCGAACCGCATCGCCGCGCGGACCAGCTCCAGGTCGGGGGCGTCGGTCTCGATCGACACGACGAACTCGCCGCGCGCCTCGACCGAGTAGCGCACCGAACGCACCGGCACGCCGAGCCCGGTGAGGTGCGCGTACATCAGGTACTCGTTCTGGAAGCTCATCAGGGTCAGCCCGGACTCGGCGCCCGCGACGATGCTCGGCCACGGGGCACCGGGGCGGGCGGCCACGCCGGTGAGGTCCAGGACGAACCCCTCGCGCCGCTCCACGTAGTAGCCCTTGAACTCGCCGAACGGACCCTCGGTCTCCCGCTCGTCGCGCACCAGACCGGTCAGGACGTGGGTGGCGTCGGCGGGTACCGGCGGCGTGCCGTGCACGGTGATCTCCGCGCGCAGCAGCCGTGACGCGATCTGGTAGTCGTCGCCCTCGGCGGGCAGCCGGGAGGCTGCCACGACGGCGTGCACCGGATCCGCTCCCAGGAAGACCGACAGCGGCATGGGCCGGCCCGCCGCGGCCCACTCCCGGAGGTTGCGGTGGGCGTCGGTACGCGGGTCGAGGAAGATCCGGGCCCGGTGCGCGGAGACCACCTGCACACAGTAGAAACCGAGGTTGACGCCGGAGCCGTCCGGTCGCGTGGTCACCCCGATCCCGGCGGTCACGTAACGTCCGCCGTCGCCCGGGCGGTGCTGAAGCACCGGGAGGTCGTCCAGGCTCTTCAGGGCCGTCAGCTCCCGCGCGGCGCCGTCCGCGCGGTCGAGGGCGGGCAGCACCGGGTGCGGGGCCCCGGCCAGCCGGGCGGCCATCTCCGCCAGGTGGGGGCCGTCGGCCACGCCGAGCGCCGCGAGCAGGACCGCGCGCGGGTACGGGTGGCCCAGCACGCGGGTCCCGGGGCGGTCCGCGAGCCGGGTGAAGACGGTGGTGGGCCGCGCGCCGTGGCGCCGTTCCAGCTCGGCCAGTGTGCGGGCCACCTCCACCTCGGTGCTGAGGGGCCGGTCGCACACGTAGACGTCCACCGCCTCGTAGCAGGCGGGCAGCCCGTACTCGGACGGCGCGGCCCGGGTCAGGCCGCTGCCGGCGAAATCGGGCGGCGGCCCCCCGCTCACGCGGGATCCAGGAGCAGCGGCCGGGCGCCCGGGGTGCGGCCCCAGCCCTGCTCCCAGGGGAAGACGACCCAGTCGTCGACGACCGCGGGACAGTAGTCCGGGACGACCGCGCAACGGTGGTTGCGGACCAGGGCCGCCAGGCGCACGTCGGCGGCGGCGACGCCCGCCGCCGTCAGGTCGGCGCTGACCAGGTCCCAGGTGGCGCCGGTGCCCACGATGTCGTCCACCACCAGGACGGTGCTCCCGGCCTCGGGAGCCGGCCCCTCCCGCTCCAGCAGCGGAGGACGCTTGGCCGCGTACTGGCTGTCGTCGTGGGTGCGGCGGACGCGGACGGTGTGCATCCGCGGCACGTCCAGGGCGCAGGTGAGGTAGCCGGCGGCGAGCAGGCCGCCGCGCGCCACGCCGAGGACCGCGTCCGGCACGAAGCCGTCGGCGCGCACCGCCGCGACGATCCGGTCGAGCATCTCCTTGAGACCGTCCCAGCCCAGCTCGTAGGGGCCCTGCCGGGTCCACATGCCCGGCTGCTCACCGGCCACGGTGGTCCCGTCCACCGCCTCACGACCGTTCACTGCGCACCGCCTCGGAGACGTGGTCGATGTCGATGTGCTCGGTGCGGGCGCGGATGTGCGGGGTGTTCTCGACCTGGCCCGCCGAGGTGACCCTGACGAACTGGGCCCGTTCGCGGAACGCGTCGAGCCCGGTGGCGCCCGAGTAGCTGAGTGCCGACTGCACGCCCCCGGTGAGCTGGCGCAGGGTCCGCTTCAGCGGGCCGGTGTACGCGAAGGTGGCCTCCACGCCCTCCGGCACGTAGTCGTCCACCTCCTCGGCCGTGATCCGCTGCCCGGCGGCCCGCCGCAGCGTCAGGTCCATGCCGAGCGACACGAAGCCGCGGCTCGTCTTGAATCTGCGGCCGTCGCGCTCCGCGGGCAGCGCCTCGCTCTCCTCGGAGCCCGCGAGGAGACTGCCGAGCATGACCGCGCAGGCGCCGGCCGCCAGCGCCTTGGCGATGTCCCCCGACTGCCGGATGCCGCCGTCGGCCACCACCCGCACCCCCCGCCGGGCGGCCTCGGCGGCACAGTTCAGGATGGCGGTCAGCTGGGGCACGCCCGTGCCCGCCACCAGCCGGGTGGTGCACACGCCGCCCGGTCCGATGCCGACCTTGACCAGGTCGGCGCCGGCTTCGGCGAGATCGCGGACACCGGCCTCGGTGGCGACGTTCCCCGCCATCAGGGGCAGTCCGGGATGGGCGCGGCGCAGTGCCGCGACGGCTTCCAGCACCTGGTCGCTGTGCCCGTGCGCCACATCGACCACCAGCAGGTCGGCCCCGCCCTCGACCAGCAGGCCGGCCCGCTCCCGCCAGTCCCCGGTCACCCCGACCGCGGCGGCCGCCGCGAGCCGCCCGGTCGCGTCCAGCGTCGCCCCGGCCTTCTGTTCCTCGGCGGTCGGGTCGTACGACTTGACCGAGCGGAGCTGGTCCGCCTGCTGGCCGGCGGTCTGCATCCGGTGCAGTACGCCGAGTCCGCCGTTGAGGGCCATGCCGATCGCCATCCGGTCACCGGTGCACCACTGCGTGTTGGCCGACACGACGGGGATGCGCAGCCGCAGGCCGGGCAGGAACTCCGTGCTCAGGTCGGCGTGCCGACGGCTGCGCAAGGAGGTGCGCTGGGGTACCAGCAGGACGTCGTCGAAGCTGAGCCCGGTCTGCGGCTCGGTGATGATGTGCATCTCGTGTCGCGGTTCCTCTCTGGGCCGGGTACCGGGTCAGTGGGGGCCGGTACCCGTGGCGGACGACGGCAGGAGCGCGAGGAACTCCGCACGCACGGCGGGATCGGCGAACGCCCCCCGCCAGGTGACCGTGGTCATCGTGGCCGGGGTACGGATGCCCCGCATGGCCATGCACAGGTGCTCGCCCCGGCACAGCACCGCGATGTCGGCGGACGCGGTGAGTTTGGCCACCATGTCGGCGATGTCCGAGGTCAGCCGTTCCTGCAACTGCAGGCGGTGGGCGTGCTGGTGGGCGATCCGGGCGAACTTGCTGAGTCCGAGCACCTGCCCCTGCGGCCGGTACCCGATGGTGACGTTGCAGGAGAACGGCAGCAGATGGTGTTCGCACAGGGACCAGACCTCGATCCCGGAGACACAGACGGTCTCGGTGGTGCTGGCGGACTCGAAGACGGTCTCCAAACTGCCCGGTTCGTACGTGGTGAACTCCCGCCACCAGCGTGCCCAGCGGGCGGGTGTTCCGCTCAGTCCCTCGCGTTCGGGATCCTCACCGAGTTCCAGCAGCAGTTCCCTGGCGATGCGCTCCAGGGGATCGGGCTGCCGCTGGGCGGCCTTCGGCGGCAGGAACGGTGTCGAGGTGTCGACGTCATGGCCCATTCATACTCCCCGCTGGTTTCCCCAAAGAGTCACGTGCAGCCTCCCGGTCAGGTTCCATCGGCGGGCGCTGACCGGATCGGCGAGGGCCCGCAGTCCGTCGGTGATCTCCTCGGGCGACTGACCGCGCGGCATGATCCAGATGTTCTCGAGCGCGTGATCGCGCACCACTTGCTCCACCTCGGCGAGGTCGTCGGTCCGGGAGCACACGAACTTGAAGCAGGTACCCGCGACCGCATTGAACGCCTTGAGCGTTTCCGGCACCAGCCTCCGCTCCGCGGCGATGCCGGAGTGGGCGAGTTTGGGGGACACGTTGAAGCGCACGCCGGCGGCGGACAGCTCCGGTGCCGGCGCGACGGTCCCGTTGGTCTCGATCTCCACTTCGGCGCCGGCCGCGCGCACCGCGTCGACGACGGGCAGCAGCCGCGACTGCTGGTTCAGCGGCTCACCGCCGGAGACGACCACCAGGCCGGTTCCGAAGGCGACGAGCCGTGCGGACACCTCCTCGGCGGTCATCGGATGCAGTTCGTCGGCCGGCCGGTGCGCGACGCCCGACTCCGAGCGTCCCGTCCAGTCCCAGGTGTAGGGGGTGTCGCACCAGCTGCAGGTCAGATTGCAGCCGCCGAGACGCAGGAAGCAGCACGAACGGCCTGTTGACGGGCCCTCACCCTGGATGGATCAGGTGGGGCCGAAGATTTCGTTGACGACGAGCTTCGGCCTGTCCATGTGCCTCACCTCCTCACGTCGTTCCGCTCGCCCGACGACACCGACGCGGCCGGCCGGTAGGTGGCCCAGGTCTTCGGTGTCTCGGACACCCGGACCGCTGTCAGGTCCGGGAACTCGCTCCGCCACTTGCCGTGGACCCACCGGGCGAGGTTCTCCGCGGAGGGGTTGAGGTCCGGCGGCAGGACCTCGTTGAGGTGCCGGTGGTCCAGGACCTCGTCGACCCACTTCTTCAGCGAATCCAGCTCCCGGTAGTCCCGTACGAATCCCGCGCGGTTCAGCTCGTCGTCCGCGCAGGAGAGTTCGACGACCAGAATGTAATTGTGCCCGTGCAGCCGGGTGCACGGATGGTCCAGCGGCAGGTGCGCCAACTGGTGACTGGCGGAGAAGTGGAACTCCTTGGTGATGAACAGCATCCGCTACTCCTTCTCACCCTGGACAGCTCGCGGTGAAAGGATCGGTCCAGGGGCTCAGAAATGGCGTGGCTCGGCGCCGGGACGCCGCTGGGAAGGGCTGCGTCCAATTCTTAGCCCGTCCCGGCTCCGGCTGTACAGCGCGGTACGACGAACACCCGGCCGTCCCCAGCAGGGCGGTTGCGCGGCCCTGCGCACGCCGGAACACTCGTCCCGGACTGTCGGGATCCAGAAGGGAGACCCGGGTGGCGAGTGAATCGTCCAGGACGGACACGTGGGTCAGCGAGGACGGCGAGGACGTGGTGTGCCTGCGCCGCTGGCGTGGCACCTGGCCGCCCGACGACCCGCATGCCAACTTCAAGTCGGACGTCGTGGGGTACGGCCTGCTGGACCCACTGCACACCGTGCGCGGCATGTCACACAACCTGGACATTCCCATCGGGGCCATCGCCCGTTACGTGCTGGCGCGGTGGGCCACGGGAGGCAGCGGCGGTCTGCTGGAGATCGGCCCGGTGATGATCCACCGGCTCTGGCAGCCGGTCGCCCGGGCCGAGGAGGCCGGCACCGACGAGGCCCGGCTCGCCGCCTACGACCAGCTGAGGCAGATGCTCTCCTGGCTGAAGCTGCCGCTGGACAACCCGGAGATCTATCCCCCTCAGGCGGAGGACCGGGATGCGCGGGGACCGGCCGGGGACTGACGAACCCCCGTCCCGTCCGCGTTCCCGCGGTGCCGCCCGAGCGCCGTTCAACCGGAGACGTTCCCCAGTCGAACGTCACCTCCTGCCGTCGAACAGCCCACCGGAGGCGCATTCCCGTGCATGAACCGAGCCAGTACGACCACATCGTCCTGGTGTCCGTCGACACACTGCGCAGCGACGCGATGTCCGCGCATCCGAAGCCGCTGTGGCCGCACACCTACCGCGACGTCCGCCCGGTGCGCACCACGGTGCTGGACACGCTGGCCGCACGGGGGGCCTACTTCCCGAACATGATCAGCGCCGCGCCCTACACGGCGGCCTCGCACGGTGCGATATTCACCGGCCGTTATCCGCTGCACAATGGGCTGCACGAGTTCTACAACGGCTCGTTGCAGGCACCTTCGGTATTCACCTACGGCCGCGACGACGGGCGCCGTACGGTGATGAAGGTCGACTTCCCCATCATCCTGGGAAAGGAACTCGGATTCACCCGGGACATCGACACCTATCTGATAGAGAAGGACGACGCCTTCATCGACGCCGTGGCTTCGGCGGATCGCACCGTCGCCCTCGCGCACTTCGGCGGTGTGCACGTCCCGTACGGATTCCACAATCTGACGCTGGGCGGCGACGCCTACCGGGAGAAGGTGGCCGAGCTGGAGGCCGGGCTCCCGGACGAGCTGCCCTTCGTCGACCGGCTGGTGGAGACCTACCGGGACCCCGAGGACGCGGACCTGCTGATGCGGTACAAACGCATCACCACGTACCTGCACCGCGAGGGCGCCTACGACCAGCTCTTCCAGCTGTACCTCGACGGCGTCGAGCACTTCCTGGCCACCCGCCTGGAAGGCTTCCTGGACCGGCTCACCGAACGGGTCGCCGCCACCGGCAAACGGATACTGCTGGTCCTGTTCGCCGACCACGGCGAGGAGTTCGACGAGCAGACCAACGGCCACTTCAACTCCATGTCCGAAGGCGTGCTGCGGGTCCCGCTGATCATCGTCGGCGACGGGATCCGCCCGGGCACGCACGAGCAGCGGATCCGTACGGTCGACATCGCGCCCACGGTGCTGGACCTGGCCGGCGTCCCCGTCCCGGCCACGGAGTCCTTCGACGGACACTCCCTCGCCCGCGTGGCGCGCGGTGAGACCCGCCTCGACGCGGACGCGCCCGCCGTCGCCGAGTCCTACAACGTCGAGCTGAACGACTTCATCGCCTTCCAGGAGCGCCAGCTCAGCGGACGGCCCCCCGGCCCCCTGCCGCACTTCCTGGTCGGGCACGCCGCCTACCTGGGGGACCGCAGGGTGGTACGGATGGCGCGGCACTACTCCGACGCGCTCCAGCGGGCCCGGCCCTACGACAGTGTGCGCGTCGAACGCTTCGACGCCGACGGGGTGCCCAGGGCGGTGCCGGACGACGACGGCGCCGACCTGCTGGCCATGCTCGACGACTACCGCGCCGCCCTCAGAGAGCCCAAGCAGACCACGGTGACCGACGAGATGCGGGGCCAGCTGCGCTCCCTCGGCTACTCGGTTTGAGCGGCTTCGGCATGGACGGCGTGCGCACCGACCGGCCGGAACGGCCCAGCACACTGGGCGGGCCCGGCTGGGTGCCCCGGCACGACAGCCACGCCGCGGAGGTCGCGGCCGGCTCGGCCTGGGCGACCTGCGGCTACCGCGCGGAGAGTGATCCGCTGCGGGCCGTGCTCCTGGCCCGGCCGCCCGACAGCGTCGGGGCCGTGACGGACGCCGGCGGGCAGCTGATGACGGAACGGGTCGACCTGGGGCGGCTGCGCGCCCAGACGGACGCGGTGGCCGAGGCGTTCCGGGAGGAGGGCGTCACGGTCCACCTGGCGCACCCGCCGCCGGACGCCCCGCCCAACGTGATCTTCCTGCGCGACCTGTTCCTGGCCACCCCCGAGGGAGCGGTGCTGGGACGCACCGCCTCGGCGCAGCGGGCCGGAGAGGAACGGCACGCGGCGATCGCGCTGGCCACGGCGGGCATCCCGATCCTGCACTCGGTCCGGGGCACCGCCACGTTCGAGGGCGCCGACGCCCTGTGGATCGACGAGGAAACGGTGCTGGTGAGCGCCGGGTTCCGGACGAACGAGGCCGGCGTCGCCGCGCTGCGGCGGGTGCTGGACGAGCAGGGGGCGACGGTGCTGACGGTGCCGCCCGGCCCCGGAGTGCAGCACCTGCTCGGCTCGATGGTCCCGGTCGGCCCGCGCCGGGCGGTGCTGCACGCGGCCGCCGCGGGAGCGGAACTGCGGGCCGCTCTGCGCGCCCGGGACTACGAGCTGATCGAGTTCGAGCCCGACGACGAGGTGGTGGACCGACGCGGCCTCAACATCGTGACCCTGGCCCCCGGCCGGGTCCTCATGCCGGACGGGTGCCCGCGCACCCGGCGGCGGCTGGAAGCGGCCGGGGTCGGCACCCGGGTCGTGGACGTCGGCGAGTACGTCCGGGCGGCGGGCGCCCTCGGCTGCCTCACCGGCATCCTGCACCGGTCGGCCGCCCCGCGACCGGCGGGGCGCGCCTCGTGACATCGCGGCCGGAGTTGCGAACCGATAGGCTCAAGCGCCGTTCGGCGGTGACCGGTTGAGCTTCCGGCTCCAGGTCCGCACCGGCGCGGGGGACGCCTTCGCGGGGGACTCGTCGCGACGCGGTCCGAGCCGGCCCGCCGGACGCCGCGCGCGGTCCCTCCCTCTCCTGGCCGCCCGAAGCCCCACACCCGAAAGGAACCGACAGCCTTGCTGGTCAGTGTCGTCATCCCCACCTACAACCGTCCGGAACGGCTGGCCGTCGCCCTCCAGAGCGTGCAGACGCTGGACTTCGACCACCGGGAGCTCGAGGTCGTCGTCGTCAACGACAACGGCGCTCCGGTCGACCACGTGGTCGAGGCAGCCGCCCGGACCCTGGACGTGCGGCTCGTCAACCAGCCGGTACAGGGCGGCCCCTCCGCGGCGCGCAACGCCGCGCTGGAGATCTCCCGGGGCGAGTACGTCGCCTTCCTCGACGACGACGACGTCTTCAGCCCGCAGCACCTGGCCGGCACCCTGCCCCTGCTGCAGAGCGGGGCCGACATGGTCTACGTCGACATCAACATCGCGCGGACCCGGGTCACCGGCACGACGATCGACGACGCCGAGGTCCTCGTCCGGGTGAACTTCCCCTACGACCGGGGGCTGCTGGAGATCACGAATCACTTCGCGCCGTCGGCCGTGGTGTGCCGCTCCCCCCGGGCGGCCGGGGCCTTCTTCGACACGGCGATCCCCGTCGAGGAGGACTGGGACTTCTTCCTCGGGCTGGCCCGCACGCACGGCTACCGGGTGGTGCACCAGCCCAAGGTCGCCATCGCCCTGCACCGGATCCCCGGCGTCGAGAGCCTGACGACGCCGACCTCCGACGACGCCGCGGCCATGAAGGTCTACGAGGACTGCTGGCACCTGATCTGCGAGCGCTACCCCGCCACCACCGAGCGCACCCGGCAGGTGCGCCGGTTCATGCCGGTCATGTACGAGATGGCGTACGCCAGGCTCAAAGCGGGTGTCCCCCTCGACCACCACTACTACGAGCGCACGCTCCAGGTCCTCTACCGGGCGCTCGGCGATCCCCGGCCGTCCGCCGGGCAGGTCGAGGACGAGCTGCGCGCGGCCCTGGAAGGCCACTGACCACCAGGACCCACCGCTGCGGCGTCGGCGACCTCTCGGCGGGGGCCCGGGGCACGCGTCAGTGCCCCGGGCCCCCGCCGGGCCGGGACGCCGTCACAGCCGGGCTCGGCCGCGGTAGACGGCGTCGAGGACGCCGGCGTCGACGACCCCGTCCGGGTCCGGCAGATCCTTGACGCCCGCGGCGCGCAGACCCGCGTACATGGGCCCGCCCAGGCGCTCGACGTCCATGCGGAGCAACCCCTTCTCACGCGTCAGTTCGCTCTCCATGAAGGTGTTCTGGGTCTCGTTGCCGCGGATCTGCTGGTCGAGGCCCAGGCCGAGGTCCGCGCCGTACTTGTCGACGACCAGGCGGGCCGCGGGCTCGGGGTCCGCCAGGTTCTCCTGCCAGCCGCGGATGGTGGCGCGCATGAACCGCTGCATGACGTCCCCCCGCTGCTTGAGGAACGCCTGCTTGCAGTACACGATCGTCGCGTAGGCCGGCAGCCCCAGTTCCTCGTAGGTGACCGCGACGAAGTCCTTGTCGGGCTTCATGTTGTGCTTCAACTCCAGAGTGACCGGCTGGTCCGTCATGTAGCCGGTCAGAACCTTGCCCCGCTTCTTCAGGAGCGGGTCGACCGTGGAGCCGATCAGGACCAGTTCGTAGTCCCGCTTCAGACCCGCCAGCTCGAAGATCGCGTTCAGCTGCGGTTTGGCCCCCACCTGGCCCAGGACCGTGGCTCCCACCAGGTCCGCCGGCTCGCGCACCGGATCGGACGCCAGGGAGAGCAGACCGCCCGGGTTGGTCTGCAGCACCGCCCCCACCATCTTGAAGTCGTTGCCCTTGGCGATGGCCTGCAACAGGATCTGCATGTTGGCGTGCACGCCGATGTCGGCCTGGCCGTTGGCCAGCAGCGAGGTGGTGTCCGGGGTGTTGGGCCCGCCGCCCTGGAACTCGACGCTGAGGTCTTCCTCCGCGTAGTAGCCGGCCGCGTCCGCGTTCCAGAACCCGGCGAACTCGATGTCCTTGAGCCAGCCGAGCGCCACCCGGACCTTGTCCTTCGAGGACGACGCCTGGGAACTGCCGGCGTCGCTGCACGCGGAGAGGAGACCGCCCCCGAGGGCCGCGGCCCCCGTGACACCGGCCGACTTCAGTAAGTGCCTGCGGGACCACGGCTGCGCGGTCTCGTTCTGCCGGGAACTGCTGCGGTTCATGGGCATGTTGTACGGCCTTCTCGTGCGGAGCGGGAGGTGATCGGCTCGGGGCGACGGGAGACGAGTCGTCCCGCGCAGGGGGTCAGCGGAACAGGGGTGAGTAGCGGCGTTCGGCGCCGCGGGCGGTCACGAAACAGGCGACGGAGACCACGGTGGCGATCAGCGCACCGCCCCAGGCCCGCTGCGGCGCCACGAAGATCGTCGCGTCGGCGAAGAGGGTGCCCAGGCCGTCCCGGCCCAGCAGGTACTCCGCCAGCATCGCGGCCAGTACCGCCGAGGGGGCGGTCAGCCGCAGCGCGACGAGCAGATGGGGGACCGCGTGCGGCAGCAGCAGTCTGCGCAGCACCATCGGCCGGGAGGCGCCGAGGACGGTGAAGACGTCGGTCATGGCGGGCGGCGCCGAACGCAGTCCCGACAGCACCATCACGAAGGTGGGGAAGAAGGAGACCAGGGTGGTGACCGTGGTCACCGCCGCCGCACCGTACCCGGCCACGAAGGCGATCACCGGGATCATCGCCACGACGGGCACCGACCGCATGATCAGCATCAGCGGCGTCAGCAGGCCCGAAACCAGCCGGGAGGACCAGACGGCGACGGCACAGCACACCCCGAGCCCCATGCCGAGGACCAGACCGACCACCGAGTTCAGCACCGTGTGCGCGAGGGCGCCCGTATAGGCGGAAGGGTGGCCGAAGACGTCGCTCACCACGACGTACGGCGCGGGCACCACGATCTCGTTCAGGTGGCGCAGCCTGACCCACAGCTCCCAGGCGAGCACCAGGGCCAGTACCGTCCAGTACCGGTTGAGCAGCATGCCAAGGGCCGTCGCGAGGCGCCGAAGCGGTGTGCGGGGAGTACTCACTGGAACCTCCACGCGAGCAGGGAGCGAAGGGCGCCCATCACCGCGTAGGACGCCATGGCCAGCAGCGCGGCGGTCAGCCCCGCCGCCCACAGCAGCAGGGTCTGGAAGTTCTGCATGGTGCTGACCAGCAGAGTGCCCAGTCCGCGCGGGGCGCCGAACCACTCGCCGACGATGGCGCCGAGGACGGCCGCCGGGGCCGCCTGGGTGAGTCCGTCCAGCACCATCGGCACGGCCGCCGGCAATTGCAGCCGCAACAGCGTGGTGGTCCGCGACGCGCCGAGTGCGGCCAGCACGTCCCGGTGTGCCGCGCTCGCCGCGTCCAGGCCCGACGTGATGGAGACGAACATGACGAACCCGACCGCCAGCGCCGCGATCACGGTCGAGCTGCCCTCGCGCCCCACGGTGGCGATCAGCAGGGGGCCGAGCGCGATCAGCGGCACGGCGTTGACGACGGCCGCCAGCCGGTCCAGGCCCGCTCGCAGCACCGGCAGCAGAACGCCGAGCACCGCGACGCCGAGCGCGACGAGGGTGCCCACGAGCAGCCCGAGTCCGGCCGCGTCGGCGGTGGCCCTCAGTGACCTGCCGAGCAGCGGCCGGGTGACCGGGTCGCTCAGGACGTCGAGCAGTTCGCTGAGCGGCGGCCAGTTGTCACCGAACACCTGGGACCGGCCGATCCCCTCCATCGCGGCGACCGCCAGCACCGTACCCGCCGTCACCAGCAGCCCGCCGGGCACCCGGCCGGTCCGCGCCTCCCTCACCGGGCCCGCTTCGACAGCAGGCCGCGGTTCGGCCGCGCGGTCCCCTCGGTGCCGGCGCCGCCGTCGACGATGTCGCCGTCCAGCAGTGCCGTCAGCCGGTCGACGACGTCCCGGAACGCGGCCTCCCGGGTCAGCCGGCCACCTCGCGGGCGGCGCAGCTCGATCTGCTCCACGTGCCGCACCCGGCCCGGCCTGCCGGTCAGGACCACCACTCGGTCGGCGAGCAGCACGGCCTCCTCCACGTCGTGGGTGACCAGGAGGGTGGTGATGCGCTGCTCCGACCAGATACGGGCCAGTTCGAAGTTCAGCCGGCGCCGGGTCACCGCGTCCAGCGCGCCGAACGGCTCGTCCAGCAGGAGTACGTCGGGGTCGAGTACGAGCGCCCGGGCGATGGCGGCCCGCTGGCACATGCCGCCCGACAGCTGGCGCGGGCGGGCGTCGGCGAAGTCGGCCAGCCCGGTCAGCCGGAGCAGCTCGGCGATCCGGGCGTGGTCGACCGGACGGCCCGCGGCCCTGAAGGGCAGCGCGACGTTGTCGGTGACGCTCGCCCACGGGAGCAGTGCGTGCTGTTGGAAGGCCACGCCGAGCCGGTGCTCCCCGACCAGCGCGGCCGGCCTGCGCCCGTGCGCGCTGACCTGACCCGAGGTGGGTTCCTCCAGGCCCGCGAGCAACCGCAGCACCGTGGACTTCCCGCAGCCGGACGGCCCGAGCAGACTCACGAACTCACCCTTGCCTACGGTGAGATCGACATTTTCGAGTGCCACGGTGGTACGGCGGCGTTTCAGTGGAAAGTGCTTGGTGACTCCGCGCAGCTCCAGTGCCGCCGGTCCGGAGCGCTCCGCGCCGTCGAGCAGGGCGGTGGGCTCTCGCTGCTCGCCGACAGCCGCAGGTCCGTCCCCTCCGGTGCCGGGGACGGCTGGTGGTATCGAGGCAGGGGCGGACTCACCCATCGCATCACTCCCAGATCGGATGGCTGTCGGGGTGCCGCCCGACGCGGTCAGGCGGCCCGTCGCCGACGGAGATTAGTACAGGGATTCAGTCCGTGACCACGATGTTCGATCACCGCGCGGTGCCACGGACCTGCCGCGGGCCGACGTGCCGGTGAACCCCCGAAAGGGGTATCGAAGGTGATCTGAACATGTGGCACCTCGGCTAGGGTCGTCGTGGACCAATGACAGGCCGCTCATGGCAGCAGGCCACCTTCCGTGGCGAGCCGCGCCGTCTCCCCGGGACAGCATTGGCGCCGGAGCCGTCGGCTGGAAGCACGCACGGTCCCGCGGCCGACCCGAGGGGAAGAGTGAACGGCATGAGCCATTTAGCGGCGGAGCGAAACCGGCCGGACCGGGAGGCGGCCAAGCGCGTGGCCCCGGTCTGGGCGGTACTCGCGGTGGTGTGCGGCGGCCAGTTCCTCGTCGTGCTCGACGTCTCCGTGGTCAATGTGGCACTGCCGTCGATACGCGCCGACCTGGGACTCGGCGAGACCGGACTGCAGTGGGTCGTCAGCGCCTACGTGCTCACCTACGCCTGTCTGCTGCTGCTGGGCGGCAGGATCGCCGACCTCTTCGGCCGCGAACGCACCTTCCTGGTCGGGCTGGGCCTGTTCACAGTGGCCAGCCTCGTCGGCGGCCTCGCCCAGGGGCCGTGGATGCTGGTCGCCGCCCGCACGTTGCAGGGCATAGGCGGCGCGGCGCTCGCCCCGACCACACTGTCGATCCTCACCACCTCCTTCCCCGAAGGGGCCCAGCGCGCCCGGGCCATCGGCACCTGGACCGCCGTCGGTGCCGGCGGCGGCACCGCGGGCGGCCTGATCGGCGGTCTGCTCACCGACTACCTCTCCTGGCGCTGGGTCCTGCTGGTCAACGTACCGATCGGCGCGTTGCTGCTGGTGGGCGCGGCGCTCTGCCTTCCCGTGCGGCGCGGCGGTCTCGCCCGGCGGCTCGACATGTCCGGCACCGTGCTGGTGACAGCGGGCGTCGCCGCGCTCGCGTACGGCATCACGACGAGCGAGCCGCACGGCTGGACGTCCGGTCAGGCGCTGCTGCCGGTCGCCCTCGGCCTGATCGCACTCGTGCTCTTCATCCGGGTCGAGTCGCGGACCGCCGAACCTCTCGTCCCGCTGGGCCTGTTCCGGCTGCGGTCGGTGTCCGTCGCGAACACGGTCCTGTTCGCCGTCGGCGCGGCAACCTTCGCCATCTGGTACTTCCTCTCGCTGTACATGCAGAACGTGCTTCACTACAGTCCGGTGCGCACCGGGCTCTGCTTCCTGCCGCACACCGTCTCGGTCATCGTGGGCTCCAAACTGGCGCCCCGGCTGATGAACCACGTGGACGGGCGGCTGATCGGCGCGACCGGCGGACTGCTCGCGGTCGGCGGCATGCTCTGGCAGAGCACGCTCAGCGCGCACGGCACGTTCGCCGGCTCGATCCTCGGACCGGGCGTCCTGACGCTGACCGGCGTCGGACTGCTGATGACACCGGTCACGACGGCGGCCACCGCCGGGGTGCCGATGTCCGAGCAAGGGGTGGTCTCCGGACTGCTCAACACCGCGAGCCAGTTGAGCGGCGCACTGGGCCTGACGATCCTCGCCACGGCGGCGGCCAACCGGATCTCCGCCTTCCACGGAGGGGTCGGCGACGCCGGGGAGGCGCTCGTCTCGGGGTACGCGGTGGCCTTCCGGATCGGCGCGGTCTTCCTGCTCGTCGGCACCGCCCTGATCGCCCTGTTGCCGAAGTGGGCACCACGGCAGCCGTGAGACCGCGACCGCCACCTCCTGGGAGGCAGCGGTCCGTCTCGCGCCCTTCCTACCTGGCGGGATCAGTCAGCGGCGGCTCGGGCCGGGCGGACGCCTCACCGGGCCGGGGGATCCGGCCGGCGATCACCGCGGCGGCGGCCACCGCGAGGCAGCCCCACAGCAACTGGATCCCCGGTGTCGCGGTGCGCGCCGATCCCGCGAGGGCGACGGCCACCAAGGGTCCGAAGCTGGCTATCGTCGCGCCCAGTTGGTAGGTCACCGCGAGGGCCGAGTACCTGTGTTCCGGCGGGAACAGGTCGATCAGGAAGGCCGAGATCGCCCCGTAGACCGCGGCGTGCCCGATCCCCATGGCCAGGACGAAGGTCAGGACGATCAGCATCTGGTCGCCCGAGGCGAGCCACCGGGGCGCCACCAGACTCACCAGCGCGCACATCGCGTAGCCGAAGAGCAGCACGGGGCGGCGCCCCAGGAGGTCGGAGAGCAGACCGGTGAGCGGCAGCATCAGCGCCTCCACCAGCGCGCCGACCAGCAGCCCGTTCAGCACCTTCGTACCGTGCCCGGTCCCCGGGCCCGACGAGGCGTAGGACAGCAGGTAGACCGAGTAGACACTGACGATCATGGCCAGGCCCAGTGAGGCGAAGGCACCGCGGGCGATGGGCGTCCACCCCTGCCGCACCACCCCGGCCAGCGGCACCTTCCTGCGCTCGCCCGTCTCCTGGACGCGTACGAACTCCGGGGACTCCGTCACCCCGCGCCGGACGAACACGCCCACGACGACCAGGACGATGGAAGCGAGGAAGGGCAGCCGCCAGCCCCAGGTCATCAGCTGCTCCTCGGGCAGCTGGGAGACCAGCCGGAAGACCACGGTGCTCCCGAACAGCCCGAGCGGGAAGCCCGCCCCGGGGAAGCTGGCGTACAGGCCGCGACGGTTCAGGGGCGCGTGCTCACCGCTCATGAGCACACCGCCGCCCCATTCACCGCCGATGCCGATGCCCTGCACCACTCTCAGGAGCACCAGGAGTACCGGGGCCAGGATCCCGGCCTGCTCGTACGTCGGCAGCACACCCACCAGGAAGGTGGCGGTGCCCATGATGAGCAGGGTGAGCACCAGCATCGACTTGCGGCCGATCCGGTCCCCGAAGTGCCCGAAGAGGACGCCGCCGAGGGGGCGGGCGACGAATCCGGCGGCATACGTGGCGAACGAGGCGAGCATGCCCGCCGTCGGCGACTGGCCGGGGAAGAACAACGGCCCGAGCACCAGGGCCGAAGCGGTGGAGTAGAGGTAGAAGTCGTACCACTCGATGGCACTGCCGATCGTGCTGCCCACCAGGACGCGGCGGGAGATCGCACGGTCCGTGGCGGCGGGCCCGCCGACCGGGGCCTCAAGACTCTCGGCAGCCGTCAACGCCGGCCTCCAGGAGGTCTGTTCCTCTCATTCACGGCTCAGTCGTCCTCCACCACGTGGATCACCGAGGTGGGACAGAGGTGCGCGGCCGTCCGCACCACGACGTGCTGCGAGGGTGGCGGCACGGCGTCCAGCAGCAGCACCAGGCCGTCCTCCTCCCGCTGGTCGAACACCTCCGGGGCGGCTTCCACACACTGGCCGCCCCCACAGCACTTCTCCTCGTCGAGTTCGATCCTCATCGCGTCTCCTTCACCCCGTTCCGTCCACCGTCCACCGTGCGCCGCTTCCGACCGCCCCCGCGGGCGCTCCCGCCGTCACCATGTGACCGGCAGCGCGTTCACCGAGTACACGACGTTCTCCTCACGGAAGGAGACCTCCTCAAAGGGAACGGCCAGGCGCAGCCCGGGAAAGCGTTGGAAGAGCGCGGGCAGCGCGATCTGCAGTTCCACCCGGGCCAGGTACTGGGCGATGCACTTGTGCAGCCCGTGACCGAAGGCCAGGTGGTGCCGCGACTCGCGGTCGATGTCCAGCTCGTCGGGGGCGTCGAAGGCGGCGGGGTCACGGTTGGCCACATGGATCGGCAGGACCAGGCCCTCGCCCGCGCGGACGGTGACGCCGCCGATCTCCACGTCCTCGGTGGCCACCCGGCGCAGCCCGACGTGCACGATCGACAGGAACCGCAGCAGTTCGTCGATGGCGGCCGGGACGACCTCGGGCCGGGTGATGAACCGCTGGAGCTGGTCGGGGTGGCGCAGCAGGGTGACCGCGCCGAGGCCGATCATGCTGGCGCTGCTCTCGTGCCCGGTGATGACCAGCAGCCCGGCCATGCCGGCGATCTCACGCCGGGTCAGCTCACCGGTCCGCAGGCGGTTGACGACGAGATCACTGAGCAGGTCGTCGCCGGGGTTGTGCTCCTTCTCCTCGACGAACTGCATCATGTACTCGGCGATGCCGGTGCGCGCGGAGAACGCCGTCCCCTCGTCGAGCCGCATGTCTCCGACGGTCGAGGAGTTGGTCAGGAACAGACCGCGGTCGGCGTGCGGGATGCCCAGCAGTTCGCAGATCAGGTGGGAGGGCAGCGGACGGGCGAAGTGCTCGTACAGGTCGACCGGGCGGGGCCGCTGCTCCATGTCGTCGAGCAGTTGGTGCGTCAGCTCGGTGATCCGAGGACGCATCCGGTCGATGTTCTTGACCATGAACGTCCTGGTCAGCGTTCTGCGGACCTTGCCGTACTCGGGCTGGTCCATCTGCGTGAAGTTGCCGACGGCCTGCTGGGGCTCCTCCGGGCGGGGCGAGGGGAAGCCCTTCCTGGTGACGTCGGAGCTCATCCGGGGGTCGCCGAGGACTTCGCGCATCTCGTCGTAGCGGGTCACCAGCCACGCGGGCTCGCCGTTGGCCTGGGTGATGCGACGGATGGGCCCCTCGGTGCGCCAGCCGGCGTACATGGTGGGCGGGTCGAGCGGGGACGCGTCCCGATGGAAAGGGAGGGCCGGAGCCACCGAGTCGGTGCCGGTCATGAGGACAACCACCTCCACACTGGTCTGCTGAAGGGCGCCTGGGAGATCGCGGAACGGGATGCCGGTGCCACCATCGTCTGTGCCGGCGCGTTATGGCAACCCGGCCGACCGGCGGGCGCGCGGCTCCGTCGGACGGGTAAAATGCCTGGTCAGGAGGGTGCACTGGTACTCTGTGCGCCGTGTTCGGACTGGTAGATTCCCCACTTGAACACGGCACGGCGCGCCAGGTCGCCGGCCTCGGCGGGGGCAGCTGGACGGCCTGCCGGGTGCCGGGTCAGTTCCGCGGGACCGCCGGGGCGGACGACATCGTGTGTCCCCGCTGCTCGTCCGGGTCGGACCGCAGGTCGTACAGCTCCACCGTGTCCGTGCCGATCTCCCAGATCACCTTCCGGCGGCCACCGTGCTCGTCGTCCTGGAGCCGTACCGCGGCCAGCGGGACCAGATCGGGGTACTGCCCGTCGGCCCGGCGCTCCTCCGGGTAATACGTCTCGCTGTACGCGGGCCGCGAGGTCCCCGCCCCGTCCGGGCCGAAGAACTCGGCGAGTGAGACGCCGTCGAGGTCCTCCTTGTCCATGCTCAGCAGGTCCAGCACGGTCGGCGCGATGTCCACCAGGCGCACCTGCGCGTCGACCTCGACGCCGGACGGCAGTCCCGGCCCGCCGATGACGAGCGGCACGTGCTGGGTGGCGTCGAACAGCAGGCAGCCGTGGCCGTCCTCGTAGGGGTGCCCGCGGGAGCCCGCGTGGTCGTTGGGGTACCACCCCGCCAAGTCCTCGCCGTGGTCGGAGAAACACACGATCAGGGTGTCCTCCGGCGCGTGCCCGAGCTCCGCCATGCCCCGGAGCAGTTGCTGCAGGTAGTGGTCGCTGTAGGCCACCTCCCCCTCGTAGGGGTTGGCGGCCTCGGGGCAGAAGTCCTCGGGCGGCTCGTACGGCCAGTGGGCGTCGAAGAAGTGGGCGAAGAGGAAGAACGGCCCGTCCTGGTGCTTCAGCCATTCCAGGGCGCGTTCCACCACCAAGGGGGCGCGCTTCAGGGCCAGTCCGCGCTGTTTGACGTCCGGGGTCGTCAGCGGGTCACTGCCATCGGGCAGCCGCGGTATCTCGTCGTCGTAGTGGTCGAACCCCCGGTCCATGCCGTACCACCTGTTCAGACCCGGGCAGGAGACCACCGCCCCGGTGGCGTAGCCGGCGTCCTTGAGCCGCTCGGCCAGCGTGGTGACGTCCGGGTCGAGCCGCTCGCGCAGCAGGTGGCGGATGCCGTGCCGGGCGGGCTGCAGACCGGTGAAGACGGTCGCGTGGCTGACGGGCGTGAACGGGGCCGACGACACGGCCTGACGGAACGTCACGCCGCCGCGTCGCAGGGCCTCGATCCCCGTCATCTTGCCCGAATAGGCGACATCGGCCCGAACGGTATCCAGGGATACAACGAGGATGTTCTGCACTATTTCCCTTCCGTCAGTCGCTGATCGGCCATTGATCGGATATTGATCGGCGGCTCGTACCCTGCCTGTTGAAGAGGGCGTTCCGCTACGCCCGCCAGCTGAATGTTCCACTGTGCCCAGCGAGTGGAGGTCCGTTGTCACCTGAGGCAGAAATTGGACTGGCCGCGCCCGATGAGCCGACCCACTTGATTCCGGTCGACTGGCTGTCCGTTGCGGATTACCCCCGCCTCGAAGGGGAGGACCTAGAACATACCCAGCTCCTCCTGGCGTCCGAAAGTGAAATGCCCCCCATCCTGGTCCACCGGCCCACCATGCGGGTGATCGACGGTATTCACCGGCTGCGGGTCGCCCGGCTGCGCGGCCGGACCGAGATAGCCGTCCGCTTCTTCGACGGGTCGCAGGCCGACGCCTTCGTCCTCGCGGTGCGCAACAACACCGGCCACGGACTGCCGCTGACCCTGGCGGACCGGACCGTGGCGGCCACCCGCATCATCACGTCCCACCCCCAGTGGTCCAACCGCGCCATCGCACGGGTCAGCGGACTGTCCCCGAAGACCATCGCCGCCATCCGCCGGCGTTCGACTGCGGACACTCCCCCCTCGAACACCCGCGTCGGCCGGGACGGCCGGGTCCGCCCGATCAGCGCCGCGGCCGGCCGGGAACGGGCCGGCCGGCTGATCGCCGCCCATCCCGAGATGCCGCTGCGGGCCGTCGCCAAGGAGGCCAGGATCTCCGTCGCAACCGCTCACGACGTGCGGGAGAGAGTGTCCTCGGGACGCGACCCGGTCCCCGAGCGTGAGCGGCGCAACTCCGGTGCCCCGTCCCAGGGGCGCCCCGACGAGGGCGTGCGGCACCTGCCGTCACGGCCCGCCGGTCCCGGCGCGCTGCGGGACCGGGCCCGGACCCCGGCGGTCCTCGTGCAGCGCTTGCTCAAGGATCCCTCTCTTCGTTCGACGGAGACAGGTCGTACCTTGTTGAGGTTGTTCGACGCGCAGACCCAAGTCGTGCAAAAGTGGGATCGACTCGTCGACGGCATCCCTCAGCACTGTTCCGAGATCATCGCTGATCTCGCGGGTGAATATGTCAAGTTCTGGCACGAGTTCGCCACCCAGTCGCACACCGTCGCGCAGGACGGCGACCGGCAGAAAAGCAGCTGACTACGCACGGAAAGCCGGCCGAAGAAGGAGTGTCCCATGGCACCGAAATCGCTCGCCATTGAGCTGTACGCCAATGCCGATGAACTGGTC
Organism: Streptomyces sp. NPDC023723; assembly: GCF_040639815.1. Lineage (NCBI taxonomy): Bacteria > Bacillati > Actinomycetota > Actinomycetes > Kitasatosporales > Streptomycetaceae > Streptomyces > Streptomyces sp. NPDC023723. Next base: position 106,310 of record NZ_JBFAAP010000019.1, read on the forward strand.
GACCATCACTTCATCAACCAGATGCGGGAACAGGACGCGTCGCCGGTTCCGACCGATCCGTCGAAGCCCCGTTTCACGCTGGTCGTCGGCCCCTCCCCGTTCACCATGCCGCGTGGCTGGGAGTTCTTCCTCACCTCGCCCTACGAGGGCGCGAGCTACATCTCCACCGTGCTGCACAACGCCGGCTACCCGGTGAAGATCATCGACGTCCGGTACGACCTCGACCCGCTGCGGACGGCGTACGACCAGATCATCGGCGACACCGACGTACTGGGCGTGTGCACCTTCGAGGACAACTTCCCCTTCTGCCGCGAACTGATGGCGAAGGTACGGGAGTCCGCTCCGGACATGCCCATCATCGTCGGCGGCTCGCTGGCCACCTCCGTCCCGCACATCTTCATGCAGAAGACGGCCGCGGACATCGCTGTCATCAGCGAGGGCGAACTCACCATCCTGGAGCTGATGGAGAGCTACACCGCCGGCAAGTGGTCCCGCGACCTGCCCAACATCCGCGGCATCTGTTACCGCGCCGAGGGCGGGCCGAAGCGCACCCGTCCGCGGGGCCAGATGATGGACCTCGACGCGCTGCCGAGGCCGCGGCTCGACCTGTGGCCGCAGTACCACAGCCCGATGGGCATGCAGCCCCAGATCATCTCCTCCTACAGCCGCGGCTGCAAGATGGACTGCTCCTTCTGCTACCGCACGACTCCCCAGGTCAGGGCGAAGTCGCAGGAGAAGATGGACAAGGACATGGACTGGCTCAAGAGCCAGTACGGGATCGACTTCTGCTTCTTCGTCGACCTGACGTTCAGCTCCCACCGCAAACAGACCATCGAGATGTGCGATGTCATCAAGGACTACGACATCGGCTGGACCTGTCTGACCCGCTGTGCCGACATGGACGTCCCCAGGATCAACGCGATGCGGGACTCCGGCTGCGACATCATCCTCTACGGCGTGGAGTCGCTCGGCAGTGACGTGCTGCGCGAGGCCCGCAAGGGCAGCAGCGAGAACCTCACCGTGCGGGCGATGCGCACCACCTTCGACGCCGGGGTGCGGTTCGGCTCCCTGCTCATCGTGGGGCTGCCCAACGAGAGCGAGGAGTCGCTCAACCACATGGTCGAGTTCGCCGAGACCTACAACCATGTGACACGTGTGAAGTACCTGTCGGCGATGCCCGGCACCACGGTCTACAAGCAGGCGATCGGCTCGGGCCTGATCCGCTCCGAGATCGACCACCTCAACTGGCTGTCCGTCGAACAGGCCCTGCACGAGGACGAGTTCCTCAACGTCAGCGGCCTGCCGGAGGCGGTCTGCCGGGACGCCTACAAGCGCATCTACGACTCCTACCAGCCCGGCCCGGTCATGGAGTTCCGCCACTACCCGGAGAACTTCCAGTACTTCCACCCGCAGCCCGACGACGGCCAGGAGCGCTCCACCTCCTACGCGGGCACCAAGTGGCGCGCCGAGTTCAGCTCGGCGGCCGGCCCGCTGGCACCCGGTTCGGACCGGTTCACGCTCGACGCGTGCGCCTCCCCGGAGGTCGCGGCGGCGGGCAGCAGCCTGATGGAGTGCGGCGCCAAGAAGATGGGATCGCTGACCACCACCACCCAGGCATGACGGCACCAGGAGCCGAGAGCCCTGTCCTGATCATCGGCACCGAACGGTCCGGTTCGAACCTGCTGCGGCTCATCCTGGAGTCGCACTCGCGGATCACCATTCCGCACCCGCCGCACTTCTTGCGGTACCTCGCTCCGCTCGCCGGGTCCTACGGGGACCTGGCGGACCGGCGGAACCGCGCACGGGCCGTCGGCGACGCCGTCGGCCTGCTGCGCCGGCACATCCATCCGTGGCCCCATCCGGTCCGGCCCGGCGCGCTCGTCGCCGAGCCGTCCGGCCCGGGACTGTTCGGGATCGTCGCGGCGGTCTACGAGCAGCACCGGGTGGCCACGGGCAAGGCACGCTGGGGGTGCAAGAGCACCTTCATGGTCGACCATGTCGCGGAGGTCCTCCAGGTCTTCCCCGCCGCCCGGTTCGTCTGGCTGGTCCGGGACCCGTGCGACGTCGCGGCCTCGTCGAAGCGCGCGGTCTTCGGCCCCAGCCATCCCCACCGGATGGCCAGGCTGTGGCGGGCCCAGCAGGACAGCGCCCGGGCCGCACTCGACACCTGGGGCCCCGACGTGGTGCACCTGCTGCGGTACGAGGACCTGGTGTCCCGTCCGGAGGAGGAGATCGGCAGGCTCTGCGACTTCCTCGGGGAGAAGCCCGAGCCGGCCATGCTGCACCACCACACGTCCGCCGCCGCCCGGCAGACGGCCGCGCTCGCCGACGCCTGGCGCCGGGCGGGACAGCCGGTCAGCACCGACCGGATCGGCACCGGCCGCCGGGGGCTCAGTACCCGCGAGCGCCTGTGGGTGGACAAGGTGACCGGGCCGGTGAAGCAGTCGCTCGGCTATCCGGTCGATCCCCGGGCCGCGGCCGTCCCCGACCCGTGGCCGCCGGCGGTGGCGCTGCGGTCGGTGTGGCTGCGCACCCGGATCGAGTACCGCTCGATGCGCGAGGACGGCAACCACCGCGCCCGGCTCCGCCGGGACGCCTACGTCCGGTGGCTGCGGCTGAAGGCAGGGGCCCGCGGCGCGGCACGGACCGTCCTGAGCCCCGACCGCGCCCGCCCTTCCCCCAGCCCCGTACCTCCCGCCTCGCCCGGGCACCGCACCGGGGGCCGACCAGCCGACCGCCAGGAGTCGCTTTGACGATCAGCCGCCACGATGTCAGCCGGCACTTCGCCCTGCGGGCCGCCACCTACGACCGGTCGAGTTCCTGGTGCACCGACAGCGAACTCGGCAGCGTCCTGCTGGACATGACCGCACCCGGGCCGAGTGACCGGGTACTCGACGTGGCCTGCGGCACCGGACTGGTGTCCCGCCTGTTCACCGGGCGGGTCGCCGAGGTGGTGGGGGTCGACGTCACCGAGGAGATGGCCGAGCAGGCCCGGCCGCACCTCAGCCGGCTGGTGGTGGCGCCGGCCGAGAACCTGCCCTTCGAGGACGACGAGTTCGACCTGGTGGTGTGCCGCCAGGGCGTGCAGTTCATGGACCTGCCCGCGGCGGTCGCGGAGATGGTCCGGGTCGTGCGGCCCGGCGGCCGCGTCGTGATCATCAACCTGTGCGCCTACGGCGAGCAGGACCGCGACGAGTACTTCGAGATCCTGCGGCTGCGCAACCCGGTGCGCCGGCACTTCTTCCTCCCCGCGGACCTGACGGAACTCCTCCGCACGGCGGGCTGCGACCCGGAAGAGCCCCGGCGGTACGTGTCCGTGGAGGACGTCGACGTCTGGTCGGACAACGGCGCCATCGAGGAGGAGCGCCGGGAGGCCATCCGCGCGGTCTACCGCGACGCCTCCGCCGAGTTCCTCGCCCTGCACTCCGTACTCGAGTCCGACGGGCGCTTCGTCGACCACATGCTGTTCGTCCTGGCGTCCGGGACCAAACCGTCCACCCCGGCCTCCGGCCCCCAGTAGGGCGAACCGGGGGGCCCGGCCGCCGTCCGCGCGGGGACGGCGAAGAGACAACACAGCGAACCGCATTCGGCCCCACGGGCCGCCCGACAAGGTACGGAGACCCATGGCGCTTCTGAGTGACGTCCTCGCCGCCGGCCTGCGCTCGGCCCTCGCGTCGGAGGCGACGGCCATGCTGCGCTACACCTACTTCGCCCAGATCGCCGAGATCGAGGGCCACACCGAGATCGCCCGGCTCTTCACGGAACTGGCCGAGAGCACCGGCTGCGCCGTCCACGGCCACCTGGACGTGCTCCGCGACGCCACCGGTCCCGAGCAGCGGAACGACATCGGCGAGACACGGCTGAACGTGGCCTCGTCCGTGGCGGGCGCGCTCCAGGACGCGAGCGAGCTCTATCCCCGGCTGACCGCGACCGCCCACGAGGAGGGCCACGCCGACATCGCGAGCTGGCTCACCACCCTGGCCGCGCTGAAGAAACGGCACACCGTCCGGTTCGACGCGGCGCTCGTGAGCCTGACGGGCGCCCCGGACGCGGACGCCCTCCCCACGTCCCACGGAGCGACCGATGACTGACGACCTGCTCACCCCCGTCGCACAGGCCGCGCACACACGGTACGACGCGTCCGCGATCGTGGTGTTCTCCGGGCTCCAGGCCGTACGCCGCAACCCCTCGATGTACATCGGGTCCACCGACTCGGACGGCCTGCACCACCTCGTCCACGAACTGCTCGACAACGCCGTGGACGAGTACGAAGCCGGCTACTGCCGCACCCTGTCGGTGACGCTGGGTGCCGACGGCTCGTGCGCGGTCGAGGACGACGGCCGGGGCATCCCGGTCGATCCCCATCCCGGCACCGGCCGGCCCGCCTGCGAGGTGGTGCTCACCACGCTGCACGCCGGCGGCAAGTTCGGCGGCGGCTCCTACGTCCGGTCCGCCGGTCTGCACGGCGTGGGGCTGTCCTGCGTCAACGCGCTGGCGCAGTCACTGCGGGTGGACATCCGGCGCGACGGCGTCCACCACGTGCAGGAGTACGTCCGGGGCGAACCGAGCGCGGATCTGGCCGACGCGGGCGCCACGGACCGGCGGGGCACCACCGTCACCTTCCGGCCGGATCCGGAGATCTTCGACACCTGCGAGTTCTCCGCGCGGATCATCGGCGAGCGGCTCCAGGAGATCGCCTTCCTGCACAGCGGACTCACCATCAGGCTCGTGGACGAGCGCAGCGGGACGGTGACCGAGTACCGCTTCGACGGCGGGGTGCGGGCCTTCCTCGACCACCTCAACGCCGACGCGGCCCTCGTCCACCCCGAGCCGGTGGTGGTCTCGCACGCCGACGACACGCTCTCCTTCGACCTCGCCTTCCAGTGGACCGAGGGCTACACCGAGAGCCTGCGCAGCTTCGTCAACGGTGTCCGCACCGACCAGGGCGGCGCCCACGTGGACGGCATCCGGGCCGCCCTCGCCGCGGTGATCAACCGGTACGCCGCCGCCCACGGCCTGCTGGACGCCCGCACCGGCGAGCGGATCACCACGGTCGACATCCTCGAAGGGCTCACCGCGGTGGTCTCGCTGCGGATGGTGGGGCCCAAGTTCGACGGACAGACCAAGAAACGGCTGCGGAACCCCGAGGTCGGCCACCTCCTGCAGAGCGTCGTGGACACCGGGTTCACCCGGTGCATGGACGCCGACGAGCGCCTGGGCCACCGCGTGGTGGCGCGCGCCCTGGACGCCACGCGGGCCCGGCTCGCCGCCCGGCTGGCCAGCCGGACCGCCCGCCACCAGCGCCGTGAGCTGGACATCGACTACGGCGTCTACCAGCGCCAGTTCGGCATCCGCTCGAAGGACTGGCACGACTCGTGCGCATGGCTGACCGACGAGGAACTGCTCGCCAGGCACGCGGAGCTGTGCGACGTGCCGCCCGACGCCCGGATGCTCGACGTCTGCTGCGGCAGCGGCGTGGTCGGCGGTTCGTTCAAGGGCCGGGTCGGCGAGATGATCGGCCTGGACCTCACGCCGGAGATGGTGGCGCTGGCCTCGACCCGGCTGGACCGCGTCGACCAGGGCACCGTGTACGACCTGCCCTATCCCGACGCCTCCTTCGACCTGGTGGTCACCCGCGAGGTGCTGCACCTGCTGCCCCAGCCCGAGCGGCCGGTGTCGGAGATCTTCCGCGTGCTGCGGCCGGGCGGTCAGTTCATCGTCGGTCAGATAGTGCCGTTCGCCGACGAGGACGCCTTCTGGATGTACCGCGTCTTCAAGAAGAAGCAGCCGCTGCTGTACCAGATGTTCCGCGAGCCGGAGTTCCGTTCCCTGCTGGTCGACGCCGGTTTCGTCGACGTGCGGATGACGGAGTACCTGCTGTGGGAGTCCATCGACCAGTGGATCGACACGCACGAGACGACCCCCGCGCACCGCCGGGAGATCCAGCGGCTGTACTACGAGGCGCCACGCGAGGTCAGAGAGGTGCACCCGTTCGAGATCCAGTCCGACGGCTCCATCCGGGACCAGTGGCGATGGTGCGTGTACTCGCTCAGGAAGCCGCGGTGAGGACCGTATGACCCTGCCTGTGCACGCGTCCGGTGTCTCCGACGCGTTCCACCGACTGCACAACCGGCTCGCGGAACTGCGTCCCCTGCGCCACAGCGACGTCAGGCACTTCTCCACGCGGGTCCGCTCCGTCCTGGTGGTCGCCTCCAGCTCGCGGGGCGGCTCCAGCATGGTCACCGAGATGCTGCGCACCTCGCGGGCGCTGCTGCACCTCCAGGCGGAGATCAACCCGTTCCTGCGGCTGGCCGGGCTGGGCTTCCCCGACAGCGGCACCGACTCGGACCGGCTCGACGCGTCCCACGCGGTGACGCTGGACCCGGCCGCTAGGGAACTGCTCGACGAGGAACTGGCCCGGGACGCCGGCACGGTCGCCGACATCCCCGACCCGGAGCAGTTCTCGCTCGATGTGGCATGGCGGCTCGCCGTGCAGTGGCCGGAACTGTCGCTCGACCCGCTCGCCGTGGCCGGCCAGGTGCGCCACGCCCTGGGCGGCGCGCGGGCGTGGGACCCCGCGGCGGTCACCGTGACCGTGCTGCGCGAACTGCGCCGGCAGGGTGTGCGGATCAGTCCGTGGTACTACGACCTGCCGAAGGGGCTCCTGCACCCCAAGGTGTTCGGCGCCCCCTCAGCGCGGGCGCCCGGGGGGTTCCTCGTCGAGGAACCCCCCTTCGTGGTGGCCAGGCCCTGGCGCCGGGCGGGCCCGGCCGACCTGCGCGACCGGACCCTGGTCATCAAGACCCCGAGCAACGCCTACCGGCTGGACTTCCTGCGCGCGCTGTTCCCGCACGCCCGCCTGCGCGTCCTGCATCTGACCCGCAATCCGGCCGCCGCGGTGAACGGCCTGTACGACGGCTGGCTGCACAACGGTTTCCACGCCCACCGGATGGCCACGCCCCTGACCATCAGCGACTACGTCGAGCGATGTCCGGACAACCGGTGGTGGTGGAAGTTCGACCTGCCCCCTGGCTGGCAGCGGTACACGGCCGCGCCGCTGCCCGAAGTGTGTGCCTACCAGTGGCGCAGCAGCCACCAAGCGGTGCTGGACGACCTCGACCGCACCAGGACCGACAGCATCACCCTGCGGTTCGAGGACCTCATCGGCGGAGCGGACCGTCGTATCGCCGCTTTCGAGCGGCTGAGCGACTGGCTCGGCATCCCGGTGGAGGGCGCGTTCCGGCACGCCGTCCACCACGGCATCGCCCCCGTGGTCGCCACGGCGCGGCCCCGGGCCGGCCGCTGGCAGGACCGGGCGGCCATGATCGAACGGATCCTGGACGCCCCCACCCTCCAGGTGGCCGACCGCCTCGGCTACGCCGGCCCCGACGACTGGATCTGACCCCGGCCGCACCCGGTGACAGCCGAGAACGCGGGCGATGCTCGGGCGGCGGCCGGGCCGAGGTGACCGACCTCCACCCCGCCCGAGTGCGCCGTGGCCGTTCGCCGCCCCGTAAAGTGCGAGGTCCTCGCCCCGCACCGCCAGACCCAAGGAACCGAGCCGTGAACCGCGTCCCCTCCCCGCCCGTGACCGTCGTCGGCATCGGGGCCGACGGCTGGACCGGCATCCCGGACGCCTCCCGGACCGTCCTGCGCGCCGCCCACGTCGTCCTCGGCGGCCCGCGCCAGCTCGACCTGCTGCCGCCCGAGTGCGCGGGAGAGCGGGTCGCCTGGCCGTCCCCGCTGCGCCCCGCCGTCCCCGGCCTGCTCGCCGCGCACGAAGGGCGCCGGATCGCCGTCCTGGCCAGCGGCGACCCCATGTTCTACGGCATCGGCCGGGCGCTGACCGAAGTACTGGACGCCGGTGCCGTGCACGTCCTGCCGCACCCGTCCTCCGTCTCCTACGCCGCCGCCCGGCTCGGCTGGCCGCTGGAGGACGTCGAGGTGGTCACCCTCGTCGGCCGTCCCGCCCCCCGACTGGCCGCCGCGCTGCATCACGGCCGGCGGCTCCTGGTGCTCAGTGCCGACGCCGCCACCCCGGCCACCGTCGCCGCCCTGCTGCGCGACCGTGGCTTCGGGCCGAGCCGGATGCGGGTCCTGGAGCGCCTCGGCGCCGCCGAGGAGCACACCGGTGACGCGGCCACCGCCGACGACTGGACGCGACCGCCCGGCGACCCCCTCAACCTCGTCGCCGTCGAGTGCCGCCGGGCCGCTGACGCTCCGCACCTCGGCGCCGTACCGGGCCTGCCGGACGACGCCTACGAGCACGACGGGCAGCTCACCAAGCGGCACGTCCGCGCCGCCACCCTCGGCGTCCTCGCCCCCGCCCCCGGCGAACTGCTGTGGGACATCGGCGGCGGCTCCGGGTCCGTCGCCGTCGAGTGGATGCGGGTCCACCCCTCCTGCCGTGCCGTCACCGTCGAACGGGACCCCGCGCGGGCCGAGCGGATCGCCCGCAACGCCGAGCGGCTGGGGGTGCCGGGGCTCCAGGTCGTCACCGGTGAAGCGCCCGAGGTACTCGGGCGACTTCCCGCTCCCGACGCCGTGTTCGTCGGCGGCGGGCTCACCGCGCCCGGTCTGCTGGACGGCTGCTGGGAGGCACTCGCGGCCGGCGGGCGGCTGGTCGCCAACACCGTGACGCTGGAGTCGGAGGCGGTCCTCGCCGACGCGCACCGCCGCCACGGGGGCGACCTCGTCCGCCTCGCCGTCGCGCACGCCGTCCCCGTGGGCGGCTTCACCGGCTGGCGGCAGGCCATGCCGGTCACCCAGTGGGCCGTACGGAAGCCCCCGGGGCAGGGCTGACGTGCACGTACTCGTCCTCGGCGGGACCGCCGAAGCCCGCCGGCTCGCCGAGCTGCTCACCGCCCGGCCGGACACCCGGGTGACCACCTCCCTCGCCGGCCGGGTCGCCGCGCCCCGCACACCCCCCGGTGAGCTGCGCGTCGGCGGCTTCGGCGGGGCGCACGGGCTGGCCGAGTGGCTGCGGACGCGCGCCGTGGACACCGTCGTAGACGCCACCCACCCCTTCGCCGACACCATCAGCCGCAACGCCGCCCACGCCGCCGCCCTGACCGGCGTACCCCTGCTCGTACTGCGACGGCCCGGCTGGCGACCGCAGCCGGGGGACGACTGGCGCGAGGCCGGGTCCCTGCCGGAGGCCGCCGCGCTGCTGCCCTCCCTCGGCCGCCGCGTCTTCCTCACCACCGGACGGATGGGCCTCGCCGCCTTCGCCGGCGCCCCGGACGACCTGTGGTTCCTCGTCCGGTCCGTCGACCCGCCCGAACCTCCGCACCCGCCCCGCATGGAGGTACTGCTCGACCGGGGACCGTTCACCCTCGACGGGGAGCGGCACCTCCTGGCCCGGCACCGGATCGACGTCCTCGTCACCAAGGACAGCGGAGGCGCGGCCACCGCGCCGAAGCTGACGGCCGCCCGGGAGGCGGGGCTGGCGGTGGTGGTCGTGCGCAGGCCGCCCGTGCCGGACGGGGTGCCCGTGGTCCCCGATCCCGAGGCGGCCCTCGCCCGGATCACCGGGTGACGTCTACTCCTGCTCGCTCGCCAGCGCGTTGACCGCCGCCGCCGCCATCGCACTGCCCCCGCGCCGCCCCCGCACCACCAGGTACTCCAGCCCGAACGGGTTGGCCGCCAGCGCGTCCTTGGACTCCGCCGCGCCGACGAAGCCGACCGGGACGCCGATCACGGCGGCGGGCCGTCCGGCGCCCTCGCCGATCATCTCCAGGAGCCGGAACAGTGCCGTCGGCGCGTTGCCCACCGCCACCACCGCGCCGTCCAGCCGCTCCCGCCACAGCTCCAGCGCGGCGGCGCTGCGGGTGGTGCCGAGCCGGGCGGCCAGGTCCGGGACGGCCGGGTCGGCGAGGGTGCACAGCACCTCGTTGCCGGCGGGGAGACGGGAGCGGGTGATGCCGCTCGCGACCATCCGCACGTCGCACAGGACGGGTGCCCCGGCGCGCAGCGCGGCGCGTGCGCTGCCCGCCACGCCCGCCGAGTACGCCAGGTCCTCGACGAGGTCGACCATGCCGCAGGCGTGGATCATCCGAACCGCCACCCGGCTCACCTCGGCCGGCAGCCTCCCGAGATCGGCCTCCGCGCGGATGGTGGCGAAGGACTGCCGGTAGATCTCCGCGCCGTCCTTCACATAATCATGGTCGTACGTCGTCACCCAGGGAGCATAACCACCGTCAGTCACGCTGTTCGAAGGCGTTCAGGATCTCCTCCGCCGCCCGGGTCGCCGTCACCTCGCCCGCCCGGACCCGTCGCTCCAGGCCGGGGGCGAGCGCGCGGACCGCCGGGTCGGTGCGCAGCCGGTCCAGCAGTTCCTCGCGGACCATCGTCCAGGTCCAGTCGACCTGCTGGTCGCGGCGCCGCCGTGCCAGCCGGCCGGTGGAGTCGAGCAGTGCGCGGTGCTGCTCCAGGCGGTCCCAGACGGTGTCCAGGCCGGTCGACTCGCGGGCGCTGCAATGCAGGACCGGCGGGGTCCAGAACGCGTCCTTGCCGTGCATCAGGCGCAGGGCACCGGACAGTTCCCGGGCGGCGGACCGCGCGTCGCGCTCGTGCGGGCCGTCCGCCTTGTTGACCGCGATCACGTCGGCCAGTTCCAGCACGCCCTTCTTGATGCCCTGCAACTGGTCGCCGGTGCGGGCCAGCGTGAGGAGGAGGAAGGTGTCGACCATGTTGGCGACGGCCGTCTCGGACTGGCCGACGCCGACCGTCTCCACCAGGACCACGTCGTAGCCGGCCGCCTCCATCACCACGATCGACTCGCGCGTCGCCTTCGCCACCCCGCCGAGGGTGCCGGCGGTGGGGGAGGGGCGGACGAACGCCGCCGGGTCGACGGCGAGGCGTTCCATCCGGGTCTTGTCGCCGAGGATGGAGCCGCCGGTACGGGTGGAGGAGGGGTCCACGGCGAGCACGGCCACCCGGTGGCCGAGCCCCGTCAGCATCGTGCCGAAGGCGTCGATGAACGTCGACTTGCCGACCCCGGGCACCCCGCTGACCCCGATCCGCCGCGCCCGGCCGCTGTGCGGAAGCAACTCGGTCAGCAACTCCTGGGCCAGGGCGCGGTGCTGCGGGCGGGTCGATTCCACCAGGGTGATGGCCCTGGCGATCACCGCACGTTTGCCATCGAGAACGCCCTTGACGTAACCGTCGGTGTCGGGCATCACAGGTCGTCGTGGCCGAGACCGGCCGCCAGCCGGGCCACCAGGTCGTAGGCCGCGTCCGGGATCACCGTCCCGGGCGGGAAGACCGCCGCCGCGCCCATCTCCAGCAGGGTGGGCACGTCCTGCGGCGGGATGACGCCGCCGACCACGATCATGATGTCCGCCCGGCCCTCCTCGGCGAGCTGCTCGCGCAGCGCCGGCACCAGGGTGAGGTGCCCGGCGGCCAGCGAGGACACCCCGACGATGTGCACGTCCGCCTCGACCGCCTGCCGGGCCACCTCGGCCGGGGTCTGGAACAGCGGGCCGACGTCCACGTCGAAGCCGAGGTCGGCGAAGGCGGTGGCGATGACCTTCTGGCCGCGGTCGTGGCCGTCCTGGCCCATCTTGGCGACCAGTATCCGCGGGCGGCGTCCCTCGGCCTCGGCGAAGGCGTCCACCAGGGTCCGGGTGCGGTCCACGTTCGGTGCCTCTCCGGCCTCGTTGCGGTACACGCCGGAGATGGTACGGATCTGGCCCGCGTGGCGTCCGTAGACCTTCTCCAGGGCGTCGGAGATCTCCCCGACCGTGGCCTTGGCCCGGGCCGCGTCCACCGCCAGTTCCAGCAGGTTGCCGTCGCCGTCGGCGGCTCGGGTCAGCGCGTCCAGCGCGGCCCGGCAGGCCCCCTCGTCCCGCTCCGCCCGCAGCTGCCGCAGCTTGGCCAGCTGCCGCTCCCGCACCGAGGAGTTGTCGACCGACCGCACGTCGATCTTCTCGTCGGCCCCGACCCGGTACTTGTTGACGCCGATCACCGGCTGCCGGCCGGAGTCGATCCGGGCCTGGGTGCGGGCCGCCGCCTCCTCGATGCGCAGCTTGGGGATGCCCGCGTCGATGGCCCGCGCCATGCCGCCGGCCCGCTCGACCTCCTCGATGTGCTGCCAGGCGCGGCGCGCGAGGTCGTGCGTCAGCCTCTCCACGTAGGCACTGCCGCCCCACGGGTCGATCACCCGGGTGGTGCCGGACTCCTGCTGGATGAGCAGCTGGGTGTTGCGGGCGATGCGGGCGGAGAAGTCGGTGGGCAGCGCGAGCGCCTCGTCGAGGGCGTTGGTGTGCAGCGACTGGGTGTGGCCCTGGGTGGCCGCCATCGCCTCCACGCAGGTCCGGGTGACGTTGTTGAAGACGTCCTGGGCGGTGAGCGACCAGCCGGAGGTCTGCGAATGGGTGCGCAGCGACAGCGACTTGGCGTTCTTCGGGTCGAACCGCCGCACCAGCTTCGCCCACAGCAGGCGGGCCGCGCGCAGCTTGGCGATCTCCATGAAGAAGTTCATGCCGATCGCCCAGAAGAAGGACAGGCGGGGGGCGAAGGCGTCCACGTCCAGCCCGGCCTCGCGGCCCGCGCGGATGTACTCGACGCCGTCGGCGAGGGTGTAGGCCAGCTCCAGGTCGGCCGTCGCGCCCGCCTCCTGGATGTGGTAGCCGGAGATGGAGATCGAGTTGTAGCGGGGCATCCGCCGCGAGGTGTAGCCGAAGATGTCGGAGATGATCCGCATCGACGGCTTCGGCGGATAGATGTAGGTGTTGCGGACCATGAACTCCTTGAGGATGTCGTTCTGGATGGTCCCGGCCAGCTTCTCGGGCGGCACGCCCTGTTCCTCCGCCGCCACGATGTACAGCGCCAGCACCGGCAGCACCGCGCCGTTCATCGTCATCGACACCGTCATCCGGTCCAGCGGGATGCCGTCGAAGAGCTGCCGCATGTCGAGGATCGAGTCGATCGCCACGCCCGCCATGCCGACGTCCCCGGTCACCCGCGGGTGGTCGCTGTCGTAACCGCGGTGGGTGGGCAGGTCGAAGGCGACCGACAGGCCCTTCTGGCCCGCGGCCAGGTTGCGGCGGTAGAAGGCGTTGGACTCCTCGGGGGTGGAGAAACCGGCGTACTGGCGGATCGTCCAGGGCTGGTTCACGTACATCGTCGGGTACGGGCCGCGCAGGTACGGGGCGATGCCCGGGTAGGTGTCCAGGAAGTCCAGGCCCGCCAGGTCCTGTCCGGTGTACAGCGGCTTGACCGCGATGCCCTCCGGGGTCTCCCAGCGCGGGGCGTCGCCGCCGGCCGCGTGCTTCACCGCCGCCCGCCACTCGTCGGCGCCGGCGTCGGCGGACGGCGTGCCCAGTTCGATCCCGGAGAAGTCGGGGACGGTCATCGGGACACTCCCATACGGTCGAGCGTGGCGGTCAGCACGGATACGGCGTCACAGCCGGCGAAGACATAGGTGTCGACGCCCTCGTACGGCCCCGGGCGACCGGCGAGGAACAGGTGCCCGGCGCCCGCCGTCCGCAACCGCGCGGCGGCGTCGGCAGCCTGCTCCGCGTAGAGCGCGTCGCTGGAGCACAGGCACGCCTCCCGCGCCCCGCTCGCCTCGAAGCTGCCCTCGGTGACGGTCTCGATGCCGCCGGCCTGGAACAGGTTGGCGGCGAAGGAGAGGCGGGCGGTGTGCGCGGCGGCCGGGCCGAGCGCGGCCAGATACACCCGCGGCCGGGTCCCGGTGGCGGCGAGGTGCGCGTCGGAGCGGGCCCGCAGCGCCTCGAACGCCTCGTCCCGGCGCACCCGGGGCAGCCCGCCGGACGGCGGCTCGGGCGCGGGGGCGCGCACCACCGGCTCCTCGGCCAGGTGCGGGAACTCGCTCACCCCGGTGACCGGCTCCCGCCGGGTGGCGAGCTTCGCGCCGCGCGCCGCCCAGGTCGCGGCCAGCCGGTCCCCGACCAGCCCCGAGCGCAGCGCCGCCCGCTGGCCCCCGCCGCCTTCGATCTCCTGGAAGAACGCCCAGGCGGCGTGGGCGAGTTCGTCGGTCAGCCGCTCCACGTACCAGGAACCGCCCGCCGGGTCGATCACCCGGGACAGGTGCGACTCCTCGATCAGAATGGTGGAGGTGTTGCGGGCGATCCGGCGCGCGAACGCGTCCGGCAGACCCAGCGCGTCGTCGAACGGCAGCACCGTCACGGCGTCCGCGCCGCCCACCCCGGCGGCCAGCGCGGCGACCGTGGTGCGCAGCATGTTCACCCACGGGTCGCGGCGGGCCATCATCACCGGCGAGGTCACCGCGTGCTGGAGCTGCGCGCCCGCCCGGGGCGCCCCGCAGACCTCGGCCACCCGCGCCCACAGCCGCCGGGCCGCGCGCAGCTTGGCGATGGTCAGGAACTGGTCGGCACTGGCCGCGTACCGGAACTCCAGCTGCCCGCAGGCCTGTTCGGCGCTCAGCCCGGCGCCGGTCAGCTCGCGCAGATACGCCACGCCGGTCGCCAGCGCGCAGCCCAGTTCCTGCGCCGCCGACCCGCCGGCCTCGTGGTACGGCAGCGCGTCCACGGTCAGCGCGCGCAGCCCCGGGAACCTCTCGGCGCGCTCCCGGACCACCGCCCAGGCGACGTCGTACGGCCGTCCCGTGCGCGCCTCGTGGCCCAGCGGGTCGGCGCCCAGGGTGCAGCGCACCGCCTCGGGGGCGACGCCGCGCTCCTCGTACAGCCCGAGCAGCCGCCGCGCCGCCGCCTCGGACTGGGCGCCGGCGTCCAGGGCGACGGGCGCCAGGTCCAGGTGGACGCCGTCCAGCGCGTCGGCGAGGGACGCGACCGGGAGGCCGGCCAGCCACAGGGAGGTGACGCCGTTCTCCAGGTCGGCCAGGACCGCGCCCCGGTCCGCGACCGTGTGCCGCTGGCGCACGTCCCAGCCGCCGGCCGTGTGCCCCTCGGCCCGGCCACCGCGCACGAAGGGCGCGAAGCCGGGCAGTCCGGGGTTGGGCGCGGTGTCCCTGGAGGTGTAGAGGGGCCGGACGCGCAGCCCGTCTTCCAGCGCGGTGGAGAGCTTCTGCTCCGCCTCGGCGTCGTCCGAGAACTCCTTGCCGGACTTGCGCAGGACACCCGCCACGAGGTGCTGCCACTGCTCATGTGTCGCGTCAGGGAACTCGGCCGCCGGCGGGAGCCCGTCGTCAGGCAGGACCGTCATGCTCGGATGCTAGGGCAGGACGGCGGACGGGCAGCAGAGGGCGCACTTGTGACCTTGTTCTCTTCGGCGGTGTGATGTGGGACGCTCGTCCGTCCGGGGGAGTGGTGTGTGACCTGCGTCACCGGGTGAGGGGGTCCGGGGCGCTGTGCGTATTCCCGGAGGTACGGAGGGCGGAGGGGGAGGGGGAGGGGGAGGGGGGTCATGACCGCCGGGTGGTGCTCGCGCACGGTGCGCGCCGCGGTGTTCGCGGCCGTCTGCGTGCTGCTCGCCGCCCTGGGGCACGTCCTGATGTCCGGTACGGCGGTGCCGTGGCCGGCCGTGACGGGTGGTGCGGTGCTCACCGGCGGGGCGGCCTGGTGGCTCGCGGGGCGGGAGCGCGGACCGGTGCCGGTGGGTGCCTTCACGGTGGCCGCGCAGGGGGCGTTGCACGGCTTCTTCTCCTTCGGGCAGGGGGCGGGGGCGGGGGCGGGAGCGGCGGGCGGGATGTCCGGCCCGTCCGGCATGGGCGCGATGGAGATGGGCCATGCCCATGTGATGGAGCAGGGCCCGGCTGTGATGGAGCAGGGCCCGGCCGCCGCGCCCGGCATGCTCGCCGCGCACCTGCTCGCCGCCCTGCTCAGCGGCGCCTGGCTGGCGTACGGCGAACGCGCCGCCTTCCGTCTCCTGCGGGCCGTCGCCGGGTGGCTGCGCGCACCGCTGCGCCCGCTGCCCCGGGTTCCCGCGCTGCCGGGGCGCCCGCCGGTCCGGGCCCGCCGGGCCGATGACGGGGGCGCCCCGCGGCCGCTCCCGCTCGCGTACGCGATCACGCCCCGGGGTCCGCCGGAAGGGTTCGCTGTCGCCTGACGACAGCCGGCTTCCCGAGGCCGTCGCGGACCGCTCTGCCGTCCGCCGCCCCGGGCACCGGCCGCGCACAGCCGTGCCCGGCCGCCACCCTTCACCGGCCCGGGCCGCCGTGCCCGTCGGCCGCCGCTGCCCGGACGCCGGTCGCGCAACCGCGAGGACACACAGGTGACCACTGCCGTCTTGCCGCCGTACCCGCCAAGAGAGCCCGAGCAGCCGGGAGAGGAGTCGATAACCGCCTGGGCGCTGGCCGCCCGGACCGGCGACCCGGACGCCGTCGAGCGTTTCGTCCGGGCCCTGCACCGCGACGTCCGCCGCCACGTGACGTTCCTCGGCGCCGATCCGCAGAGCGCCGACGACCTGACCCAGGAGACGTTCCTGCGGGCCCTGGGCAGCCTGCACCGGTTCGAGGGCCGCTGCTCGGCCCGTACCTGGCTGCTGTCCATCGCCCGGCGCGCGGTGGCCGACAGCATCCGCCGCACCACCCGCCGGCCCCGGCTGTCGGACACCGCGGACTGGGCGGCGGCCGTCGAACGCGCCCAGGCGCGCGACCTGCCCGGCTTCGACGAGGGGATCGCCCTCGCCGGACTGCTGGACGCGCTGCCCGCCGACCGCCGCGAGGCGTTCGTCCTGACCCAGCTGCTCGGGCTGCCCTACGCGCAGGCCGCCGCGGTCAGCGACTGCCCGGTCGGCACGGTCCGCTCCCGCGTGGCCCGTGCCCGCACCGCGCTGATCCGGTCCCTCAACGAGAGCGAGGCGGTGCCGGTCTGAGCGACGGCTCCGCCACCGCCGCCAGTTCCTCCGCCGTACGCGGCCCCGGTGCCGTGTCCGGCAGCAGGCCCCGGGCGCGCAGCAGCCGGGCCGCCGCGATGCCCCACGGCAGCCGCAGGCCCGCACGGGACAGCAGATCCGTGCGGGCCAGCATCCCGGCGGCCGGCCCGGTGTGCACGCCGTCCGGGGTGAGCAGCGCCGCGTCGTCGGCCCAGCGCAGCGCCAGGTCGACGTCGTGGGTGGCCATGACCACGGTGGTGCCGTCGGCGCGCAGCGCGTCGAGGGTGGTCAGCAGGCGTTCCTGGCCGTCCGGGTCGAGCCCGGCGGTCGGTTCGTCGAGGATCAGCACCCTCGGCCGCATCGCGACCGCCCCCGCGATCGCGGCCCGCTTGCGCTGCCCGTACGACAGCAGGTGGGTGGGCCGGTCGGCGAGCGCCGTGATGTCCAGCGCGGCCAGCGCCTCGGCGACCCGGGCGCGGACCTCGGCGTCCGGCAGACCGAGGTTGAGCGGCCCGAACGACACGTCCTGCCCGACGGACGCGGCGAAGAGCTGGTCGTCCGGGTCCTGCACCACCGCCTGCACGGTGGTCCGCAGCCGGGTCAGCCCCTTCCGGTCGTACGTCACCGGCTCGCCGCGGACCGTCAGCTCCCCTCTCCGCGGCCGCAGTCCGCCGCTCAGCAGCCGCATCAGCGTGGTCTTGCCGCTGCCGTTGCGGCCCAGCAGCGCCAGGGCCCGTGACTCGGGCACGTCGAAGTCCAGCCCGTCGAGCACGGCGGGACCGTCCTCGTAGCCGAAGGACGCGCCGCGCAGGGCGAGGAGTGCCGGCTCGCTCATGTCAGCGGACCTCTCAGGACGAAGGTGAGCGCGGTCAGCGCGGTGAGCAGGGCGAGGCTCGCCGCCGTGAAGCGGCCGGAGACCCGGGCCGGCGGGACCAGGACCCGCAGCGTGCCGTCGTAGCCGCGGCCGGCCAGTCCGGTCTGCAGCCGCGCCGCCCGGTCGAAGGCCCGCACGAACGCGGTGGCGCCGAGCCCGCCCAGCGAACGCCAGGCCGCGGCCCGCGTGCTGTGCCCGAGCCGCGCGGCCTGCGAGGCGCGGACCCGGCGCACCGAGTCCAGGAGCAGGAAACTCATCCGGTACGTCACCAGTGCCACGTCCACCACCGGGGCCGGCACCCCGGCCCGCACCAGCCGGGGCAGCAGGTCGGACATCGGGGTGGTGAAGGCGAACAGCAGCACCCCGAGGGAGCCGGCCGAGGTGCGCAGCAGCAGCTCACCGGCGCGCACCGGGCCGTCCGCGGCCAGGCCCAGGAAGGGGCCCGGCCCGCCGGCCCGCACCAGCAGCGGCAGCGCGCCCGTCACACAGAACCCGAGCGGCACCCGGTACGCCCGCCACAGCCGCCGGGCCGGCACCCCGGCCGGGCCGAGCAGCACGGTCAGCGCCGTCACCAGCACCAGGGCCGCGCCCGGCCAGGGCGGCAGCGAGATCGCCAGCACCGTGAGGCCCAGGGCGAGCACCGCCTTGTCCACCGGATGCCGGCGGCGCCAGCGGCTGCTGTGCGCCGCCGCGTCGATCGGCAGCACTCAGGCGTCCTCGTGCAGCTGCTCGGCCCACTCGGTCCGCTCGGCCCGCTCATGCTGTTCGCGGGTGCCCTGCCGCCGGCCCCGGCGCAGCCCGAAGTAGTACGCCAGCACGCCCGCGCCGAGCGCCGCCTGCACGGCGAACAGCGCCGACTCGATCTCCCCGGACGGGGGTTCGTACAGGGGCGAGAACCACGGTTTGTAGTCCGGTTCGATGTCGGTGATCGCGGTCTCCGCCTCGGCGTCGGACCCGGCGAACGGCTCCGCCTTGTGGTCGCCGAGCCCGAACACCAGGGGCAGCACGGCCAGCGCGGCCACCGCGAGCAGCAGCAGGAGGTTGATCCGTGTGTTCCGCTTCACCGGGCCACCGCCGTCCGCTCGTCGCTCGTCGCCCTGGCCGTCAGCAGCACGCCGAGCCGGGTGAGATCCCCCGCGCTGGACTGCACCAGCAGCCGCATCACCAGCACCGTCAGCAGCCCCTCGCTCACCGCGAGCGGGATCTGCGTGACCGCGAAGATGGACCCGAACTTGCCGAGCGCGCCCCAGAACCCGCTGCTCGGGTCGGGGAAGGCCAGCGCGAGCTGCACACTGGTGACGCAGTACGTGACCAGGTCGGCGACGAACGCGCCGCAGAACACCGTGGCCATCAGCGGCACGTCGAGGCGGCGCAGCAGCCGGTAGACGGCGTACCCGGCCCAGGGGCCGGCGATCGCCATGGAGAAGACGTTGGCGCCGAGCGTGGTCAGCCCGCCGTGCGCCAGCAGCAGCGCCTGGAACAGCAGGGTGATCGTGCCGAGCACCGCCATGATCGGCGGGCGGAACAGGATCGCGCCGAGCCCGGTGCCGGTGGGATGGGAGCAACTCCCGGTCACCGACGGCAGTTTCAGGGCGGACAGGACGAAGGTGAAGGCCCCGGCGGCACCGAGGAGCAGGGTGCTCTCCGGATGCTCGCGGACCTCACGGGTGAGGGAACGTACTCCGTGGACGACGAACGGCGCGGACGCGACACCCCAGGCGATCGCGTGCGCCGGAGGCAGGAAACCCTCGGCTATGTGCATGACTCGGCAGACCCTCTCCAGCACCTCGTGGATGGACGACGCGCCTTGGCCGGTCTCCTGGCTGACGGGTACCACCGCCCGAACTCCGCCTTCCCGGGTCCGTGAGGACCCAGTGGCTGCCCCCTCGCAAGGGGCTGGAGCCGGACTTCCCGATCACAGTGGCGAGGGCCGCACCGGTGTCGCACCGATTTCCCGTTCACCAAGGCGTGGTGACACTAGTGCTCGGGACCGGGTGGTGACAACCACGCCTCGGGGCCGGTGGATCTTCAGGGGCGGCGGGTGACCAGGTCCCGCACCCGCTCGCTCAGCGCCGTCACGGCGGCCGTCAGGAAGACGAACGTGTACAGGATCTGCACGACCGTCACCACTCGCGCGGTCTGTCCGCGCGGCGTGATGTCCCCGTAGCCGACGGTGGCGAGAGTGACCACGGTGAAGTACAGGGCGTCCACCCGGGTGCGCAGCCCGTGGAACTCCCCGGGCTGCTTGGCGAGGATGTAGTACGCGGCGGCGAAGGTGTGCACGGACAGCAGGATCAGCAGCGTGATGGCCAGCCCCGGGCGGGTCTCCGGGCGGCCGGTGAGGACGTGGTGCACCTGGCGCAGCAGCAGGACGGCGACGCCGGCCAGCAGCAGGGCGAACAGCAGCCAGCTCAGACCGGGGCGGTGCGGTCCCAGCGCGTCGAGCGGGAGCAGGAAGTAGGCCGCCACCACCGTGACCACCGTGCCGCCGGTCCACAGCAGCCAGGACCGGGCGGTGCTCCACACCGCTCGGGGCCCGTGTGCGCTGCCCGGCGTGGTCATGGGGTCCTCCGGCGTGTTCCGCCCGTGCCTGCCGTCGCCAGTCAACGCGAGGGTGTCCGGGGCCGCATGTTCTGTGCCGTAAACCCGCTCCGACGTCCTTCACCCGTTCGGCGTATCCCGCGTGGTCGCCGGTGGCGGTCCGGCACAGGCTCGGAGGAACCGTGAGAAGGGATCACCCTCATGACCCAGCACGCCGCACCGAACCCCGGTGCCTCCTCGTCCGCGCGTTCCGCCGCCCGGCACCAAGGCTGGGTGACCGGAGGCGTCGTCTTCGCGGGCGTCCTGATGCTGATCAACGGCGCCCTCGCGGTGCTCCAGGGCATCGCGGCGATCGCCGAGGACGACGTGTACGCCAGCGTCGGCACGTACGTCTACGAGATGAACCTCACCGGCTGGGGCGTCCTGCACGTCGTGCTCGGCGCGCTGGTCCTGGTCACCGGGTTCGGGCTGCTCAGGGACATGGCGTGGGCCCGCTTCGCCGGCATCGCGCTGGCCTCGCTCAGCCTCGTCGCGCAGTTCCTGTTCCTGCCGTACGCGCCCGTCTGGTCGGTGATCCAGATGGCGATCGACGTCTTCGTGATCTGGGCACTGGCCAGCCGGCAGGACGAGACGAGGCGCGCGGTCTGACCGCACGGGCGGCCATCCGGCCGTACCCGTCCACCCGTCGCGGGCGCCCGCCACCGCCGCACTCAACGGCGCTGGCGGCGCCGCCGTGCCAGCAGGGCGGCGGCCGTGGTCACGGCGGTCAGCCCGGCTGGCTGTGCCGGCCCCCGCCTGGGCCGGCGTCCGCGGCGACCGCCGTGCTCAACGGCGGTGGTGGCGTCGTCGTGCCAGTAGGGCGGCGGCCGTGCCCGCGGCGGTCAGGCCGGCCGCCGTGCC
>NZ_JBFAAP010000020.1:0-127099 GCF_040639815.1 Streptomyces sp. NPDC023723
CCCCGGCGGGCGCCAGCAGCCGGGGCAGCAGCGCGGTGAGCCCCGGCACCCCGAGCCGGGTGGAGACATAGGCCGCCGAACCCCGGCCGGCCGGGCGCCGGGTGACGGCCGGGCGGCCGGCCTGGTCGCCGGTGCGGTAGCGGGAGAGGACCTCGGTCTCCTCGTCGGTGACGGTGATCCGGTCGGTCCACAGGGTGCCGGTCACCGCGTCGTCGAGTTCCACCGCGTCCCCGTCCAGCAGCGGCCCGAACTCCTCGATGCGGATGCCCAGCAGATCGCGCAGCGCGCCCGGGTAGCCGCCCAGCCAGACGTGGTCGTTCTCGTCCACGACACCGGAGAAGTAGGTGGTGACCAGGTGGCCGCCCTGCTCGGCGAACCGGGTCAGCTCCTTGGCCAGCTCGGCGGGGACCAGGTGCAGCACCGGCGCGATCAGCACCTTGTGCCGGCTCAGTTCGGCGCGGGTGGTGACCAGGTCGGCGCGGATGCCCAGGGCCAGCAGTGCCGTGTACCAGTCCAGGGCCTCCTGGCGGTAGTCGAGCAGCGAGGTGGGGTGCGAGTCCTGCTCGCTCGCCCACCACGACTCCCAGTCGAAGAGGATGCCGACCTCGGCCGCCTCCCGCTCGCTGCCCGCGACCGGCGCGAGCGCCTTGAGGGTCTGCCCCAGGGACACCACCGCGCGGAACAGTTCGCTGTCGGGGCCGGCGTGCGGGACCATCGCCGAGTGGTACTTCTCGGCGCCCGCCGCCGACTGCCGCCACTGGAAGAAGCACACCGCGTCCGCGCCGTGCGCCACGTGCAGCAGCGCGTCCCGGGCCAGCTCGCCGGGGCGCTTGGCCACGTTCACCGGCTGCCAGTTCACCGCGCTGGTGGAGTGCTCCATCAGGAACCACGGCCGCCCGCTCGCGATGCCGCTGGTGAGGTTGGCGGAGAAGGACAGCTCGGCCCGGTCCTGCGGGCCGGGGTGCACATAGTGGTCGTTGGAGACGAAGTCGATCTCGGGCGCCCAGTCGGTGTAGTCCATGCCCTTGGTGCCGCCCATCACCATGAAGTTGGTGGTGACCGGGATGTCCGGGGTGAGCTCCCGCAGGATGTCGCGCTCGGCCCGCAGGTGTTCCTTCAGCGCGTCGGACGAGAACCGCTTGAAGTCCAGCTGCTGGGTCGGATTGGGGTGCGAGCCGGCCAGCCGGGGCGGCAGGAGCTGCTCCCAGTCGGTGTAGCGCTGGGACCAGAAGGCGGTGCCCCAGGCGTGGTTGAGCGCGTCCAGGGAGGTGTACCGGGCGCGCAGCCAGCCGCGGAAGGCGCGGGCCGCGTCGTCGGAGTAGTCGTACACGTTGTGGCAGCCCAGTTCGTTGGAGACGTGCCAGGCGACCAGTGCCGGGTGGGTGGCGTACCGGGTGGCCATCTCGCGCACCAGGCGCAGCGCGTGCCGCCGGAACACCGGGGAGGTGGGCCGCCAGTGCTGCCGGGCGCCAGGCCACACCGTCTCGCCCCGGTCGGTGACCGGCAGGATCTCCGGGTGGGCGGTGGTCAGCCAGGGCGGCGGGGAGGCGGTGGCGGTGGCCAGGTCGACCCCGACACCGCCCGCGTGCAGCAGGTCCATGACCTCGTCCAGCCAGCCGAAGTCCCACTGGTCCGGGCCCGGTTGCAGCCGGGCCCAGGAGAAGATCCCCACGGAGACGACGTTGACGCCGGCCGCGCGCATCAGCCGGACGTCCTCCTCCCACACCTCGCGGGGCCACTGCTCGGGGTTGTAGTCGGCACCGAAGAGGAGACGGGGCATCCGGTCGTCGTCGTCCGGGCCGCCGGGGCGCGACAGGAGAGTGGAGATCATGGCGGTCCTTCCAGATGTGCAAAGGGGCGGCGCGGACTCGCCGCGCCGCCCCGGGAGTTGTGCTACCGCAGGGTCACTCGACGGTGAAGCCCTGCTCCTTGCCGTACTTCACCGAGGCGTCCTGCCAGGACTTCAGGGCGTCGCTCAGCTTGGTGTCGGAGACATAGGCCTTGCCGACGGTGTCGTTGAAGATCGAGTTGGCGTACACCTGGAACGGCAGGTACTGCCAGTCGTCCGCGACCTCGGCCGCCGACTCGGCGAAGATCTTGTTGGCCTGCTGGCCGCCGAAGTAGTCGAACTTGGTCTCCTGGAAGGTCGAGGACTGGAGGTCCTCGGTGGTCGCCGGGAAGGCGCCCTCCTTGAGGCGGCTCTGCACACCCTCGCCGGAGTTGGCGTACTCGACGAACGCGTAGGCCAGTTCCTCGTTCTTGCCGAGCTCGGGCAGGGCCAGCGAGCTGCCGCCGTTCTCCGCGCTCGACTTGCCGCCTTCCTTCCACTGCGGCAGCGGGGCGACCCGCCAGTCACCGGAGGCGTCCTTGGCACCCGACTCCAGGTTGGCCGGCATCCAGGCGCCGGTGGCCAGGCTCGCGATGGTGCCGTCGGCCAGACCCTTGAACCAGTCGTCGCTCCAGGCGGCGACCGGAGCGACCAGGTCGTCGTCGAGGAGCTGCTGCCAGGTGTCGCTGTAGGTGGTGGCGCCCTGGTCGGAGAAGTCGACCTTCACGTTGGTGCCGCCGGAGACCGAGTACGGCCGCGAACCGGCCTGCCACAGCAGGCTGGTGGTGGTGCCCGCGTCACCGGCGTCGGCGGTGATGTACGCCTTGGGGTCGGCCGCGTGCAGCTTCTTGGCGGCCGCGACGTACTCGTCCCAGGTGCTGGGCACCGCGATGTCGTACTTGTCGAAGACCTTCTTGTTGTAGAACAGCGCCATCGGACCGGAGTCCATCGGCAGCGCGTACACGCCTTCGGTGCCCGACTGGACCGCGGACCAGGGGCCGGGCGAGTAGTGCGCGGCGAGCTTGTTGGCGCCGAACTCGCTGAGGTCGGTCAGGCCCTTGGACAGCGCGTACTGGCCGATGGCGTAGTACTCGATCTGCGCGACGTCCGGGACGCCCTTCTTCGCCGATATCGCGTTCGACAGGGCGGTGTACTGGTCGGCGTTGGTACCGGCGTTGACCAGGTTGACCTTGACCTTCGGGTGCGCCTCCTCGAAGTCGGCGGCCACCTTCTTCAGGGTGGGCTCCCACGCCCACACCGTGATCTCGCCGCCCTTCTCCAGAGCCGCGTTGATGTCGGACTCGGAGACCGACTTCCCGCTCGATCCCCCGTCGTCGGAGTCACCGCAGGCGGTGGCCCCCAGCGCGAGGGCGCAGACGAGTCCGATACTGCGCAGCAGACGGCGCGAGTGCTTGTGCATGGTCGAGCTTCCACTTCCTTGTGGCCGAGACGGCCCTGTCGGGGGTGTGCAGAACGAGGAACATGCGTGGGGGGAGGACGAGATGGGGGGAGTCTGCTGTCACTCCTTGACACTCCCGGCGGCGAGCCCGGACTGCCAGTACCTCTGGAGCAGCAGGAAAGCGCCGACCAGGGGCACGATGGTGATCAGGGATCCGGTGATGACCAGGTTGAACACCACCTCGCCACCGGCTGTTTGAGCTTGGGCGTTCCAGGCGTTCAGACCCACGGTCAGGGGGTACCAGTCCGGATCCTTGATCATGATCAGCGGCAGGAAGTAGTTGTTCCATGTCGCGACCATGGTGAACAGCAGGACCGTCACAATACCGGGAGCCAGCAGCGGCAGTGCAACTCGGAAGAACGTCCGGGCCTCGCTCGCGCCGTCGATTCGGGCGGCTTCCATCAGTTCGGTCGGTATGGCATCGGTGGCGAACACCCACATCAGGTACAGACCGAACGGCGAAATGAGTGACGGGATGATCACCGCCCAGGGGGTGTTGGTGAGTCCCATCTTGCTGAACATCAGGAAGGTGGGCACCGCCAGCGCCGTGGTCGGCACCGCCACCGCGCCGATGACGACGGCGAACACCGCCTTCTTGCCCGGGAACTGGAACTTGGCGAGCGCGTAGCCGCCGAGCACCGCCAGCAGGGTGGCACCGCCCGCGCCCAGCACCACGTACATCAGTGTGTTCAGCAGCCAGCGGGTGAACACACCGTCGTCGTAGGTGAATGTGTCGGCGATGTTGCTCCACAGGGCGAAGTCGTCGTCGAACCACAGACCGAACGAACCGGACAGCCCTTCCTGGGTCTTGGTGGCGCTGATGAGCAGCCACAGCAGCGGCACCAGGCTGTAGAGCAGCACCAGGCCGGTGAGGACGGTCAGCAGCACACTGCGCCGGGGCTTGGTGGAGGCCGGCCGGCGGCGGTGCGAGCGCAGCCGCGGCGGCTGCGCGGCGTGCGAACGGCTCGGTGCGGGCGCCCGGTTGCGGTTCGGCGCGGTGGCGTAGGGACTGGTCATCGCTGGTTCACACTCCCTTGCGCGTGCCGCGCAGCTGGACGACGTAGGCGATGACCATGGTGATCAGCCCCATGATGATGGCGACCGCCGCGGAGTAGTTCTGCTGCTGCCCGTTGAAGGACAGCGAGTACGTGTAGAAGTTCGGCGTGTAGTCGGTGGTGATGGCGTTGCGGGCCAGTGGCCGCATGATGCTCGGCTCGTTGAACAGCTGGAAGCTGCCGATGATGGAGAAGATGGTGGCGATCACCAGGGCGCCCCGGATGGCCGGCAGCTTGATGGCGGTGATGACCCGGAACTGCCCGGCGCCGTCGATCTGCGCCGCCTCGTACAGCGAGTTCGGGATCACCCGCAGCGCCGAGTAGAAGATCAGCATGTTGTAGCCGATGAACTCCCATGTGACGATGTTGCCGATGGAGGCCAGCATCAGGTCCGCGGAGAGCGGGTCGGGCAGTGAGACGCCGAGCGCGTCGTTGATGTCACCGACCAGGCCGTAGCGGGTGCCGTACATGAACGACCACATCAGGGTGGCGACCACGGCGGGCACCGCGTACGGCAGGAAGATCGAGACCCGGAAGAAGTCCCGCCCGTACAGCCGGCCGCTGTCCAGGGCCAGGGCGACCAGCAGCGCGAGGCACAGCATGACCGGCACCTGCACGACCAGGAAGAGCGAGACACGGCCGAGGGCGGCCCAGAAGCGGTCGTCCTGCAGCGCCTGCTGGTAGTTGTCCAGGCCGACGAAGGTGTTGCCGCCGATCAACTGCTCGCGGAACAGGCTCAGATAGATCGCGTAGGCGATCGGCGCGAGGAAGACCAGGGCGAACACGGCCACGAACGGGCCGAGGAAGCCCCAGCCCGTCCAGGACCGGCGGTCCCGGCGCGCCTTGGGCGGTGCGGGACGCGGTCGGGAGGCCGCTGGGGGGTGCAGCGTCGTCATCTCGTTCCTTGCTGGGGTTCATATACTGAACTCGCAATGTTTACGTAAACATCGCACAGCGCGGAGACGGGCTGGGGTTGTTAGGTTTACGTGAACATCCGGTAGGCGGCATGTCTACCGTGCTCCGGTCAAGACGGTCAAGGGCCTCTCGGGCAACGGCCCGTGCGAGCCCCGCACGAACAAGGAAAGGCGGCGGACGGCGAGTGGACACGGCTGAGCGAGCCACGGCGAGCACGCCCGCACCGGCGGGACCCGCCGGAGCACCCGGAACGGCTCCGCGGCGCAGGCGGACGCAGAACGCCTCGATGGCCGATGTGGCAAGGCTCGCGGGGGTTTCCTCGCAGACCGTCTCCCGGGTCTCCAACGGGTACGCGGGGGTCACCGAGGAGACCCGGCGGGTGGTGCGGGAGGCGATGCGGGAGCTCGGCTACCGGCCCAACAGCGCCGCCCGGGCGCTGAAGAGCGGTGAGTTCCGCACCATCGGAGTGATCACCTTCACACTGTCCACCACCGGCAACGTCCGCACCCTGGAGGCCATCGCGCAGTCCGCGGCGCACGAGGGCTACGCGGTGACCCTGCTGCCGGTCGCGGTGCCCACCCAGGACGAGGTGCGCGGCGCGTTCTCCCGGCTCGAGGAACTCGCCGTCGACGCGGTCGTCGTCATCATGGAGGTGCACCTGCTGGACGCGGCCACCGTCACCCTGCCGCCGCACGTGCAGGTGGTGGTCGTGGACTCCGACGCCGGCGACCACTACACGGTCGTCGACACCGACCAGGCGGGCGGCACCCGGGCGGCCGTACGGCACCTGCTGGACCTCGGCCACCGCACGGTGTGGCACCTGGCCGGCCCCGAGGACTCCTACGCCGCCGAGCGCCGGGCCGGCGCCTGGCGGACCACCCTCACCGAGGCCGGCCGCACCCCGCCGCCACTGGTCCGCGGCGACTGGACGGCGGAATCCGGCTACCGGGCCGGTCTCGATCTCGCGGCCCGCGCGGAGTGCACCGCCGTCTTCGTCGCCAACGACCAGATGGCCCTGGGGCTGCTGCGCGCCCTGCACGAGAGCGGGCGGCGGGTGCCCGCGGACGTCAGTGTCATCGGCTTCGACGACATCCCCGAGGCCGGCGCCTTCCTGCCGCCGCTGACCACCGTGCACCAGGACTTCGCGGAGGTGGGCCGGCTGTGTGTCGAGGCGGCGCTGCGCCAGATGCGCCAGGACACCTCCGAGCGGGGGACCACCCTGGTGCCGACCCGGCTGGTGCGGCGGGCCAGCACGGCACCGCCGCCGGCCCGCTGACCGCCCGGTTTACCGGGACCGGTCACGGCAACCCGGACGGCCACCGTTTTCCGTCCGTGACCGGGAGGTTCCCATGGCCCACACCGCCGACCGAGCGACCCGCGGCGAGGCCCCCGTGGTGGTCGTGACCGGGGCCAGCGCGGGGGTCGGGCGGGCAACGGCCCGGGCCTTCGGGGCACGTGGCGCCTCGGTCGCCCTGCTGGCCCGCGGCCGCGACGGCCTGGACCGGGTCGCCGAGGAGGTCCGGGCGGCGGGCGGCCGGGCGCTGCCGATCAGTGTGGACGTCGCCGACGCGGCGGCCGTGGACGCCGCGGCCGGCCGGGCCGAGGACGGACTCGGGCCGCTCGACGTGTGGGTGAACGCCGCCTTCACCACCGTCTTCGCACCCGCCGACGAGGTACGGCCCGAGGAACTGAAGCGGGCCACCGAGGTGACCTACTTCGGCTTCGTGTACGGCACCCAGGCCGCGCTGCGCAGGATGAAGCCCCGCGACCGCGGCACCATCGTGCAGGTCGGCTCGGCGCTGGCGCAGCGCAGTGTGCCCCTCCAGTCGGTCTACTGCGGGGCCAAGCACGCCATCCAGGGGTACACCGACTCGCTGCGCTGCGAACTGCTGCACGACCGCAGCGGGGTACGGGTGACCATGGTGCAGCTGCCCGGACTGAACACACCTCAGTTCAGCTGGGTCCTGAGCAGGCTGCCCCGGCATCCCCGTCCGGTTGCCCCGGTGTACCAGCCCGAGGTGGCCGCCGAGGGCGTGCTGCACGCGGTGGACCACCCCGGGCGGCGGGAGCACTGGATCGGCGGCTCGACCGCCGCCACCCTGATCGGGCAGCGGATCGCGCCGGCGCTGCTCGACCGCTACCTGGCCCGCACCGGCTACGACTCCCAGCAGACCGGCGAACCGGTCGACCGGGCCCGCCGCCCGGTCAACCTGTACGCACCCCCGGACGACCGCGCGGGCAGCGACTTCGGCGCCCACGGCGCCTTCGACGACGAGGCCCACCCGCGCAGCCTCCAACTGTGGCTCTCCCGGCACCGCGGCGCCCTCGCGGCCGGCGCGGGCCTGGCCGGTACGGCGGTGGCGGCGCTGGCCGGCGGGGCGCGGCGCCGGGGGTGACGGCGCCCGGCCCGGTCACTCGGGGCCGGCCGCCTTGCGCGCGCGGCGCGGCGTCCAGTGGTGCTCGTGGAACCAGCGCCCGACCAGCGCGCCGCCGAACACCACGAACCCCACCCCGATCAGCCAGGACTCCACCACCAGCACGGTGCCGACGGTGCCGTAGCTGATCGCGTTGTCCAGGATGAGCGGGGTGAACACCAGGTAGGAGAAGCCGCGCAGGCCGATCAGTCCCACCATGGTGGCCAGCGCCCCCGGGAACAGGTCCCGCCAGCGCACCGAACTGCCCAGCAGGAAGTGCTGGCCCCACCAGAAGAACAGCGTGCCGGTCACCGTGGACAGCACGATCCGGGCGGTGCCGTGCAGCCCGGTCCGGGTCTGCACCTCCTGGTAGAGGTACGCGGTCAGCACCGCCACCCAGGTCAGCTGCCGCCACACCCGGTGCCAGGGCCCCGAGGGCAGCCGCCAGATCCGTTCGTAGCCGTTCTGCACGCTCGCCGCGAAGGACACCCCGAACACCGCGAGCAGCAGGCCGCCCCAGATGCTGGTGGTGCCGATGATCTCGCGCGGCGGGCTGATGATCTCGGTCAGCACCCGCGCCGACCGCCCCGACAGACCCATGCCGTCGGCCAGCCACGCCGCGAACCCGCCGCGCCCCAGCGGATCGGCGGCGGCCACCACGATCAGCAGCGGAGCCAGGGTGACCAGCGCGATGGTGGCGAACCCCATGGCCCGGTGCATGAGTTCCAGCTCCCGCGCCTGCCGGACCAGGGCGGTGGCGGCCAGCCGGTCCCACAGACGGTGGAACGGGCGCAGGAACCGGTGCACCAAGAGGCGTTCCTCCAGGCGGTCCTCGGGACGGCTCGTGGGCGCGGCCGTCGGGGCTGGGGCGACTGCACCAACGTAGCCCGGAGCCCGGCGCGGCGCGCGCCGCGGGGTGTGCCGGTGCGCCTGACGCGGTACCCCGGGGCCATGAGCGGTGACACGGAGAACCGGAACGGCGGCGGCCCGACCGCGGCCGGATGTGTGATCGACGGCGTCGACATCCACGCCTTCGAGGTGCCCACCGACGGCCCCGGCGGCCGGGAGCAGGACGGCACCCTGGAGTGGGACGCCACCACCCTGGTGCTGGTCCGGGTGCACGCGGGCGGCCGCACCGGCATCGGGTACACCTACGGCGACGTCTCGGTCGCGGCGTTCACCCGCTCGCTCCTGGTCCCGGTGCTCCTGGGCGCGGACGCCTTCGCGCCGGCCGCGCTGTGGCGGCGGACGGGCGCCCGGATCCGCAACGCGGGCCGGCCCGGCGCCGGGGCGATGGCACGCTCCGCCGTCGACATCGCGCTGTGGGACCTGAAGGCGCGGCTGCTGGGACTCCCGCTGGTCCGGCTGCTGCCCGCGCACCACGACCGGGTGCCCGTCTACGGCAGCGGCGGCTTCACCAACTACCCGCTGGACCGGCTCACCGGCCAGCTGAGCGGCTGGGCGGAGCAGGGCATCGGCCGGGTCAAGCTGAAGACGTCCCGGGAGCCCGGCCGCGACCCCGAGCGGCTGACCGCGGTGCGGCGCGCGGTCGGCGACGGCACCCAGCTCCTCACCGACGCCAACGGGGCACTGGACCGCAAGGAGGCCCTGTACTGGGCCCGGCGCTTCCACGAGGAGTGGGACGTGCGCTGGTTCGAGGAACCCGTCAGCTCGGCGGACCCGGACGGGCTGCGGCTGCTGCGCGAGCGGGGACCGGCCCGCCTGGAGATCGCCGCGGGGGAGTACGCCTACGTGCTCCAGGACTTCGCCGCCCTGGTCGCCGGCCCCTCGGTGGACTGCCTCCAGGCCGACGTCACCCGCTGCGGCGGCGTCACCGGGCTGCTGGAGGTCGCCGGGCTGGCGGCCGGACACCACCTCGACCTGTCCGCGCACTGCGCCCCGGCCGTCTCCGCGCACGCCTTCGCCGCGGTGCGCCGGCTGCGCCATCTGGAGTACTTCCACGACCACGTCCGGGTCGAGAACCTGCTGTTCGACGGTGTGCCCCAGCCGGACGGCGGTGCCCTGCGGCCCGACCCGGACCGGCCCGGACTGGGCCTCGACGTCAAATGGGCGGACGCCGAGCCCTACCGGGTCGACGGCCGCCGGCCGCGGTGAGCGCGGGCCGTCAGGGCAGCCGGCCCTGCTCGCAGACCCGCCGGGCGACGTCCCGCAGCTTCACGTTGCGCTCCTGCGAGTAGCGGCGCAGCACGTCGAACGCCTGCTTCTCGGTGAGCCGGTGACCGCCCATCAGGATGCCCATGGCCTCGCCGATGGTGTGCCGGGTGTCGATGGCCTGCTGCAACTGGGCGTTGCCGCGGGCGGTGGCGAACGCCACCGCCGCGTGCGAGGCCAGCAGCCAGCCGGCCGTCTCGCTGGCGGCGGTGAAGGCACCGGGCCGGCGCGAGTAGAAGTCCAGCGCGCCCAGGTCCTCCTCCTCCGTGTAGAGCAGGATGCCCATCATGCTGCCGATGCCCAGCTTGCGCGCCTCGGGGACGTAGGCGGGCCACTGCGGCACGTCCTCGTTGAAGTCGGTGATCCGGAACCCGCGCTCGTCGCTCGCGGTGCTGGCCACGTCGTAGCACGGGCCCTCGCCGAGCCGCTCCTGGAGCCGGTCGCTCTCGACGACCATCGGGTCGGTCTCCGCCAGGGAACGGGCCCGGCCGCCCTGCACGAGGAGGATGCCGGCCGCGTCGCAGCCCTCGACCAGCTCGGTGGCGGCGTGGGTGATCCGTTCCAGGGTGCCGTCCACCGTGTCCTGCGCCAGCAGGTCCCGCGCCAGCAACGCCATGCGCTCCGCGAACTCGCGCCAGTCCACAGTGCCCGCCTTCCGTCCGCATCGGTGCGTCGTGCCGGAACCCAGCATGCCCGGCCCCGGTCCGGCACGCCTGCCCGCAATCCGGCCAGGCAGGCTCAGACCTCGCCGTCCACCGAGGCGCGCAGCCGGGCGCTGGCCATCCGCATGTGCTCCGCCATGGCCCGGTCGGCGGCCTCCGGGTCGCGGGCCCGGATCGCCTCCAGCACCGCGTCGTGCTCGCACAGCGTGCCACTGACCGTGCCCTCGATGTCGCTGACCCGTTCCATCCACACCTGGAGCAGCGCCCGGATGCTGTGCAGGATGTCGCTCAGCACACTGTTGCGGGCGATCCGCGCGCACTCCAGGTGGAAGGCGATGTCCGCGTCGATGAACGCCGTGACGTCGCCGCGGGCCTCCCGCATGTGTCCGAGGTGCGCCTCCAGCCGGGCCACGTCCTCGTCGCCGGCCCGCTCGGCGGCCAGCCGGGCGGAGACCCCTTCCATGTAGGTGCGCACCTCGACCAGGTCCTGGGTGCGCCGCTGGCCCAGCATCAGTCCCCAGTTGATCGCCCGGGGCAGGAACTCGGAGGTCCCCTCGCGCACGTACGAGCCGGACCCGGGCCGGATCTCGATGATGCCGAGGACGTCCAGCGCGGACAGCGCGCCGCGCACGCTGGAGCGCGCCACCCCGAGCGCCTCGGCCAGCTGCCGCTCGGCGGGCAGCCGGGTGCCGGGCCTGATGTGTCCGGCCGAGAGGTGGTCGAGGAGCCGTTTGGCGACCTCGCTGACGGACGACTCGCGCACCACGGGGCGCAGCAGCCGCGCCAGGTCGGGAGCGGCGTCCGGGGACTGCTGATCAGGCTGACTGGTCACGGTCACCAGTGAACCAGATGCTCCCGCACCCCGGCTGACCAGCCGGTTCATCGACCGGATGGGTGAGGTTTGTCAAGAGTTGGGCCGTTCGGAAATCTATGACGGTCGCCACACTGGTAAATTGGTGACCAATTTCGATCGGCGGCATAGCGTGTGGAGCGATCCGGTCGGCCGCCTGCCCGGCGCCACCGGCGTGAGCCATCCCGGACGGAGCTGTCCGGGCGAGCCGAGGAGTCGCCATGGGTGCCGACGCGCCAGCCCCGGCAGTCGAGAGAACTGCCATCAAGAAGGTCTCAGTCCGCCTCGTTCCGTTCGTGGCCCTGATGTTCTTCGTGAACTACCTGGACCGGACCGCAGTCTCGTTCGCGGAGCCGAACGGGATGGGCCAGGACCTGGCCCTGACCGCCGCCCAGTTCGGATTCGCCTCGGGAATCTTCTTCCTCGGCTACATCGTCCTGGAAGTCCCCAGCAACATGGCCCTGCACCGCTTCGGCGCCCGCCGCTGGCTGGCCCGGATCATGGTGACCTGGGGCATCGTCTCGCTGCTCTTCACCTGGGTGAACAGCAGCGGCGGCCTCTACACGCTGCGGTTCCTGCTGGGCGTCGCCGAGGCCGGGTTCTTCCCCGGCGCGATCCTCTTCCTCAGCCAGTGGGTGCCCTCCCGCCACCGCACCAAGATCCTCGGCCTGTTCTACCTGGCCCAGCCGCTGACCACGGTCTTCGGCGCCCCGCTGGCGGGCTGGCTGATCGGCCACCACGGCCTGTTCGGCCTGGAGGGCTGGCGGGTGATGTTCCTCTTCGTGTCCATCCCCGCGATCCTGCTCGGTGTCATCGCCTGGTTCTACCTGATCGACAAGCCGGCCGACGCCAAGTGGCTGACGCCCGCCGAGCGCGACTGGCTGACCGGGGAACTCGCCGCCGAGAACGCCCAGAAGACCGGCCACGACGGCGGACACGCCAAGGGCGACCTGAAGCGGGCCTTCAGCAGCGGCCGGGTCTGGACCCTCGCCGTCGTCTACTTCGGCTTCGTCTACGGCCTGTACGCCCTCGCCTTCTTCCTGCCGACGATCATCAACGGCTTCCAGGAGCAGTACGACACCACGTTCAGCGTGATGGACAAGGCGTGGATCACCGCGATCCCGTACCTGCCCGCCGCCATCGTGCTGTTCTTCTGGACCCGGCACGCCACCAGGCACGGCACCCGCACCTGGCACATCGCCGGCCCGGCGATCGTCGGCGGTGTCACCATCCCGGTCGCCCTCTACATGGGCTCGCCCACCGCCACGGTCGCCGTGATCACCGTGACCGCCTGTTCGATCTTCGCCGCCCTGCCCGTCTTCTGGTCGGTGCCCTCCCGGTTCCTGACCGGAGCCGCCGCCGCGGCCGGCATCGCCCTGATCAACACGGCCGGCAACATCGCCGGATTCGCCTCCAGCTACATCACCGGTTGGCTCAAGGACTGGAGCGGCGACTACTACGTACCGCTCTTCCTGGTCGGCTTCTTCATGCTGCTGTCCGCCGCCCTGATGATCTGGCTCGCCGCCCGCCACCGCACCGACGAACCGGCCCCCGACCCCGCGCACCAGACCATGGAGGCCCTTCGATGACCCGCCTGTTCAACGACCCCGCCGCCTTCGCCGACGAGGCCCTGGAAGGCTTCGCCGCCGCCCACCGGCGCTGGGTGCGGCCCGTCACCGGCGGCGTGGTCCGGGCCGGCGGCACCCCCGAGGGACAGGTCGCCGTGGTGATCGGCGGCGGCTCGGGCCACTACCCGGCCTTCTCCGGCCTGGTCGGCCGGGGCCTGGCGCACGGCGCGGCGGTCGGCAACGTCTTCGCCTCGCCCTCCGCCGCCCAGATCCGCTCGGTGGCCCGGGCCGCGAGCGGCGGCGCCGGGGTGCTCCTGATGTACGGCAACTACGCCGGTGACGTCCTGCACTTCGGACAGGCCGCCGAACGGCTCGCCGCCGACGGCATCGAGGCCCGCACCTACGCCGTCACCGACGACGTGGCCAGCGCGAGCCCCGAAGAGGCCGGCCAGCGCCGGGGCATCGCCGGCGACCTGCCCGTCTTCAAGGCGGCGGCGGTCGCGGCCGAGCGGGGCCTGCCGCTCCAGGAGGTGCTGAACGTCGCCGCGCACGCCGGCGCCCGCACCCGCTCCTTCGGCATCGCCTTCTCCGGCTGCACCCTGCCCGGCGCCGACCAGCCCCTGTTCACCGTCCCCGCGGCCCGGATGGCCGTCGGCCTCGGCATCCACGGCGAGCCCGGCATCGGCGAGCAGGACCTGCCCACCGCCGACGAGGCCGCCCACCTGCTGGTCGCCACCCTCCTCAAGGAACTCCCCGAGGACGTCGCCGCACCCGCCGGACAGCGCGCCGCCGTCATCCTCAACGGCCTCGGCTCCGTCAAGTACGAGGAACTGTTCGTCGTCTACCGCGAGGTCGCCGCCCTGCTGGAAGAGGCGGGCGTGCGGATAGTCGAGCCCGAGGTCGGTGAGCTCGTCACCAGCTTCGACATGGCCGGTGTCTCGCTCACCCTGACCTGGCTGGACGACCTGCTGGAAGACCTCTGGCGGGCCCCGGCCGACACCCCGGCCCACCGCAAGGGCGCCCTCGGCGAACCCGAGGCGCCCACCGCCCCCGCCGCGTCGGCCGCCGACCCCGAGGACGAGACCGTACCGGCCGCCTCCGACGCCTCCCGGCAGGCCGCCGCGACCGTGCTGGCCGCCCTGGCGGCGGTGGCCGCCACCGTCGACACCCACGTCGACGAACTCGGCCGCATCGACGCCGTGGCCGGCGACGGCGACCACGGCATCGGCATGCGGCGCGGCTCCACCGCCGCCCGCGAGGCCGCCCGCGCCGCCCATGGCCTGGGCGCCGGTGCGGGCACCGTCCTCACCCACGCCGGCGACGCCTGGGCCGACAAGGCGGGCGGCACCTCCGGCGCCCTGTGGGGCACCATCCTGCGCGCCGTCGGCACCGCCCTCGGCGACCAGGAGGCCCCGAGCGCGGCCACGGTCGCGGCGGGCGTGGCGGCCGCCTCCGCCGCCGTACAGCGGCTCGGCGGCGCCGAGGTCGGTGACAAGACCATGGTCGACGTCCTGGTCCCGTTCGCCGGCACCCTCACCGAGGCCGTGCGCGCGGGCAGCGGGCTCACCGCCTCCTGGGACCGGGCCGCGACCGCCGCCGCCGAGGCCGCGGCGGCCACCGCCGGCCTGCTGCCCCGCAAGGGCCGGGCCCGCCCGCACGCCGAGAAGTCCCTCGGCACCCCGGACGCCGGCGCCCACTCGCTCGCCCTCATCACCCGCGCCGTCCACGGCGTACTGCTCAACCACCACTGAGGAAGACGGTCATGACTGACAAGCTCCGTATCGTCGTCGGCTGCGACGACGCCGGTCACCAGTACAAGGAAGCCCTCAAGCAGGACCTGGAGAACAGCGGCCTGGTCGCGTCGGTCACCGACGTCGGGGTCGACGCCGACGGGCACACCGCCTACCCCAAGGTCGCCATAGCCGCCGCCGAACTGGTGGCCCGGGGCGAGGCCGACCGCGCGCTGCTGGTGTGCGGCACCGGGCTCGGTGTCGCGATCGCCGCCAACAAGGTCAAGGGCATCCGCGCCGTCACCGCGCACGACTCCTTCTCCGTCGAGCGGGCCGTCCTGTCCAACAACGCCCAGGTGCTCACCTTCGGCCAGCGCGTCATCGGCCTGGAGCTGGCCCGCCGGCTGGCCAGGGAGTGGCTCACCTACCGCTTCGACGAGACCTCGGCCTCCGCCGCCAAGGTCCAGCTGATGTGCGACTACGAAGACGCTGCGGAGGCCGCGGCCTGATGTCCGGCCCCGCACAGCCCCCCGTCCTGCTGGGGGTGAGCCTGAAGATGTACTTCGGCCACCACCAGACCCTCAACTGGGCGCGCAAGGTGGCCGCTCTGGCCCAGCGGCACCCGGCGGTCGCCTCCGGCGCCGCCCGCCTGTTCGTCCTCCCCGCCTTCCCGGCCATCGTCCCGGCGGCCGGCATCCTCACGCCGTACGGCATCGAGGTCGGCGCCCAGGACCTGGCCACCGAGGACTCGGGACCGTACACCGGCGAGGTCGGCGGCCCGTTCCTGAAGGAGATCGGCTGCCGGTACGCCGAGGTCGGCCACGCCGAGCGGCGCCGGCTGTACGGCGAGGGCGACACGGTGGTCGCCGCCAAGACCGCCGCCGCGCTGCGCAACGGACTCACCCCGGTGCTGTGCGTCGGCGAACGCGACCGGGTCGCGCCGCGGGAGGCGGCGGCCCGCACGGTCGCCGAGGCCGAGCGCCTGCTGCACGGCCTCGACGGCGGCGTGGTCCTCGCCTACGAGCCGCAGTGGGCCATCGGCGCCCCCGAGCCGGCCTCCGCCGAGCACATCGGCACCGTCTGCACCGCCCTGCGCGAGTGGCTGAACGGCCGCCCCGGACACACCGGTTCGACCGTCATCTACGGCGGCAGCGCGGGTCCCGGCCTGCTCAGCCGGCTGGCCGGCAGCGCGGAGGGCCTCTTCCTCGGCCGCTTCGCGCACGACCCGGCGAACGTCGAGGCGATCCTCGACGAGATCCGCACCCCCGCGGAGGTGGCGTGATGGCCTACGGCATCAGCACCTACGCCTACTTCTGGCGGATCTCCGCCCGCGCCCCGCACCCGATGACCCTCACCGAGATGCTGGCGGACACCGCCCGGCTCGGCGGCAAGGTCTTCCAGATCTGCGACTACGCACCCGTCGAGTCCCTCGACGCCGCGCAGCTCGCCGACGTCCGCGCCACCGCCCGTGACCTGGGCATCGAGCTGGAACTCGGCACCCGGGGCGTGCGCCCCGGACACCTGGCGAAGTACCTCCGCCTGGCCGGCGAGCTGGGCGTCACCTTCGTCCGCTCCATGCTCAACACCGCCGACCACCGGCCCGCCCCGG
Organism: Streptomyces sp. NPDC023723; assembly: GCF_040639815.1. NCBI lineage: Bacteria > Bacillati > Actinomycetota > Actinomycetes > Kitasatosporales > Streptomycetaceae > Streptomyces > Streptomyces sp. NPDC023723. Next base: position 16,263 of record NZ_JBFAAP010000020.1, read on the forward strand.
ACGAGGCCGTCGCCCTGCTCAAGGAGACCGTGCCCGCCTACGCCGCCGCCGGCGTGACCCTGGGCCTGGAGACCTACGAACAGGTCGCCACCGACGACCTGGTGACCGTGGTGCGCGAGGTGGCCGACGAACACCTCGGCATCGTCCTGGACCCGGGCAACAGCGTCGCCCGCCTGGAGCGCCCCGTCGACGTGGTGACCGCCGCCGCGCCGTACACGGTCAACATCCACGTCAAGGACTTCGCCTTCAGCCGCCGGGACGGCTGGGTCGGTTTCACCTACGCCGGCTGCCCGCTCGGCGAGGGCCTGCTCGACTACGACGGCATGATCACCGCCGTCCGCGAGGCGCGCGGGGAGCGCCGTGTCAACCAGATCGTGGAGCACTGGCTCCCGTGGCAGGACGACGGCTTCGACGCCACCGCCCGGCTCGAACACCAGTGGACGCAGCACAGCATCAACACCCTTCTGAGGAGCAAGTAATGGCCACCGAGATCCAGACCGATGTGACCACCGTCGCCGTCATCGGGGCCGCCGGCAAGATGGGCCAGCGCGTCTCCAACAACCTGGTCGAGAGCGACTTCCGGGTGCTCTTCAGCGAGGCGTCGCCGACCGGACAGGAGCTGATCCGGGGCCTCGGCCGCGAGCTGACCGAGTCCGCCGACGCCGCCGCGCAGGCCGACGTCGTCATCCTCGCCGTGCCGGACGTCGTCCTCGGCAAGGTCTCCGCGGAACTGGTCCCGCTGATGCGGCCGGGCACCGTCGTCCTCACCCTGGACCCGGCCGCCGCCTACGCCGGCCTGCTCTTCGAGCGCGACGGGATCCACTACGCCTGCGCCCACCCCTGCCACCCGTCGGTGTTCCTGGAGCGCACCACCAAGGAGGAGTGGCAGGACACCTTCGGCGGCATCGCCGCCCCGCAGGAGGTCGTCGCCGCGTACGAGGGCGGCGACGAGGCCAAGCAGAAGCTGGCCGACTCCGTCATCCGCGTGATGTACGCGCCGGTCGTGGACGTGCACTGGGTCACCGTCAAGCAGCTGGCCGTCCTGGAGCCCACCCTGGTGGAGACCATCGCCTGCATGGTGGGCGCCCTGCTGACCGAGGCCCTGCACGAGACCGTGCACACCGTCGGCGTCCCGGAGAAGGCCGCCCGCGCCATGCTGCTCGGCCACACCCAGGTGGCCCTGGCCAACACCCTCAAGGGCTCCAACCCGTTCTCCGACGCCTGCCTGATCGCCATGGACTACGGCCGTGAGTCCATCGTGCGCGAGGACTGGAAGAAGGTCTTCGACGACGCGGAGCTGGACAAGGTGATCACGCGCATGCTGAAGATCAAGGAGATCAAGCGCTGACGGGCCGTGGCCGGTCGTGAACGCGGTCGCCGCAGCGGATGACCGCGTTCACGACCGGACTCAAGAGGTGTGCCGCTTGCGGAACGCCCAGTCCATCCTGGGTTCCATCACACACCTGAAGACCCGCCGCACCGGCGCGGTGCACAGCAGCGTGACCACCACCGCGGCCACCAGGCTGACGACGATCTCGCCGACCGGCTCACCCGTCCACGCGGCGTGGCTCCAGTGCCAGTGGTTGGCGGCCTGGATGACGAAGCCGTGCAGCAGATAGCCGTACAGCGTGCCCGAGCCCAGCGCCGTGAACCAGGTCCGGCGGCCCGGCACCCAGGCCAGGAAGCAGGCGACCAGGGTGAGCGAGCAGCCGAAGATCGCGAGGGTCATCAGCGGCCCGTACCAGGCGGCCACGTCCATCTGCTCGGCGCTCGCCCGGTGGAAGAACCACCCGTAGTCGAACCGGGGCACCAGCCAGTACGACAGCGCGACGGCGCAGCCGAGGACCGGTACGGCCGCGATCCGCGCCGCGCGGCGGCGCACCAGCCGGAAGTGCTCGGGCTTGAGACACAGACCGAGCACGAAGTACGGCAGGAACTGAAGCGCCCGTTGCAGATCGAGGTCGTCGCCGATGTCCGGCGAGAGCGTCGCCAGCATCGCGACGGCCAGCGCGAGCGGCAGCGGCCACCGCACGGCGCGCCACAGCGGTGTGGTCAGCCGCCAGATGAACAGCGCCGCCAGGAACCAGGTCAGGTACAGCGGGTCCAGCAGACTGATCGCCCGGTCCGGTTCGCCGTCGCTCCACCGGGTGAAGAGGCTGTACGCCGTCTCGAAGACGACGTACGGCACGACCACCCCGGTGAACAGCCGCTGGATCCGCCCCGGGCTCGCGTCGAAGTTCCGGGAGAAGTACCCGGAGACGACGATGAACGCCGGCATGTGGAAGGCGTAGACCACCGTGTAGAGGGCGGTGACGGCCCGGCTGCCGTCGCGCAGCGGCTCCCAGGCGTGCCCCACCGCCACCAGCACGATCGCCAGGTACTTGGCGTTGTCGAAGAACGCGTCCCGTTGTCCGGCGGGCTTCGCTCCGGTGCGCGCGGCGGGGCGCGGTGCGGTTCCGGTGACCTGCGCGGGGGATATGGCCTCCGTCACACCGCCCCCACCGCGTCACGTGAGCAACGCGAACCGGTGATGACGCGTCTTACTGGAGTTGGGGGAGTGGCGAAGGCGATAGACATTCCGCGCGCCTTTCCACTTCCTGTGAATCCAAACCTCCTTGTGATGTTTCCTTCGCCGGGGGTTCAGCTCCGGTAGGTGCGGACGTAGTCGAAGTGTGCGGTGGCGCCGGCGGTGTTCAGGGCGACCAGGCCGATCCGCAGCGCCGGTTCGGCGGGGAGCGTCCAGGTCCCGGTCCAGGTCCAGTGCGCACCGTCGGTGCTGGTGGCGGCCCGGACCTCGTGTTCGTCCCCCGCGTCGTCGGCGTGGTGTGCGAGCCGCAGCCAGAGCGTCGGGGCCGCCGCACCGCCGAACATCGGCCCGTACGCCACCGGCGTCGGCGGTGTGGTGGTGGGCCGCGCGCCCTCCTTGGCGAACTCGGTGACATGGGTCACCTTGCCGTCGGTGTGGCTGACCGGCAGCACCGCGTGCGCCAGCTTGAAGTAGTGGTCGTCGTCGCCGTACAGCACCAGGCCCGCCTGCTGGTTGCCCGGCCCCGAGGCCAGCCGCAGCCTGGTCTCGACGATGAAGTCGCCCTCGGGGGCGTCCCGGGTGAGCACCGAGGCGCTGTTGGTGGCGAGGTGCAGTTCGGCGGCCTGCGTCGGCCAGGACAGTGCGCCGTCGCCGGTGCCCGCCCCGGTGGCCGGGCCCCGCACCCAGCTCCAGCCGGCGGCGAGGGCGGTGCCGTCGAACTCGTCGCTGTAGCCGGTCAGCAGCCGTCCCGGCCGCGGCTCGGCGACCCGCCGGGTGACCGGTGTGTACAGCCGCACGGCACCCACGTTGTCCGCCTGCGCCCCGGCACCGCGCGCCGCGACCCCGACCTTCCCGGCCCGGACGGCGGCGGCGGGCACGGTACGCCGCTGGGTGGCCAGCGCGTCGCGCAGCCGGTCCGCGCCGACCTCCACGGTGAGCTGCCGGCCGCGCAGTTCGGCGGTCACGTTGTGCCAGGTGTCCCACGCGAAGTCCGCGGGCAGTGGTGTGACCTGCTCGCCGCGGCTCACCCCGGCCACCCGGACGTCGGTGACCAGCGCGCCCCGGTCCCGGTCGAGCCAGGCGACCACGTGGTCACGGGCATCCTGATAGGCGAGGAGCAGGCCCGCGCCGCCGTCCGCCGAGGTCACCCGCAGATCGGCCTCGGCGCGCACCTTCGCGGGCGCGGTGTCCGACGACACCAGCTGGGCCGGGGCGGCCCCGGAGTGGGTCGCGTACCCGCCCGCGTCCGGTTCGCTCGCCGTGGCCCAGCCGCCCGCACCGGCGCCCCGGGCCCGCCAGCCGGTCAGCGAGCCGTCGTTGAAGTCACCGCCGGCGTCCCAGGTGCTGACCGGGGCCTCTTCGGCGCCGGTCGAGGGACCGGCGCCGGCCCGCACCACCGGCCAGCCGTCGATCCAGTCCAGCCGGTCGATCAGCATCGGGCGGCGGCTGAGGGTGCGGTCGATGCCGGGGACCAGGTCCAGGTCGGGGTCGTCGGCGGGGACGGCGTGGTAGACGAGCCAGTCCTGCCCGGACAGGTCGGTCTGGAGGGAGTTGTGGCCGGTGCCAATCCACCGGTCGCCGTTCGCGCCGACCACCACACCGCCCTTGCTGGTGGCCGCCATCAGGTCGACGCCCCGGTCGTCGGTGAAGGGACCGGTCGGGCTGGTGGCGCGGCCCACCTTGACCTGGTAGCCGCTGTAGGCGCCGTCGCAGCAGCCCGCGTCGGAGTAGAAGAGGTAGTAGTAGCCGTCGCGGCGGACCACGAAGCCGCCCTCCACGCGGCGGCCCTGGGCGACCTCGGTGACCGTGCCCACGGTCCGGGTGCGCTCCGCGTTCATCCGCGCCACGCAGATGGTGTCGTAACTGCCCCAGTACAGGTACGTCTGCCCGCCCTCGTCGGTGAACCGGGCCTGGTCGATGTCGCCGGTCGCGCAGCCGCTGTCACTGGCCAGCACCGCGCCCCGGTCGGTCCACGGCCCGGTCGGCGTCGGGGCGGTCGCCACTCCGACGGTGTCCTTGTCGGGCACCGAGTAGTAGAGGCTGTAGTGCCCGTCGGTGTAGCGGATGTCGGGCGCCCACAGGCGTGAACCGCCGTGCCAGGCGGGCTGGGTGGCCGGGGTGAACACCTCCCCGGCGTACTCCCAGTGCGTCAGGTCGGCGGACTTCAGGATCGGCAGCATCCGCTCGCCGGTCTCGCCCCGGGTCTGGAAGACCGGGTTCTGGGTGCCGTAGGCGTACCAGTAGCCGTCCTTGCCGCGGATCACGGCCGGGTCGGGGAAGGTGTCGACGGTGCCGGCGGTCACCGGGTTGGTGTACGTCGCCGGGGGCGCGCTGGTCGCCGCGTGGCCGGTGGACGGCAGGGCGGCGAGGAGCAGGGCCGCGAGGACCGCGGCCGTGCGGCCGGTTCTTCGGGTCATGGTGTCTGCCGGGCCTTCCTACTCGAAGGAACTCAGCGTCGGGTCGTAGTCCGAGGCGCCGATGTCGTACATCGGGGTCATCCAGTGGTAGAAGTTGTCGCCGCGGTCCCGCAGCAGGTCGTACAGGCGGCGCATCATGCGGCGCCGCACACCGGCCAGCTCGGGGTGTTCGTACCGGTTGGCCAGCTCGTGCGGGTCGGCGTGCAGGTCGTACAGCTCGTTGACCGACTCCGGGTTGACGACCAGCTTGTAGCGGAACTCGCGCAGCATCCGCTGCGGGTAGGGGAAGTGGTGGCCGTGGAACTCGGCCAGCAGCTCGCCCGGCCAGTCCGGGTGTTCGCCGCGCACCAGTGGCAGCAGGCTGCGGCTGTCGGTGGCGGGGGAGGGGTCCGCGCCGGCCAGCTCCAGGATGGTGGCGGTGCAGTCGGTGAGGGACACGAACTCATCCCTGACCTGCGGCTGCTGGCCGGGTACCCGGATGATGCCGGGGATCCGGTAGATGTCCTCGTACATCGCCGGGCCCTTGTCGTGCAGCCGGTGGGCGCCGGTGAACTCGCCGTGGTCGGCGGTGAAGAAGACGGCGGTGTCGTCGGTGTGGCCGAGTTCGTCGAGGCGGGTGAGGATGCGGCCGATCTGTTCGTCGATGAGGGTGACGTAACCCCAGTAGACGGCGATCAGTTTGCGGGTCACCTCGATCGGCATGGTGTCGAAGGTCCAGTGCGCGCTGTAGTTGCGCTGCACGGGCGGTTTGCCCTCGAAGGTCTCCGCGATGGACGGCGGCAGCTCCACCAGTTCCGGGTCGTACATGTCGTAGTACGCGTCCGGGAGCAGGTAGGGCAGGTGCGGGCCGAAGAAGTGGGTGGCCAGGTAGAACGGGCGGCCGTCGGCGGCGTACTTGTCCAGTTGCTCGATGGCGCGGGTGGCGAGGTAGTGCTCGAAGGTGGCCTCCACCGGCTGCTGGAGGCGGGCGGCGAGCAGGTTGCCCGGATTGCCGTTCGGGGTGGTGCCGCGCACCAGATCGGTGATGCGGTACGGCGGCAGCCCGCGTTCGGCCAGGTAGGCGAGGTAGTCGGGGTGGTCGACCGGGTTGTGCCAGCCCGGCAGGTCGGGGCCGTCGAAGCCGTAGGAGGCGGCGTTGCGGTGGGTGCCGCCGTGCCACTTGCCGACCAGGCCCAGCTGGTAGTCGCGTTCGGCGAGCGCGGCCGGGAAGGTGAAGGCGTCCTCGCGCAGGTCCTCCAGGTAGCCGACGTTGCGTTCGTAGTTGGCGAGCAGCCGGTGCCGGAACGGGGCCTGGCCGGTGAGCAGGCTGGCGCGGGCCGGGGTGCAGATGGCGGTCGGGGTGTAGAAGCGGTCGAAGCGGGTGCCGGTGGCCGCCAGCCGGTCCAGGTTCGGGGTGGCGACGTGCGGGTTGCCGTAACAGCCCAGGGTGTCGACCCGGTGCTGGTCGGTCATCAGGAACAGGAGGTTCACGCGCCCGCCTTCGTGTAGAGGTCGGCGGTGTAGAACGAGTCCGCGGCCGGGGCCTTCTTCAGCTGGCCGGTCTTGACGAAGAAGTCGCTCATGCTGTCCAGCCAGGTGGCGACCGTGCCGTCCTTGGTCTTGGCGACCAGGTCGGCGGTGGTCATGGTCTCCACGTTGGCGGCGTCCGCCTTCACCTTGTCCTCGGAGACCTTGAGCAGCTTCGCGGCCAGCGCGATCGACTCGTCCTTGTGCGCGGCCCGCCAGTCGTTGGCCTCCTGGAGCACCTTGATGACCTTCTCGTTGGTGGCGTCCTTCACCTTGTTGCCCGCGACGAACGCGGTCGGGAAGCTGCCGCCGATCTCCTTGGTGCTGGCCACCTCGACCAGGTCGGGCACCTTCTCCTTGATGGTGGGGATCAGCGGGTACCAGATGCCGGCCCCGTCGATCTGTCCGGACGCGAACGCGGTGACGATCGTCGTCGCGTCCATCACCACCTTGTTGATGTCGTCCATCGTCATGCCGGCCTGCTGCAGCGCCAGGTTGAGCACCATCTCGCCGGAGGTGCCCTCGGGGACGCCGACCTTCTTGCCCTTCAGGCCCTTGACGGAGGTGATGCCGGGCTGGGCGATGACCCGGTCGGCGTAGGTGAGGGTGTTGATCGCGACGATCTTCGACTTGCCGGACGCGGGCAGCCACATGGCGCCGGGGCCGATGTAGCCGTAGTCCAGGTTGCCGGTGCCGAGCGCCTGGATCTGGATCGGGCCGTTGACGAAGACCTTGTACGAGGCGGAGATGCCGTGCTTCTTCCACAGGCCCTGGTCGTCGGCGATGGCCAGCAGGCTCGCGCCGTTGTAGTCGGCGATGTAACCGAACCGGACGCTGGAGCCGTCACCGCCGTCGCCGTCCGAGGAGCCGCAGGACGCGACGGAGAGGGACAGGCCGGTGACGGAGAGTGCCGAGATGAAACCGCGTCGGGACATGCTCATGACAGGGTGGTCCTTAAGGGGTGCGGGTCGTGGTTGCGAGGTGCGGGCGGGTCAGGCGGCCGGGGCCTGGTGGTAGACCGAGTGCCAGACGTCGTTGCGGATGCGGGCGAACTCCGGCGACAGCCGCAGCTCCTCGGTCCGCGGATACGGCAGGTCCACGTCGATGATCCGATGGACGCGGCCCGGCCGGGCGGCCATCACGACCACCCGGCGGGCCAGGTAGACGGCCTCGTCGACATCGTGGGTGATGAACATGACCGTGCGCTTGTCCCGGGTCCAGGTCTCGAGCAACTGGTCCTGGAGCTGCACCCGGGTCAGCGCGTCGAGCGCCCCGAACGGCTCGTCCATCAGCAGCACTTCGGGGTCCACGGCATAGGCCCGGGCGATCGCGCAGCGCTGCTTCATGCCGCCGGACAGGGTCTTGGGCAGCGCGTCGGCGAAGTCGGAGAGCCCGACCAGGTCGATGGCCCGCTCGGCCCGCCGCCGGCGCTCGCCGGCCGGCAGTGCGGTGAGCTTCAGCCCGAACTCGACGTTGCCGCGCACGGTCAGCCAGGGGAACAGCGCGTACTGCTGGAAGATGACACCGCGCTCGGGACCGGGCCCGGTGACGTGCGCGCCGTCCACCAGCACCTTGCCCGCCGTCGGCTCCAGCAGCCCCGCGGCCAGGTTGAGCAGTGTCGACTTGCCGCAGCCGGAGGGGCCGACGACGGTCACGAACTCCTGGTCACCGATGTCCAGCGACACCCCGTTCAGCGCGGTGAAGTCGCCGCCCTTCACGGGGAACCTGCTCACCACGTCGCGGAAGGAGATCTTCGCGGCGGTCTTCGTCCCGGGGGTGTCCAGGGGGGTGTGCACGGGGGTGTTCATCGTCGCTCCTGCCATCCGGTCAGACGTCGTTCGGCGAGCAGCAGCAGCCGGTCCATCAGCAGTCCGATCACCCCGATGGTGATCAGCCCCACGAAGATGGTGGGAATGTCGTAGTAGGTCTGGGCGTGCATCATCTCGTAGCCCAACCCCTTGTCCGCCGCGATGAGTTCGGCCGCCACCACGGTCCCCCAGGCGGCGCCGAGCCCGATCCGCATACCGACCAGCAGAAACGGCGTCGCGGCCGGGATCACCACTTTGAGGAACACCACCCGGTCCGGGGCGCCGAGCACCCGGGCGGCGTTGATGAGCGTGCGGTCCACCCCGACCACGCCCTGGAAGGCGGCCACCACGCTGGACAGGAAGGCCGCCAGGAAGATGACGAAGACCTTCGGCGTCTCACCGATGCCCATCAGCACGATGGCCAGCGGGATGATGGCCAGCGGCGGCACGGTCCGGAAGAACTGCACGTACGGTTCCAGCAGACCGCGCGCCACCGGGTACCAGCCCATCACGAACCCGACCGGCACGGCGAGCGCGGTGCCGAGCGCGAACCCGAGGAACACCCGGCGCAGACTGGCCAGCGCGTCCGTCAGCAGGGTGCCGTCCTGGACGAGTTCCACGGCCCGGGAGCCCACCGAGAGCGGTCCGGGGACGTCCACCAGCTGGGTCGCGGCGGCGATCGCCCACACGGCGACGCCGGCCAGCAGCGCGACGAGGTTGAGCAGCAGCACGGGCGGGGTGCGCCGGCCCCGGCGGGGCACGGACGCGGCGGGTGTCTTGTCGGGTGCGGTGATCACAGCCATGGCGGCCTCTGCGGGTGCCTAGGGTGCTGGGTCTTCACGTTCACTCCAGGGAGTCCGGCGCGGGATAGTGGGTGAGCAGGGGCGATTCATGCAGGACGAGCGCGATGGCGCCGAGTGCGCCGGCCGCCTCGCCGAGGGTCGCGGACCGCAGGTCGGCTCTGGCCCGCGAGATCGGCATGAGGTGGGCGCGCAGCGCCTTCTCGACGGAACGGAAGAGCACCGGACCGGCCTCGGCGAGTTCCCCGCCGAGCACCGTCACCTCCGGACCGACCGCGTTGTACACCGAGGCGAGTACCGTGCCGACCCGGGTGCCGACCGACTCCAGTACGCGGACGGCGGCCGGGTCGTCGGGCAGCGCGGCCAGGAAGGCGGCCAGATCCGCCGCGCCGCCGTGGGCCTCCAGGACCGCGCCGATCGACGCGACCGTCTCCAGGCACCCGTCCTTGCCGCACGAACATCGGCGCCCGCCCGGCTCGGCCGTGATGTGGCCGAACTCGCCGGACAGCCCGTGCGCTCCGCGGTGCAGGGTCCCGCCGGTCACCAGCCCGCCGCCGACCCCGTACGACAGCCGCAGGTACAGCACGTCCCGCACCCCGGCCGCCGCGCCCCAGGTCGCCTCGGCCAGCGCGGCCAGCCGGGTGTTGTTGTCGACGAGCACGGGGGCGCCGAAGCGTTTGCGCAGCAGGACCGGGAGGTCGGCGCGGGTGGGGGCGGGGGAGGGCTTCGGGTGCGTGGCGCCCTCGGTGCGCTCGGCGGCGGCCGACAGGTCGTCCACCGGGCCGACCACACCGACGCCCACCCCGCTGAGCACGCCGAGCCGCAGCGATCCGCCGGCCAGCCGGGCGACCAGCCGCTCGGCCAGATCGGCCCGTGCCTCCCAGCCGAGGCCGGCGGAGTGCGCCTCACTGGCCGAACCGATCACCTCGTGCGCCACGTTGACCGCGGCCACGTGCACCGCGCGCCGGGCGAAGTCGACCCCGATCACCTGACCGGCCTCGGGGTGCAGGCTCAGCGTCTCGACCGGGCGGCCCCGCCGGCGCTCGGCGGGCGCGGGCGCCGTGGCGACCACGGCGCCCCCGTCCATCAGGGCGACGACGATGTCGTACAGCGTGGTGCGGGACAGGCCGCTGAGCCTGCCCAGCTCGGCACGGCTGAGCGGGCCGTGGGTGCGCAGCAGTCTGAGGACGAGCTCCTCGTGCCCGCGCCGCAGCCGTGCGAGGGGGCCCTGGTGGTCGGATGCCATGCCGTCAGGATGGGGACGCCAGGCTTTAACGTCAACAGCCCGGAAAAAATCCGTGGTGATCCTTCATGCGGCCGCAACGGGCCGCAATACGCCGCAATGTTCCGCAACGAACCGCAAGGAACGGCAAGGAACCGCAGCGAACCGCAAGAAGTGTTCAGGCGTCCCGTACGCAGCGGAAGCCGAGGTTGCCCGTGCTGCTGTCCGGGGTGTTGGCGGTGCGCGCCGCGACCCGGTAGCGGTTGCAGTACGAGTGGTGGCACAGGTACGAACCGCCCCGCATCACCCGCGAGGTGCCCCGCGCCGGGCCCCTGGGGTCGGTGCGCGGGCGGGTGCCGTGCTCGGTGCCCCAGCGGTCCGCGCACCACTCCCAGACGTTCCCGGCCATGTTGTGCAGCCCGTAGCCGTTGGGCGGATAGGCGGCGGCCGGCGCGGTGCCCCGGTAGCCGTCCTCCGCCGTGTTCTTGGTGGGGAAGCGGCCCTGCCAGATGTTGCAGCGGTGCTCCCCGCCCGGGGTCAGTTCGTCGCCCCACGGGTAGCGGGCTTGCTCGAGGCCGCCCCGGGCGGCGTACTCCCACTCCGCCTCGGTGGGCAGCCGCAGTCCCGACCAGCGGGCGAAGGCGGCCGCGTCGTTCCAGGAGACGTGCACCACGGGGTGGCCGGCGCGGTCGGCGACGTCGCTGCCCGGTCCTTCGGGGGCGCGCCAGTGGGCCCCCTCGACCCCGCACCACCACGGGGTGGCCGGCGGCCGGGCCGCGCCGCGCCGCAGGGCAGCGGGGAGGAACCCGGCGAACACGTAGGACCAGCCGAACCGTTCGGCCTCGGTGACATGGCCGGTGGCGTCGACGAAGCGGGCGAAGCGCTCGTTGGTCACCGCGTGGACGTCGATCCAGAACGGCGAGACGGTCACCTCGCGCACGGGGCCCTCCCCGTCCGCCGGGAACCCGTCCTCGTCGTCGGTCCCCATCAGGAACGGGCCGCCGTCGAGACGGACCATGCCTTCGGGGTGCTGCGGCGGTCCGGGGCGCTCGGGGTGCCTGGAGCGCCCGGGCCGCTCGGGGGCCGTGCCGGCCTCGGCCGCCGGCCGGGAGGAGAGGCTCAGGGCGCGCGGACCCGCCGACGGTGCGCAGCAGCCTCCCGGCTCCGTCTCGGACCCTGCCACATGACCTCCCGCCTCGGACCGATGCATGCCCCGAGGCTACGACACGGAAGGTGAGGCTCCGGTGGGGGCTTCGGGCTCTGCGGGGCCGGTGGGGCGGTCCGGGGCGGGCCGCAGCCGTTCCGCCGCGTGCGCGGGCTGGATCCGCAAGCCCGGCCTGCGGCGGTGCACGGTCAGATACGTCAACCCGTTCCCGCCCGCCTCAAGGCCGCGCACCGCGCCGTGCGGCAGCCAGGTCAGGCCGCCCGCCCGCAACGGTGCCGGGCCGTCCGCGCCCAGCAGGGTGCCGTCGCCGCCCAGGACCAGCAGCAGCACATCGAGGTCCGGTTCGGTGTGCGGGGCGACGCGGGCGCCCGGCGGAAGACGCACCACGTTTGCGTCGAGCTGCCGGCCGGTCTCGGCGAGCTTCCACAGCGCCCCGGCCGGGGCGTCGGCCAGTGCCGCGAGCGCGGAGGTGTCGCACAGGAACCGGGGGAGGGGCGCGCCCTCGCCCTCGCCGTCCTCCGTCGTCATGTTCCTCACCGTCTCCTCTCCGGCCACCGTGGTCTCCGCTCTGGCCACCGTGACGCACCGCACAACACCAGAACCGCTCTCTAAAGGCGAATGCTACATGCGTATTTGATAGCCTCCGAAACGTGCGGCTGACCAAATTCACCGACCTGGCCCTGCGCTCCGTGATGCGCCTGGCGGTGGTACGAGACGGGGACGACCCGCTGACCACGCGCGAGGTGGCGGACGCCATGGGTGTGCCCTACACCCACGCGGCCAAGGCCGTCACGCGACTCCAGCACCTCGGTGTCGTCCAGGCCCGGCGAGGCCGTGGCGGCGGACTGGCGCTGACCGACCTCGGGCGGCGGTCCTCCGTGGGCTGGCTGGTCAGGGAACTGGAGGGGGAGGGCGAGGTGGTCGAGTGCGAGGGTGACGTGCCGTGCCCGCTGCGGGCCGCGTGCCGGCTGCGAGGTGCGCTGCGCGCCGCGCAGGAGGCGTTCTACGCCGCCCTCGACCCGCTGACCGTCGCCGACCTGGTGGCCTCGCCGACCGGTCCGGTCCTGATCGGCCTGACGGACCGGCCCTCGCTCTGAACCGCCTCGGCGGAGGCCCGCCCCGCACCCAACAAAATACGAAGATCATCTACCAGTTATAACAACAATCAGCAGGAGTCGCTGTGCTCTCCGAACAGTCCGTCCCGGTGATCAGGGCCACCCTCCCCGCGGTCGGCGCCGCCATCGACGACATCACCCGGCTCTTCTACCGCAAGCTGTTCGCCGCCCACCCGGAACTGCTGACGGACCTCTTCAACCGGGGCAACCAGGCCAACGGCGAGCAGCAGCGGGCCCTGGCCGGATCCATCGCCGCGTTCGCCGGCCTGCTGGTGGAACGCCCCGACGACCGGCCGGACGCCCTCCTGTCCAGGATCGCGCACAAACACGCCTCCCTCGGCATCACCGCCGACCAGTACAAGATCGTGCACCGTCATCTGTTCGCGGCGATCGCGGAGGTGCTCGGCGACGCCGTCACCCCCGAGGTCGGCGCGGCGTGGGACGAGGTCTACTGGCTGATGGCCAACGCCCTGATCGCCGTCGAGACCCGGCTCTACCAGGAGGCCGAGGTGGCCGCGGGCGACGTCCGGCGGCCCATGGAGATCGTGGCCCGCCACGAGGAGACCCCCGACGCCGTCTCCTTCCTGCTGCGCCCCGCCGACGGCAGCCCGCCGCGGCCGTTCCGCCCGGGCCAGTACGTCAGCGTGCGCACCGAACTCCCGGACGGCGCCCGGCAGATACGCCAGTACAGCCTCTCCACCGCCCCCGGCCGGCCCGAGTGGCGCATCACCGTCAAGCGGGTGCGGGGCGCCGGGGGACCGGACGGCGAGGTCTCCTCCTGGCTGCACGCGCACGCCCGTACCGGCGACGTCCTGACGGTGTCCGCGCCCTTCGGCGACCTGGCGCTGGAGCAGGGCGACCGGCCGCTGCTGCTGGTCTCCGCCGGCATCGGCGTCACGCCGATGGTGAGCATGCTGGACCACCTCGTCACCACCGGCTCGACCCGCCCGGTCACCGTGCTGCACGCCGACCGCACCGCGGCCGGCCACGCCCACCGCGCCGAACAGCTGGCCCTCGTGCGGGCCCTGCCGGACGCCCGGCTGCACCTGTTCTACGAGGAGCTGGGCGACCCGGCGCCGGAGTCCGCGGCGGCCGGCCGCGCCGACCTCGGCGCCGTCGAACTGCCCCCGGGGCTCACCGCCTACCTGTGCGGACCGGTGCCGTTCATGCGGGCCGTCCGCGGCGACCTGCTGCGCCGCGGGGTGCCCGCCGAGGCGATCCACTACGAGGTCTTCGGCCCCGACCTGTGGCTGGGCCGGCCGGGGGAACCGGCGGCGGCGTAGTGGTCGGCGGCGGGTACCGGCCGCGGCGGCCGTCGGTTACGGGCGCCCGTACCCGGACCGGCCGGACCACGCCGCCCAGCGGCCCTCGCGCCGGGCCACCGTGATGTCCCGTCCGAAGCAGGCGGTGAGCCGGTCGTCGGTCAGCACCTCCGTCACGGGCCCGCGGGCCAGGACGCGGCCCTCCCGCAGCAGGAGGGCGTGTCCGACGACCGGGGACAGCTCCTCCAGGTGGTGCGTCACCGTCACGGTGGCCAGCCGCGGCCGACCCTCCGCCAACTGGTGCAGAGCCTCGATGAGGTCCTCACGGGAGGGCAGGTCCAGGGCGTTGAACGGCTCGTCCAGGAGCAGCAGGGCCGGGTCGGCCATCAGCGCCCGGGCGATCAGTACCCGGGCCCGCTGACCGCCCGACAGCACCCCGTAGGGGCGGTCGGCCAGCTCCTTGATGCCCATCTCGGCCAGCAGTTCCCGGGCCCGCTGCCGGACCTCGTCGTCGTACATCCGCCACAGCGGCTGCACGGTGCCGGTGTGGCCGGTCAGCACGACGGCGTGCGCGCCGAGGTTCTCCGGCACCCGCTGCGCGGAGGAGACGTGGCCGATCCGGGCGCGCAGCTCGCGGACGTCCACCCGGCCGAGCCGGGCGCCGAGCACCTCGACGCGGCCGGCCGTGGGGTGCATCAGCGCGCCGAGCAGGCGCAGCAGGGTGGTCTTGCCGGCGCCGTTGGCACCGAGCAGGGCCCAGTGCTCCCCGGCCCGCACGGACCAGTCGATGCCGTCCAGGATCACCTGGTCGGTCGTGAAACGGCGGACATCGACGTCCTGGAGAAGGACGACGGCCGTGTCCTGACCGTCCACCGTGTGCTCCGCTGTCTCCCCGGTCATGTGTGCACTCCTCTCCACCACGGACTGCGCCGTCCGTCGGCACACGGTAGGTGCAAACGCCATGCTGTTGCCGGGGCGTCCGAGTCCTGGACGGGTCTCGGCAGGCGCGGAAGGGTGTAGTACGGCGTGCGCCGGTGTGCGGTCCGGTGGAGCCTGGTGACCGTGCAACGCAGGAGCACGCGCCGCACCGACGGCGCGGACCAGGAGACGGCCGCGGCGCTCGACGAGCTGTACACCACGCCGCCGCCGCACTTCGTCACCCGCCGCACGGAACTGGCCGCCGAGGCCGGGAGGGCCGGTCGCGGCGACGCCGTCCGCCTGATCAGGGCCGCCCGCCGCCCCACGCTGGCGGCCTGGGCGGCCAACCTCCTGCTGCGCTCCCGGCCGCAGGAGTCCGCGAAACTGCTCGAACTGGGCCGCGCCCTGCGCGAGGCGTACCGCACCCTGGACGCCGCCGAACTGAAGTCGTTGGCCGCGCGGCGGCGCCTGGTCGCCGCGCTGACCCGGCAGGCCGCCGACCTGGCGGACGCCGCCGGGTACCCGCTCTCCGGCGCGGTCCGGCGGGAGGTCGAGTCGACCCTCGGCGCGGTACTGGCCGACCAGGGGGCCGCCGACCGCTGGGCCACCGGCCGGCTGCACACCGCCCTCACCCCGCCGTCGGCGTTCCCCTCCGGCGAAGCGGCCGCACCGGCACCGGACCGGCCCCCGGCCGAACCGAAACGGAGCGGCCGGGGCGAGGGAACCGAGGGGCGGCGGCGGGGCGGGGACCGCACGGCTGACCGGCGAGGCAAGGCGGGAACCGCGGTCCGAGGCAAGGCCGGAGCCGCGAGCAAGGGCGAACTGAACGAACTGAACGAACTAAACGAACTGAACGAACTGGATGAACTGGCCGAACGGCGACGGGTTCGGCAGGAGCGGCTCACCCGGGCCCGGGCGGCGGCCGAGGCGGCGGCGCGGCAGCTGTCCGCCGCGCGCACCGAGGCGACGGAGGCGGACGCCGGTCTGGACCGGGCCCGCGAGCGGCGCGAGGAGGCCCGGGAGCAGGTGTCCGCGGCGGAACAGCGGCTGACCGAGGCCCGCGCGGAATCCCGGCGGGCCGACCGGGAACAGCGCCAGGCCGAGAAACGGCACCGCACGGCGGCACACGCGCTGACCACGGCCGAACGTGCGGCCCGCGAGACCGACCGGGCCCTGCGCCGACTCGACCCACGCGGCGGTTAGGCCGGCGGACCAAGAGCGCCGGGTCCAGGAGTACCGGCTCCAGGAGCAGCGCCTGGGCCCGTCCGGCGGGCCGCGTAGGATCGTTCGGTTCCCTCAAGTCCCACAAACCCCTCAAGTCCCGCAAGCCCCGTACGCCTCTGACCGCCAAGGAGTCACCCCGGTGCCCGCCGTCCTGCCGCCGCCCCGAACCGGCTCCCGCCTGCTGGACTGGGAGCACCTGGTCCGCGCGGAGGACGGTGAACGCCTGCACGCGCTGCTTTGGCGGGCCGGTCCGGGCTGGCGGATGGTCTCCAGTGCCGTCCTGGGCGGCGGGATCGCCGAGCGGACCTGGGTGCTCAACGCCCAGGTGGCGCACGGCTACCGCCGTACCGACCCCGCCCGGCACCTGGCCGGCCTGGCCCGCGAGGCCGGGGTCACCGGACCGGGCGTCGGCCTGATGACGGCCGCCGAGGTCGGCGACCCGGGGCACGCCCACGACGAGGGAGCGGAGGCCGTGGCGACGGCGGGTGTCTCGGTGCGCGGCTGGGCGGCGTCCCCCGCGCGGGGGAGTGCCGGAGCCGCCCCGCCGGGGACGATCAACATCGTCGCCGCCGTGCCGGTCCCGTTGACCGACGCGGCGCTGGTCAACGCGGTGATGACGGTCACCGAGGCCAAGGTCCAGGCACTGCTGGACGCGGGACTCGACTGTTCCGGCACCCCGACCGACGCCGTCTGCGTCGCGGCGCGCACGCCGCACTCCGGTGCCCCGGCGCACGCCTTCGCCGGCCCCCGCTCCGAATGGGGCGCCCGGCTGGCCCGGGCCGCCCACTACGCGGTCCGGGCCGCTCTGCGCGCCGGCCCGGAGACGTCCCGCCCCACGTCGTCCCGCCTGCCCTGAGTCCCGCGCCGCCGCGCCGCGGACCACGCCACCCGCTCGGAGCGGCCGGCCAGTTCATTGTCAGTGCCTGTTGGTAGAACTGCGGACATGTTCTCCTGGCGTCTTCCACCCGACCGTCTGCCACCCGACCATCTCCCCCGGCTCGCGGTCGTCGGCAATCCGGAGAACCGGCGGGTGACGCTGTTCGCCGCGGCGGTGGCCGAGGCCGAGCTGCCCGCCCCGCGCGTCGTGTCCTGGACGGAGGTGCTGCGCGCGGGCGGGGCCCAGTTCGCGCAGGACGAGATCGTCCGGCTCGACTCGCCCGGCGAACATCCCGGCGTGGACCGCGAGTTGCGCGGCGTCGACGATCCCACCCGGGTCGAGGGCACCGCCCGCTGGTACCCGCGCTTCCTGGCCGCCGTGCGCGGCCTGGCGGGGGGACAGCGCCTCGACGACCCGGACGAACTGGCCGTCCTGTTCGACAAACGCCGCTGCCACGCCGTCCTCGACGCGGCCGGCGTACCGGTGCCGTTCTCACCCACCTCGGCAACACCCACCTCGGCAACACCCACCTCGGCAACACCCACCTCGGCAACACCCACCTCGGCAACACCCGCACCAGCGACACCCGCTTCCGCGACACCCGCTTCCGCGACACCCGCCTCCGCGACACCCGCACCGGAGCCCCCCGCCGTGCACGGCTGGGACGACGTACGGCGGCTGATGCGTGCGCACCGGATGCCGCGGCTGTTCGTGAAGCTCGCGCACGGCTCGTCCGCGTCCGGCGTCCTGGCCGTGGAGGCATCGGCGCGGGGCCGGGTCCGCGCCACCACCTCGGTCGAACTCGCCCCGGACGGCAGGCTGTTCAACTCCCTCAAGGTGCGACGGTACGAACGGGAGGCCGACATCGCCGCCGTCGTCGACACCCTGGCCCCCGACGGACTGCACCTGGAGCAGTGGGTGCCGAAGGCGTCGCAGGGCGGCCGGGCGGCCGACCTGCGGGTCGTCGTGATCGCCGGGCGGGCCACCCACGCGGTGGTCCGCACCAGCACCTCGCCCATGACGAACCTGCACCTCGGCGGCGCCCGCGGCGACCTCGACGCGGCCCGCGCGGCGATCGAGGCGGCGGGCGGGTCCTGGGCCGAGGCACTCGACGTGTGCGAACGGGCCGCGGCCTGCTTCCCCGGCACCCTCTGCGTCGGCGTCGACCTGCTGCCGGTCAGCGGCTGGCGGCGGTTCGTGGTCTGCGAGGTCAACGCCTTCGGTGATCTGCTGCCCCGCCTGACCGGCCTGCCCGGCAGCGGCGCCGAGGGCCTGGACACCTACGCGGCCCAGGTGGCCGCCGTCCGGTACGGCGGTCCCGGCGCCGCACCGCGGATCGCCGCCCACCCCGCGGGACGTCTCGCGCCTCCTCCCACGCGGGCGACCGCCCCGCGGCACCCGCACGGAACGGACCAGCACCATGCCAGCGCCTGACCCGATGCCCCAGTCACCCCGCCGGCCCCACCCCGCCCCGGCCGAACCCGACATGCGCGACATCGTCGGCAGCCACGACCTGCTCCTCGTCACCCTCGACACCCTGCGCCACGACGTCGCCGCCGAACTCGCCGCGGCGGGCCGCATCCCGCACCTCGCCCGCCATCTGCCCGGCGGACGCTGGGAGAGGCGGCACGCCCCCGGCAGCTTCACCTACGCCTCCCACCAGGCGATCTTCGCCGGCTTCCTGCCCACCCCGGCCGCCCCCGGCCCGCACCCGCGTCTCTTCGCGGCGAGCTTCGCCGGCAGCGAGACCACCGCCGACCGCACCTGGGTCTACGACACCCCCGACCTCGTCTCCGGCCTGGCCGCGGCCGGTTACCACACGGTGTGCGTCGGGGGAGTGGGCTTCTTCAACAAGCGCGGCCCGCTGGGCTCGGTGCTGCCGGGCATGTTCCACGAGTCGCACTGGGAACCGGAGTTCGGCGTCACCTCCCCCACCTCCTTCGAGCACCAGATCGCGTGCGCCGAGCAGGTGGTGCGCGCACTGCCGCGCGAGCGACGGCTGTTCCTCTTCGTCAACGTCTCCGCCCTGCACCAGCCCAACTGGTTCCACCTGCCGGGCGCCGGCCGCGAGAGCGGTGACACCCGCGAGACGCACGCCGCCGCCCTGGAGTACGTGGACCGGCACATCGGCCGCCTGTTCGCCGCCGCGAGCAGCAGACGCCGGTGCTTCGCCATCGTCTGCTCCGACCACGGCACGGCGTACGGCGACGACGGCTACACCGGCCACCGCCTCGGCCACGAGTCCGTATGGACCGTCCCCTACGCCCAGTTCGTCCTCGACTCCCAGGCCCGACAGACCCCCGAGACCCCCGCCCCCGCCGGAGCCGCCCGATGACCATCGCCCCCACGCCCACGCCCACGCCCACCCCCGCGCCCGCATCCGCCCCCGCCACCGGCCAAGGCGCGAGCCCCGACCAGAGCCCCTACCAGCACTACGTCTACGCCTACCCCCACAAAACCGCCTACCGGCGCCTGGCCGACCGCCCGGAGCTGCGCTCCCTGTGGGCGGCCGAACCCAAGGACGCCCTCTCCCTCTACCTGCACATCCCGTTCTGCGAGATACGCTGCGGCTTCTGCAACCTCTTCACCCGCATCGGCGCCTCGGACGGTCTGACGACCGCCTACCTGGACGCGCTGGAGCGCCAGGCCGGCGCCGTACGGGACGCCCTCGGCGCGACCGGCGTCCGCTTCGCCACCGCGGCCTTCGGCGGCGGCACCCCCACCTTCCTCACCGCCACCGAGCTCGAGCGCCTCTGCGACATCGCCGAACACCGCATGGGCGCCGACCTCACCGCCGTCCCGCTGTCGGTCGAGGCGTCGCCCGCCACCGCCACCGCCGACCGGCTCGAAGTCCTCGTCGCGCGCGGCACCACCCGGCTCAGCCTCGGCGTGCAGAGCTTCGACGACACCGAGGCCCGGGCCGCCGTACGCCCCCAGCGCCGCGCGGACGTCGAGGCGGCCCTCGGCCGGGTCCGGGACGTCCGCACACCGGTCCTCAACATCGACCTGATCTACGGCATCGACGGCCAGACCGAGACGACCTGGCTGCGCTCGCTGGCCGCGGCGCTGGCCTGGCGGCCCGAGGAGCTGTACCTCTACCCCCTCTACATCCGCCCCCTGACCGGCCTCGGCCGCCGCGCCGACGGCACCGACCCGGCCTGGGACACGCAGCGCCTGCGGCTGTACCGGGCCGGCCGCGACCACCTCCTCGCGCACGGCTACGTCCAGCAGTCCATGCGGATGTTCCGCCGCGCGGACGCCCCGCCGCAGGGCGCCGACGACTACGCCTGCCAGACCGACGGCATGATCGGCCTCGGCTGCGGCGCCCGCTCCTACACCGCCGGGCTGCACTACTCCTTCGACTACGCGGTCGGTATGCACGAGATCCGCGCGATCATCGACGACTACGTCTCCCGCCCCGCCGCCGACTTCGGGCACGCCGAGTACGGCCGCCGGATCGACGCCGCCGAGTCCCGTCGCCGGCACCTGCTCCAGTCGCTGCTCCAGGCCGACGGCCTCGACGTCACCGACTACCGGGCCCGCTTCGGCCGCCGGCCCGAGGACGACTTCGCCGCCGAGCTGGAGCGGTTCGCGGACCGCGGCTGGCTGACGGACGACGCCGCCCCCGGCACCGTCCTGCGGCTGACCCCGGAGGGCCTCGCGCACTCCGACGCGATCGGGCCCGAGCTGTTCTCCCCGGCGGTACGGGCCGCCATGGCCGCCTACGCGCGGAAGTGACCGCACCCCATGGACCTGACCGTGCTCTACCGCGGGCCGCTCGCCTCCTGCGACTACGACTGCCCGTACTGCCCGTTCGCCAAGCGGCGCGACAGCCGCGAGCAGCTCCGCGCCGACCGGGCCGCCCTGGCGCGGTTCGCCGGATGGGCGGCGGCCGCCACCGACGACCGGCTCTCCCTCCTGTTCACCCCCTGGGGCGAGGGACTGGTCCGCTCCTGGTACCGCCGGGCGCTGACCGAGCTGTCGCACCTGCCGCACATCCGCCGGGTGGCGATCCAGACCAACCTCAGCTGCCGCACCGACTGGCTCGCCGACGCCGACCCCGCCACCCTCGCCCTGTGGTGCACGTACCATCCCGGCCAGACGCCGTACGACCGGTTCCTCGCCAAGTGCCGGGAGCTGGCCGCCCGCGGGGTGCGGTACAGCGTCGGAGTGGTCGGTCTTCCCGAGCACCTCGACGCGGCCCGCCGGCTGCGCGCCGAGCTGCCCGACCACGTCTACCTGTGGATCAACGCCGCCGAGGGCCACGGCTACGACGACGCCCAGGCGGCGACCTGGACCGCGCTGGACCCGCTCTTCCCCTACAGCCGGCACCCCCACACCAGCGCCGGGCTGCCCTGCCGCACGGGGGAGTCGGTGATCTCGGCCGACGGCGACGGCACGGTCCGCCGCTGCCACTTCGTCCGCGCCGAACTGGGCAACCTGTACGACGGTTCCTACCGGACGGCCCTGCGTCCCCGGCCCTGCCCGCTCGCCGTCTGCGACTGCCACATCGGCTACGTCCACCTGGAGACGCTGCCCCTCTACGACGTCTTCGCGGGCGGCGTGCTGGAACGCGTACCGGCCGTGCCCCGCCCGCACACCCTCGCCCTCACCACAGGTCGATCAGCCGGTCCAGGGACGTGTCGTCCGCCCAACGGCGCAGCAGCGCCCCGTCCATGAGCCGGACGCCGGTCCGCTGCCGGGCCCAGCGCACGTCCCGGCCGCTGAAGCTGCCGCGGTGCACGATCAGCAGGACCGGCGGCTCGGCGTCCGCGCGGCGGGACCGGGCGAGCGGCGGGTCCTCGTCGGGCAGCGGCTCGGCGACCGGACGGAACGCCACCTCCAGCCGGTGGCCCCGGGGATGGCGGGCCCGCACCCGGGGCCGGACCCGCTCACCGGACGGCGGCCGGACCGACCAGCCGTCCCGGCGCAGCATGCGGGACACCGCCAGCGCCAGGCCCTCCGCGTCCAGGGCGGCGATCTCCTCCGCCGTGTAGCGGCCGCGCCGGCGCCGGGCCGGCGGGCGCAGCCGTCCGACGACGACCGGTACGGCGACCGCCAGGAGCGCCAGGGCCGCCAATGGCACCACCAGGCCGAGGGAACGGTAGCCCGCCGCGATCCCCGCGACCCCGGCGCACAGCACCAGGACCAGTCCGGTCAGCGCCGGCAGCACCTCCCGCAACTCCGGCCCGTGCCGCCCCTGGGCCCGCAACACCCGTACCGTTTCCCGCCGTCGGGCCCGGCGGGAGTCGCGCCGGCCGGTCGTGCTGCGCCACATCGCCATCGGAGCCGCCCCCTTGCTCCCCGCCCGCGCGGACATACGAGCCAGGCATACCCGTCCGGGACGGATGGTCCTCGGCTGGGCCCGGTTTCGGTCAGGTTTCGGCCGAAACAGTCGCGGGGGCGGGCGTTTGCGCGCGGAGCGAGGGGCAAACCGGAGTCCATGACTGAACCGAACAACGACACGAATCAGAAGCCCGACACCACATCCGACGCCCGGTCCGGCAACAAGCCGGACAGCGCGAAGGCGACCGCCGCCGCGGCCAAGGCGCGGCATGGCGCGGACAAGGCGACCGCGCCCGCCGCACGGACCGCGAAGGACGCCGCCGACAAGACCGCCGGCAAGGCCGGTGACGCAGCGTCAGCCGCGAGTTCCGGTGCGGAGCGCGCGGCCGGTGCGGCCACGGCCGCCGCCCAGAGCGCGGCCAAGGGCGTCGAGGCGGGCCGGCAGGCGGTCATAGCGACCACCGGCCAGGTCGCCGGGGTCGCCAAGACGGCCTGGACGGTCATCGCCCACCGCAAGGTGATCGCCGCCGGCGTGGGTGCGGGCCTGACGGCGCTGACCGCCGCTTCCTACGCGGTCGGCCGCCGCTCGGCGCACCACGCCCACGGTCCCGTCACCCGGCTCACCGGCGGGCGGATCTGACCCCCGGGCCGGCGGCACCGCCACTCCCGACGGAGCGACGTCGCCGACCCCACCGGTCACCCCACCGACCGTTCGACCGGTCGTCCCACCGACCGTTCGACCGGTCGTCCCACCGGCCGCTCGGCCGCTCGACCGGCCGTTCCGTCAACCGTTCCACCGGTCACCGCCGCTCACCCGTCGCCCATCCACAACCTGGCCGGCCCCACCGTGAGCGTCCCGTCGCCCAGCGGCGCGCACCGCACCCCGCCCCCGCCGCGCCGCGCGCGCTGGGCGCCGGGTGCGACGGTGACGTCCAGCCAGGCGCAGGGCCGGGCCGGACGGCGCCCGGCGAACGGCACGGATCCGGTACCGCGGTCCAGGGCGACGGCGGCACCGACGAGGGAGCCGATCCGCCGCACGCGTTCGTCGGACGGGCCGGGCGCCGGCCCGTCCGCGGGGCGCCCGGCGAACCGGTGCGCGGGTGACACCAGCGGTTGCCGCACCTCCACCTCGATCACACCCTCACCCTAATCCCGAGCTTGAGAGTCCGAGGAGTCGGAGCACGGCTCGAAGCACAGGCCGTGAAGGGCAGGTCGGGGCCGGTCCGGGAGGACGGCGGGGGAAGATGGGGCGGCGAGCGAATGCCCGATTCGGTCGCCCGATTCGATGCGGAGGAGTGGGCGCATGCCACATGACCGAGCCGGTCAGCCGGCCGGACCCGAGGACCTGATCGACGTCGCCCGGCTGGTGACGGCGTACTACGCGCTGCACCCGGACCCGGCCGAGCCGGGCCAGCGGGTGGCGTTCGGCACGTCCGGACACCGCGGATCGTCGCTGAACGCGGCGTTCAACGAGGACCACATCGCCGCGACCAGCCAGGCCATCTGCGAGTACCGCAAGGCGCAGGGCACCACCGGGCCGCTCTTCCTCGGCGCCGACACCCACGCCCTGTCCGAGCCGGCCCGGGTGACCGCCCTGGAGGTGTTCGCCGCCGCCGGCGTCACCGTGCTGATCGACGAGGCGGACGGCTACACCCCCACCCCGGCCGTCTCGCACGCGATCCTCACCCACAACCGGGGCCGCACCTCGGCCCTGGCCGACGGCGTGGTGGTGACCCCGTCGCACAACCCGCCGGCCGACGGCGGCTTCAAGTACAACCCGCCCAGTGGCGGCCCCGCCGGTTCGGACGCGACCTCCTGGATCCAGGACCGGGCCAACGACATCATCGCGGCCGGCCTGAAGGACGTACGCCGGGTGCCGTACGCCAAGGCGCTCGCCGCGCCCGGCACCGGCCGCTACGACTTCCTCGGCACGTACGTCGCCGACCTGCCCTCCGTCCTCGACCTGGACGCGATCCGGTCCGCCGGGGTGCGGATCGGCGCCGACCCGCTGGGCGGGGCGTCCGTCGCGTACTGGGGCCGGATCGCCGAGCAGCACCGCCTGGACCTGACCGTGGTCAATCCGCTGGCCGATCCGACCTGGCGGTTCATGACGCTGGACTGGGACGGCAAGATCCGCATGGACTGCTCGTCGCCGCACGCGATGGCCTCGCTGATCGAGCGGCGCGACCGGTTCGACATCGCCACCGGCAACGACGCCGACGCCGACCGGCACGGCATCGTCACCCCGGACGCCGGCCTGATGAACCCCAACCACTATCTCGCCACCGCCATCTCCTACCTCTACGCCCACCGCGACCGGTGGCCCGCCGCCGCGGGCGTCGGCAAGACGCTGGTCTCCTCCGGCATGATCGACCGGGTCGCCGCCGATCTCGGCCGGCGGCTGGTCGAAGTACCGGTCGGTTTCAAGTGGTTCGTGGACGGGCTGGTCGACGGTTCGCTCGGGTTCGGCGGCGAGGAGTCGGCGGGGGCGTCGTTCCTGCGCCGGGACGGCTCGGTGTGGACCACCGACAAGGACGGCATCATCCTGGCGCTGCTCGCCTCCGAGATCACCGCGGTCACCGGCAAGACGCCGTCCCAGCACTACGCCGCGCTCACCGAGCGGTTCGGCGAGCCCGCCTACGCCCGGATCGACGCCCCGGCCACCCGCGAGGAGAAGGCCCGCCTGGCCAAGCTGTCCCCGGCGCAGGTCACCGCCGACATGCTGGCCGGCGAGCCGGTGACCTCGGTGCTCACCGAGGCGCCCGGCAACGGCGCGGCCATCGGCGGCATCAAGGTGTCCACCGAGAACGCCTGGTTCGCGGCCCGTCCCTCGGGCACCGAGGACGTCTACAAGATCTACGGGGAGTCCTTCCGCGGCCCGGATCACCTGAAGCAGGTCCAGGACGAGGCCAAGGAGGTCGTCCTCGCCGCACTGAGCGGCTGACCCCGCGCGGCCGGGGAGCGCCGCCGACGGCAGCCAGGACGCCGTCGGCGGCGCTTTTCATTCCCGTTCATTGAACGATTCAATTCCCGTGCCGTCTGGGCCCCTTGATCTCTTCCTGTGTGAAGTCTTGACGCTCGTTGTGCTCCCACTTACCGTCTCGGGCGACGAACTTAAACGTTTCAAAGGTTGCGCTGTCCGTTCGAAGGAGCACGGCACATTGTCCGCACACCGCGCGTTTCCCAGACCGTCCCGCCGTGGCGTGATCGCCGCCGCCTCGGCCGCCGCGGCCGGCACCGCCCTCCCGGTCCCCGCCATGGCGGCGCCGGCCTCCGAGGCGCCCTCGCGATCCCCCGCCCAGGACCCCGCCCAAGGGCCCGCGCTCGCCCCCTTCGCGCTGTCCGAAGTACGGCTCCTCGACAGCCCGTTCCTCGCCAACATGCGCCGCACCTGCGCGTACCTGCTCTTCGTCGACCTCGACCGGCTGCTGCACACCTTCCGCCGCAACGTCGGCCTGCCGTCCACGGCGGAGCCCTGCGGCGGCTGGGAGGCCCCCGATGTCCAACTGCGCGGCCACACCACCGGCCACCTGCTCAGCGGCCTCGCCCAGGCGCACGCGGCCACCGGTGACACCGCCTACGGCGACAAGGGCCGCGCCCTGGTGGCGGCGCTGGCGGACTGCCAGCGGGCCGCGCCGGCCGCCGGTTTCCACCGGGGGTACCTCTCCGCCTTCCCGGAGTCGGTCTTCGACCAGCTGGAGGCCGGCGGCAAGCCCTGGGCGCCGTACTACACCCTGCACAAGATCATGGCGGGGCTGCTCGACCAGTACCGGCTGAGCGGCAACAAGCAGGCGCTGACCGTCCTGCTGGAGATGGCCGGCTGGGCCGACGCCCGCACCGCGCCGCTGTCGTACGAGCGGATGCAGAGCGTGCTGAAGGTCGAGTTCGGCGGCATGAACGACGTGCTCGCCCGGCTGTACCTGGAGACCGGCGACCCCGCCCATCTGCGCACCGCGCGCCGCTTCGACCACGAGGAGTTGTACACGCCGCTGGCCGCCGGCCGTGACGAACTCGCCGGCCGGCACGCCAACACCGAGATCGCCAAGATCGTCGGCGCGGTGCCCAGTTACGAGGCGACGGGGGAGCAGCGCTACCTGACCATCGCCGACACCTTCTGGACCACCGTCGTGCGCCACCACTCGTACGCCATCGGCGGCAACTCGGACAAGGAGCTCTTCGGTCCGCCCGGCGAGATCGTCAGCCGGCTCTCCGAGGTCACCTGCGAGAACTGCAACAGCTACAACATGCTGAAGCTGGGCCGGGAGCTGTTCCTGCACCGCCCGGAGCGCGCCGAGTACCTGGACCACTACGAGTGGACGCTGTACAACCAGATGCTCGGCGAGCAGGATCCCGACTCCGCGCACGGTTTCGTCACGTACTACACCGGGCTGTGGGCCGGTTCGCGGCGCGAGCCCAAGGACGGCCTCGGCGCGGCCCCGGGCAGCTACAGCGGGGACTACGACAACTTCTCCTGTGACCACGGCACCGGCCTGGAGACGCACACCAAGTTCGCCGACACCGTCTACTTCCGCTCCCGCGCCGGACGCCCCGCCGCGCTCTACGTCAACCTGTTCATCCCGTCCGAAGTGCACTGGGTGGAGCAGAATGTGACGGTCCGTCAGGAGACGGATCATCCCACCACCGGGCGGACCCGGCTGACCGTCACCGCCGGGCGGGCCCGTTTCGCGCTGCGGCTGCGGATACCCGGGTGGGTCGCCGACGCCGGCACCGCACCCGTGCTGAAGGTCAACGGGCGTCAAGTCGGCACCCGGCCGCGTCCGGGCACGTATGTCTCGCTGGACCGGCACTGGCGCGCCGGCGACACCGTCGACCTGATCCTGCCGCGCGAGCCGGTCTGGACCCCGGCGCCGGACAACCCGCAGGTGACATCGTTGTCCTACGGTCCGTTGGTGCTGGCGGGGGAGTACGGCGACGACGCTCCGGCCACCCTGCCCACCATCCGCCCGCGCACCCTGCGGGCGGCCGGGGACCGGCCCACCGGATTCACCGCAGTCGCCGACGGCCGCACGGTGACGCTGCGGCCGTTCCACGAGGTGCAGCACCAGCGCTACAACGTCTACTGGGCGGTGACCCCGCGCCAGGGCCGCGCACGGGACGTCGTCCGCTACCCGCTGGACGAGGGCACCGGCACCACGGCCGGCGACGCCACCGGCGCGTTCGGTGCCGCCGTCCTGACCGGCGGGGCCACCTGGACGCGGGACGCCGCCGGACCGGCCGTCGAACTGGACGGCACGGACGGCCATGTCGCCCTCCCGGCCGGCCTGCTGAGCGGTCTGACCGAGCTGACCATCAGCGTACGGGTGCGCGTCGACGCACTCGCCGCCTCGGCCCGGGTCTTCGACCTCGGCTACCACAAGGAGACGTACCTCTTCCTCACCGCCACCACCGGCGCCCAGCGGGCCCGCGCCGCGCTGCGCATCGCCGGTATGGAGGGGGAGGACTTCATCGACGCCGCCGGACCGCTGCCGGTGGGCCGCTGGACCCACGTGGCGCTCACCCTCGGCGGTGGCACCGGCGTGCTGTACGTCGACGGCGCCGAGGCCGGCCGCAACCCCGCGATGGTCTCCGGCCCGCTGCTGCTCGGCGCGACCGCCCGCAACTACCTCGGCCGCTCCCAGAACACCACCCACCCCTATCTGCACGGCGCGGTACGCGACTTCCGTCTGCACAACCGCGCACTGTCCGCCGCCGACGTGGCCCGCCTGGCCGCCGGCTGAAACCCGCCGCACCTTCCCAGGGAACACCCATGCCCGAATTCCCCCTGTCCAGACGCCACTTCGTGGCCGCGGCCGGCGCCGCCGGCACCGTCCTCGCCACCGGCCTGCCCGCGTTCGCCACCGCCCCCACCCGCACAGCCGGCTTCGCCGAGCGGAGTTTCACCGACCCGCCGAAGGACAGCCGCCCCACCGTCTACTGGTACTGGAACGGCCCCGTCACCCCGGAACTCGCCGACCGGCAACTGGCCGACCTGCGCGCCAAGGGCATGTACGAGGTCATCCTCTTCTCCTTCGACAACGACGCGATGCAGCCCGCCTTCTTCACCGAGGGCTGGTTCGACATCGTCGGGCACGTGCTGGCCACCGCCGAGCGGACCGGCATGCGGGTGTGGCTGTTCAACGACGACCACTTCCCCAGCGGCCGGGCCGGCGAGTACATCGTCAAGGGCGGCACGGTCGGGACCCTGACCTACGAGCCGCGCCCCGACCTCCGGCTGAAGGCGCTGTGGCGCTCCACCACCGTCGTCGAGGGCCCGGCCCGCGTCGACCTGCGCCGCTCCACCGGCCTGGGCGTGCAGGCGGGCGCCCTGATCGCCGACGCGGCGGTGCTCGGCGGTGCCACCGCCCTGCGCGGCAGCGCCGGCTGGACCGACTACACCGTCACCGGCAGCGCCAAGGCCGACCACACCGCCGCCGGCCTCGTGGTCCGCGCCTCGGCCGACGGCCTGGACGGCTACGCGGTCACCTTCGACCAGACCGGCGTCACCACCGTGCTCCGCCTCAGCCGGGACGCCGACCCGGTGGAACTGCTGCGCAGCACCCGCACCGACGGCTTCAACAAGACCAAGTTCCACACGGTGGCCGTCACGGTCACCGGCGGCCGGCTGACCGTCACCCTGGACGGCAAGGACAAGGGCACCGTCACCGACGACCGGTACGCCACCGGCGGCGCGGGCGTACGCGCGGTCGGCGACGAACGCGGCCTGTGGGACAGCCTCACCGTCACCGCCGCGGACGGCACGGCGCTGTACACCGCCGCCTTCGACGACCCCGCCGCCGCCGGGGACTTCCCCGACCGCGACGCCCTCCCGGTGACGGCCGTCGCCGCCGCGGCCCGGCCCGTCGGCAGCACCGACGTCACGGACCTCACCGAGCAGGTGGGCGGCACCTGGCAGGTCCCCGCCGGACGCTGGGGGATCGACCTGTTCGGCGGCACCCCGCTCATCGACGACACCCAGGGCTACAGCCGCAGCTACGTCGACCTCCTGGACGACGAACCGGTGGAGCTGTTCCTCGACATCGTCCCCGGCGAGTACCACCGCCGCTTCAAGCGCTACTTCGGCAACGTCATCCCCGGCTTCTGGGACGACGAGCCGTTCTTCGCCTCCGCCGAGGCGCACTTCAAGCGCCTGCCCTGGTCACCCACGCTGGACCGGGCACTGCGCGCCGTGGACGTGGCACCCGGTGTGGCCTACGCCGCCGCCTTCGACGACCTCGGCCGCCCCGGCCGGATCGCGCGGGGCCGCTACTGGCAGGCCGTCTCGGGCCGCTTCGCCCAGTACTTCGAGAAGCAGGCCCGCTGGTACGAGAAGCGCCACGTCGCCCTCATCACCAACCCGCTCTACGACGAGACCTCCCCGGCCAAACGCATCCCCACCACCGGCGACCTGCACAAGGTCAACCAGTGGGCGCAGGTGCCCGGCGGCGACATCATCACCGCCGAGTACGTCGCGGGCGAGCAGACCATGCTGCCCCGCAACCCGGTCTCCGTCGCCCACCAGATGGGCCGGGACCGGGCGTTGATGGAGATGTTCGGCAACATGGGCTGGCAGGTGACCCCCGGCTTCGTGCACGCCACGGTCGGCGCGCAGGCCGCCCGCGGCGTCAACCTGACGGTGCTGCACGCCCTGTGGACCGACGAGAAGGTCGTCTACTTCCCGCCGCCGTTCGGGCCCCGCGCCCCCTGGTGGTGGGGCATGAAACCCCTCGCCGAGTGGATCGGCCGGGTGATGGAGGCCGGGCGCGGCACCTCCGCCGCGCGCACCGCGCTGCTCCAGCCGCAGCGGGCCGCCGAGCAGTTCACCGGCACCGACCGGCAGGGCGAGGTGGACGGCGCGATCACCGACGCCGCCTACGCCCTGGAACGCGCCCAGGTCGACTTCGACCTGCTGCACGAGGGCGCCCTCACCGGCGACCCGGACCTGCTCGCCCACGCCGAGCCGCGCGGCGGCCGGCTCGTCGTCGGCGCGGCCCGCTACGACCTGGTCGTCCTGCCCGCCACCCCCACCCTGGACGCGGCCGGCGTCCGCGCCCTCGGCGCCTTCGTCCGGGCCGGCGGCACCGTCGTCGCGGTCGGCGCCCTGCCCGCCGACGACGCCGACGGCAACGACCGCTCGCTGACCCGCGCCCTTTCCGACCTGTTCGGGGACGCCGTACCGGGCAGCCGCGAGCTGGGCGCCGGGCGGGCGGTGCGTGTCGCCGACGTCTCCGCGCTGGGCGGTGCCGCCCAGGACGCCGGCGCGGCCGCCGCCGTACTCGACCCGCCGCGGGACGCGATCCGGGTGCTGCGGGTCACCCGGGGCGCGGACACCGCGTTCCTGCTGAACAACGAGAGCGGCGCCGACGTCAGCACCACCGCCGCCCTCCCCGCCACCGGCGCCCCTCAGCTGTGGGACCCGGCCACCGGCGACACCGCACCGGCCCCCGTCTACCGCACCTCCAAGCGCGGCCTGCACCTCCCGCTGACCTTCGAGCCGTACCAGACCCGGATCGTCGTCGTCCGCCACGACGGACGCACCCAGCCGCACCTCACCTCCGCCCCGCTGCCGGTGGTCGGCGTGGCGCGGTCCGGACG
Organism: Streptomyces sp. NPDC023723; assembly: GCF_040639815.1. Lineage (NCBI taxonomy): Bacteria > Bacillati > Actinomycetota > Actinomycetes > Kitasatosporales > Streptomycetaceae > Streptomyces > Streptomyces sp. NPDC023723. Next base: position 46,982 of record NZ_JBFAAP010000020.1, read on the forward strand.
CACCCTGCGCGCCACCGTCGAGGCCGCCGCCCCCGGCACCCACCGGCTCACCGGCACCGACGGCGGCCACACCTACCAGGGCACCGTCCGCGTCACCGACCCCCTCGATCCGCTGCCCGTCACCGGCGACTGGACCCGCACCCTGGAACAGGACGGCGCCACCCAGGTCACCGGCCCGCTCGGCAGCTGGACCGACACCGCCCCCCTCTTCTCCGGCAGCGCCACCTACACCACCACCGTCGACCTCGACCGCGCCCGGCTCGACGGCCGCCGTGTCCTGCTCGACCTCGGCGACGTGCGCGACATCGCCGCCGTCACCGTCAACGGCACCGAACTGGCGCCGCTGCTCTGGGCGCCGTTCGTCACCGACGTCACCCGGCTGCTCGTGCCCGGCGCCAACCGGCTGGCGGTCCGGGTCGCCAACACCCTCTCCAACGAGCGCAACAAACCACTGCCGTCCGGCCTGCTCGGCCCAGTGACTCTCCGCTTCCACCGCCGCGCCACCGCCGAACTCACCCGCGTCTGACCCCGCGCCGCACACCGACAGGAGCCCCATGCCCAGACCCCGCCCCGCGCTCACCGTGACCGCCGCCGCGACCGCCCTGGTCACCGTGCTGGCCGGCGCGACCGGCGCCGGCGCCGCCACCTCCGCCGCCATCACCCCCGTCCACCCGCGCACCCAGTACCTCCAGCAGGCCCTGGGCATCGACGACACCACCCCCGACCTCAGCTGGGAGACCACCGCCCGCGCCACCGGCGTCCTCCAGTCCGCCTACCGGGTCCAGGCCGCCACCTCACCCGAGCGGCTGCGCGCCGGCAGGCCCGACCTGTGGGACTCCGGCAAGGTGCGCTCGGCGGTGCCCGGCACCACCTACGCGGGCCAGAGGATCGGCTCCCGCACCCGGGTCTACTGGCGGGTCATGCTGTGGTCGCAGCGCGGCGACGCCGCCTCCGGCTGGAGCGACACCGCCGTCTTCGAGACCGGCCTGACGGAACAGTCCGACTGGGACGCCGACTGGATCACCAACCCCGACTGGCGGCTCAGCAAGCGCGCCATCACCCCGGTCGTCGTCAAGGTGCCGCGCACCACCGCCCGTTACGTCCGCCTGGACGTCACCAGGCTCGGCCTGCCCCTCGCCGAGAACTTCCCGGACCGGACCTGGCGGGTGCAGCTCGGCGAGATCGACGTCCGGGACACCGCGAGTGCCGCCACCGGCCTCGCCGAGGGCGCCACCGTCACCGCCTCCGAGACCAACACGATCCGCAAGACGTGGGAGCCCGCCCTCGCCGTGGACGGCCTGCCCAACAGCGCCCTGCAGACGGCGGCCGGCTTCTCCAGCGCCGCCCACACCGGTCCCGACGTCTCCGCCGCGCCCGTCACCCTCACCCTCGACCTGAAGTCCGCGAAGACCTTCGACGAGGTGGCGCTCTACCCCCGCGCCGACGTCCTCACCGACGACGGCCGCGTCCCGCACTTCCCGGTCGACTACGCCCTGTCCAGCGCCGACGCCGCGACCGGACCGTTCACCGAACTCACCCGCGTCACCGGCCAGCGGCCGCCCGAGCCCTACCTGCCGTCCGGACTGCCCCTCCTCACCGACGACTTCGCCCTCCCGAAGAAGGTCCGCAGCGCCCGCCTCTACATCGCCGGGCTCGGCGTCTACGACGCGACCGTCAACGGCCAGCCGGTCGGCGACGCCGTGCTCGAACCCGCCAACACCACCTACGGCGAGCGCGTCCAGTACGCCACCTACGACGTCACCGACCGGCTGAAGAAGGGCGCCAACACCGTCGGTGTCGCCCTCGGCAACGGCATGTCCAACGTGGTCAGCACGGCCGACCGCTACCGCAAGCTGTACGGCAACCTCAGCGACCCCAAGCTGATCGCCCGTCTGGAGGTGACGCTGGCCGACGGTTCCATCCGCACCGTCACCAGCGGCACGGACTGGCGCACCGCGCTCGGCCCCACCACCTCCTCCAACTGGTACGGCGGCGAGGACTACGACGCCCGCCGCGAGATCCCGCACTGGGACGAGCCGAGCGGTGACCGGCGCGAGTGGCGGCACGCCGTCTCCGTCGGCGCCCCCGGCTCCGCCGCGCAGCCGGCCGAGCTGAGCGCCCGCGAGACCGAACCGGTCCGGGTCGTCGAGACCCTCACCGGCAAGGAGGTCGACGGCGCCGACGGCAGCCGCGTCTTCGACCTCGGCCGCAACATCGCCGGCTGGCCCGAGATCACCGTCACCGCCCCCGCGGGCACCACGATCCGCGCCTACCCGGCGGAGTCCCTGAAGGACGGCCACGCCTTCCAGTCCATCTCCAACGTCGGCGCCCCGCTGTGGGACAGCTACACCGCCGGCGGCGGCCGGGACGAGACCTGGCACCCGGACTTCAGCTACCACGGCTTCCGCTACCTGGAACTGAAGGGAGTGCCGGACGGCGCGCGGATCACCGTACGCGGCAAGGTGCTGCGCACCGACAACGCCTCCGCCGGCACCTTCGACAGCTCCGACCCCCTCATCGACGGCATCCACTCGCTGATCCGCGGCGCGATCCAGGGCAACATGATGAGCGTCCTGACCGACTGCCCCAGCCGCGAGAAACTGGGCTGGCTGGAACAGAACCAGCTGGTCTTCCCGGCGCTGGCCGGCAACTACGACATGCGGTCCTACCTGCGCAAGATCGTCCGTGACATGGCCGACGCGCAGACCGCCGAGGGCCTGATCCCGAGCACCGTCCCGGAGTACACCAGCCTCCCCGGGGCCTACCGCAACGACGCCAACTGGGGCGGCGCCTTCGTCCTGGTCCCCTGGCAGCTGTACACCACCTACGGCGACAAGCAGACGCTGGAGACCTACTACCCGAAGATGCGGGAGTACGCGGCGTTCCTGGAGACCCAGGTCAGCGGCGGCATCCTGGACTACGGGCTCGGTGACTGGTTCACCCCGGACCGCACCTTCCCGCGCGCGGTGGCCGGCACCTACGGCTACTGGCGGGTCGTCGACGCGCTGAGCCGGATCTCGGCCGTCCTCGGCGACCAGGACGCCGCCACCGCCTACCGGGCGAAGGCCGACGCCTCGGCCGAGGCGCTGGCCGCCAAGTACTACGACACCGCCACCGGCACCTTCGGCGGCGGCGGCCAGGGCGCGGAGGCCCTCGCGCTGGACATGGGCGCCTACCCGGCGGGGGAGCGGGCGCGGCTGCTCGGCCACCTCACCTCCTCCGTCGAGGCGGCCGGCTACCACCTGCTGCTCGGCGAGATCTCCCTGCCCAGCGCCTTCCGGGTGCTGTCCGGCGCCGGACGCGACGACCTCGTGCACAAGATCGCCACCCAGACCACCAGCCCCAGCTACGGCTACCAGGTGCTGGCCGGCAACACCACGCTCGGCGAGTCCTGGGACGGCGGTCCGGGCCAGTCGCAGAACCACTTCATGCTCGGCGCCATCGACTCCTGGTTCACCACCCGGGTCGCGGGCATCGACCAGACCGCGGACTCCGTCGGCTACTCGCGGCTGCTCATCGACCCGGCGGTGGCGGGCGCCCTGACCTCGGCGTCCGGCTCCTACCGCACCCCGTACGGCACCGCCCGCACCTCCTGGGAGCGGGTGGACGGACACTTCCGGCTGACCGTCGACGTCCCGGCGGGCAGCACGGCCGAGGTGCACGTCCCGACGGACGGCACCCGGCCCACCGCGACCCCGGGGGCGAAGCCGCCGCGGATCGCGGACGGGGCGGCGGTCTACGAGGTGGGCTCAGGACACTGGACCTTCCGCTCCGCGCTCTGAAGAAAAGGTGCTCCGCGCTCTGAGAAAGGGTGGTGTGCGGCCGCACCCGGCGGGCACCCGCATCCCGCGGGAAGGTGCAGGGGCGTGGCGGCGCGGCAAGGGACGGCCGCGCCGCCACCTGCGCCTCACGCGGTGTACGCGACGACCTTCCCCGGGTTGAACAGGTGGAGCGGGTCCAGCGCGTCCTTGACGGCCCGGTTCAGGGCCAGCACCTCCGGGCCCAGCTCGGCGCTCAGCCCCTCCCGCTTCAGCAGCCCCACCCCGTGTTCGCCGGTGACCGTGCCGCCCAGCTCCAGGGCCTCGGCGATGATCTCGTGGAAGGCGGCCTGGGCCCGGGCGCGGGCCGCCTCGTCGCCGGGCGGGGTGATCAGCAGCGGGTGCAGATTGCCGTCGCCGGCGTGCGCGATGTTGGCGATCAGGGTGTCGTGCCGCTCGGCGATCGCGTGGATGCGGCCCAGCATCTCGGGCACCGCCGCCTTGGGCACGCAGATGTCCTCGGTGAGCACCGGGCCGAGCCGCTCCAGCGCCGGGTAGGCCAGCCGCCGCGCGTCGAACAGGGCGTCCGCCTCGGTCTGGTCGGTGGAGCGGACGGCGTAGGTGGCCCCGCCCGCCTCGAAGCAGCGCCGCATCTCCTCGGCCTCCTGCTCACCGGCCGCGCCCGGCGCGTCGGTCCGGCCCAGCAGCACCACCTCCGCCTCGGTGGACAGGCCCATGTGCTTCCAGGCGTCGACGGCTTCGAGGCAGTGCCGGTCGACCAGTTCCAGGGCGGACGGGGTCAGCCCGGCGGCGGCCACGGCGGCGACCGCCCGGCCGGCGTCCACGATCGAGGAGAAGTACCCGGCGACGGTGTGCTCGGGCTGCCGCAGTGGGCGCAGCCGTACCGTCACCTCCGTGATCACCCCGAGGGTGCCCTCCGAGCCCACCAGCAGGCCGGTCAGGTCGTACCCGGCGACGCCCTTGGCGGTGCGCCGGCCGACCCGGACCAGGTCGCCGGCGGCCGTGACGAACTGGAGCCCCAGCACGTAGTCGCGGGTCACCCCGTACTTCACACAGCACAGGCCGCCCGCGTTGGTGGCGACGTTGCCGCCGATCGTCGACCAGGGCGCGCTGGCCGGGTCCGGCGGGTACCACAGGCCCTGTTCGGCACAGGCGGTGCGCAGCGTCTCGTTGACCACGCCGGGTTCGACCACGGCGAGCCGCTCGACCGGGTCGAGTTCCTTGATGGCGGTCATCGCCTCGGTGGTCAGCACCACACAGCCGTCCACCGCGTTGGCGCCGCCCGACAGACCGGTGCCCGCGCCGCGGGTCACCACCGGCACCCGGTGGTCCCGGCAGATCCGGACCGCCCGCTGGACCTCCTCGGCGGTGTGCGGACGGACCACGGCCAGCGGTGTGCCGTGCGGCGCCCATTCGGCCTCGTCGTGGGCGTAGCGGGCGGTGGCGTCCGGGTCGGTCAGCACCCGGCCGGGCGGCAGCTCGCCCAGCAGCCGGCCGGCCGGGCCGCCGGGGTTCGTTTCGTTGTGCATGGGGTTCACGCTAAAGAGCCGCCGGCGGGCACGGAAGTGCGGGGTGGCCGGCGCCGGGTTAGTGTCGTTCCCGGAACAGGGCGCCGCAGCACCGGGTGTCCGCTCCGCGCGTTGGTGGTCCAAGGCCAAGACGCCCCGCTTCCCGCGGGGAGATGCAGGTGCGAGCCCTGCCCGACGCTCCACCGGCCGTCCGCTCAGCGCACCGCGACGGTCAGCCCCCGGATCTCGTAACCGCCGATGGCGTCCCGGAAGGCGACGCGCGGCGCGGTGGCCATCCGGACGCCGTCCAGGGCGGTCAGCCGGCTCAGGAAGACGTCGCTCTCCAGCACGGCGATGTGCGCGCCCGGACACCGGTGCGGCCCGTCGCCGAAGGTCAGGCCGGACCGGCCCGGCCCGAAGACCGGCTCCCGCTCCGGCCGCACCAGCAGCGGGTCGGCGCCCACCGCGCCCGGGTCGGTGTTGGCGTCGTCCAGGAACAGTTCCACGTACTCCCCGGCCCGTACGGCGGCCGGTCCGCGCGGGGTGCGCAGTTCCAGGGCGGTGGTGGCCCGCCGGCGCAGCCGCGCCACCACCGGTTCCAGCCGCAGCAGTTCCTCCAGGACGGTCAGCCGTCCGGCCTCGTCCGCCGCCCGGTAGCGGGCCAGCAGCGCGTCGTCGGTGAACAGGTGCCAGGCGGCCAGGCAGATGAACTCCCGGGTGGTGACCATCCCGGCCGCCGCGAAGGTCAGGCACTCGCCGAGGATCTCCGCGTCCGAGCAGCCCTCGTCCAGCAGGTGGGAGATCAGGTCGTCGTGCCGGCGCCGGCGGTGCGCGCGGATCGCCGGGCGCACGTCGGCGAGGTGCACGCGCAGCCAGTTGACGTTCTGCCGCACCAGCCAGTACAGGCCCCGGACACTGGTCAGGCCGGGCTCGCCGAACTCCGCGGGGAAGAAGCGCTCCAGCCGCCGGCGGACCCCGGGCCGGCCGTAGCGCAGCCCGATCACCTCGCTGACCACCCCGATGGCCAGCTCGAACGCCAGATCGCTGAGCGGGACCTCGCCGGGAGCCGCCGCGCGCACCTTGGCCACCTGCTGCTCGGCGATCCGCACCATGAGCTCCCGGTAGTGCTCGTCCACCCGGCGCGGGGTGAAGAAGCGCGCGGTCTGCCGGCGGTGCTCGCGGTGCTCGGGACCGTCCCGGTAGAGCACCGGCCGGCGGACGCGGGGCGGCAGCTTCTCCACCGTCTCGATGCCGAGCCCGGCCTGCACGGTGCCCGGCCCGCGCAGCACCTCCCGGGCCACCTGGTAATCGTGCACCTGCCAGGTCCCGTCGGCCGCCCGGCTGACCGGGCACCCCGGCCGCTCCCGCCCCCGGTCGACCTTTCGCGCTGACTCCCGCGCGCTCTGCTGGCCCTCGCTCACCGGCACCTCCCGTGCCTCGTCGCGTGCCCACCGGCATCCGGAAACAGCATCCGGTACGGCCGGGCGGAACCACCAGACCCCGTCCCGACCGTTGACCCGGCCGTCTGCCGGTCCTCGCGCCCGCCGGGTTCCTGGAGCACGCGGCCGGCGAGAACGTCATCCCGGGGCGAGGCCCCGGACGTCACCCTGCGGCCGGCGCGGCCCGTCCTGGACGAGGTGGTCGGTCACCGGACCACCTTCGCCGACGCGATCGGGGCGGGGCGGATCGCCGTGACGGGCGAGGTGGCGGCACTGATCACGTTCGGCGGGCTCATGGAGCGGCCCGGCCCCCGGTTCGCGATCGGCACACCGTGACCGCCCGGGTCAGCGCAGCAGCAGGTGGGCCAGGGCGACGGCACCCCAGACCAGGATGACGGCACGCAGCACCCCGGGACGCAGCCGGTGCCCCACCCCGGCGCCGAACCGCCCGCCGACCGCCGAGCCTACCGCGACCAGCCCGACCGCCGTCCAGTCGAAGTCCGCGGCGAACAGGAAGAACAGCGCGGCGACCGTGTTGACGCCGGCCACCAGCACGTTCTTGAACGCGTTGAGGCGTTGCAGCCGCTCGTCCAGACACAGCCCCATCAGCGACAGGTAGAGGGTGCCCTGCGCGGCGGAGAAGTAGCCGCCGTAGACGCTGCTCAGGGCCAGGCCGGTGTGCAGCGCGGGTCCGGCGGCGCGGCGGCTCCCCGCCTGTCCCCGCACCCACCTGCTGGTCAGCGGCTGGAGCGCGACCAGCAGCAGGGCCAGGCCCACCAGGACGGGCACGATCGCGTCGAACGCCGCCGACGGCAGGACCAGCAGCAGCGTGGCGCCGACCAGCCCGCCCGGCAGCGCGGCGGCCAGCAGCCGCAGGACCCGTCGGCGCTGCCCGGCCAGCTCGCGCCGGTAGCCGACCGAGGCGCCGACCGACCCGGGGACCAGTCCGAGCGCGTTGGACACCGTGGCGGTGACCGGCGGCAGGCCGACGGCGAGCAGCACCGGGAAGGTGACCAGCGTGCCCGAGCCGACGACGGCGTTCAGCGCGCCGGCCAGCATGCCGGAGAGGAGCACGGCGGCCATCTCGACCGGCGTCACGCGGCGGCCGCGCGGTCGGCCGAGGCATCGCCCGAGGTGACGTACATGGCATGTACATTAACCGGCGGACGTTTCGGTGCCGGCCGAACGGTCCTGTCCCGCGCGGCCGTTCAGGACCACAGCTCCCGGCTGTCGCACACCCGGGCCCCCATGTTGCGTTCCATCATCCGCAGGGCGGCGTCCGCCAGGTCCCGGTGGATGTGCGCCACGGCGTCCCGGGGGACGACGACGTCCAGGTGGCGGATGTGCGCGTCGAGGGCGGAGTACAGGACGCACTGCTCGGTGACCTGCCCGCACAGCACCAGCTCCCCGATGCCCAGCTGGTGCGTCAGGTAGGTCAGCGGGGTCTCGAAGAAGATCGAGTGCCGGGCCTTGATCACGAAGAGCGAGGCGTCGTCGGGGCGCAGTGGTTCGACGAGGTCGGCGTGCGGTCCGGCGAGGGCCTTGTCGAGCAGCTCGCCGTGGTGCGAGCGCCACTCGCCGAAGTTGTCGTTGACGTAGATCACGGGCGCCCCGGCGGCCCGGGCCCGCCGCAGCAGACCGGTCAGGACCGGCACCACGGAGGCGGCCGAGGGGATCAGTTGCTCGGCGTCCTTGTGGTCATAGGTGTTGATCATGTCGATGACGACCAGTGCTGTCTTGCTCATGCGCACCAGGGTTCCCCCGAGTCGGCGTTCCAGCGACCCGGCCGGCGTACGGCGACCGAGCGTCGCCCGGCACTCTCCGTCACATCGTGTAACAGTCCGTCCATGATGTGGTCACGAAACGATGAGAAGACACAGCGCGGTCCCGCCGCCCTTCGCGGTGTCCGGTGCGTTCTGGTCACGCTGACGACCGCCGCCGCGCTGGCCGCCCCGACCGCCGCCGCGGCCGGCTCCCTCGGCTCCTACGGCACCGACTGGGACGGCATCGCGCGGTGCGAGTCCAGCGGCGACTGGAAGGCCAACACCGGAAACGGCCACTACGGCGGGCTCCAGTTCAAGCAGTCCAGCTGGGCGGCGGCCGGCGGGCTCAAGTACGCGCCGCGGGCCGACCTCGCCAGCCGGGCCGAGCAGATCGCCGTCGCCGAGCGGCTGGCCGCGATCCAGGGCATGTCCGCCTGGGCCTGCTCCTGGGCCGGGTAGACGCGCACCGAGGGTGACGTCATCGGCCGTTGAGGTGGTTTCCGGTGTCGCTCGGCGTGACGGGAGGCCGCCGGTGATACCGAAAATCACATGAGTTCTGTGCGACGTCTTCTCTCCCCCCGTACGGCGGCCGCGTTCTGTGCCCTGGGAACGTCCGCCCTGTTGCTGACCGCCTGCGCCGGCGCGGAAACGACGCGTGCCGACGTGGCCGCCGCGGCCCCGACCAGCCCGTCCGCCGGCACCGGCAGTCCCTCCGGTGCCACCACCTCGCCGTCGGGTTCCGCGACCAGCCCGTCATCCACCTCCTCGTCCCTCACCGACGACCAGGCCGAGCGCCGGGCGCTGGTGCCCAAGGCCAAGGTGACCTGGGACAAGGCGGCCGACACCGCGGTCAAGGAGGTCTCCGGCGGCAAGCTCACCGAGATCGAACTGACCAAGGCATCGGACGAGAGCGCGAGCCCTTCCGGCTCCGCCTCGCCCGGTGCGAGCAGCCCCGCGGCCATGCCTTCGGCCGGCTCCCCGGTCTGGGCGGCCAAGGTGGCCGCGTCCGACGGCACCGTGCGCGAGGTCGACATCGACGCCGTCACCGGCAAGGTGTTCCACTCCCAGGCCGACGCCGACCAGGACGCGGACGACAAGAGCGAGATCGCCGACTGGCTGAGCCAGGCCGACCAGAGTGCGGAGCAGGCGGCGAAGGTGGCCACCGACAAGACCGACGGCACCGTCACCGCCGTGAAACTGGACGAGAACGACGACCAGAAGCTCATCTGGTCCGTCGACGTCGTCACCACCGACAACTGGAACAAGACGACCTACGACGTCGACGCGAGCAACGGGGAGATCCTGCGCGAGCACGTCGACGAGGACTGAACACCGGCACCGCCAGGCCCGTCCCCCCGCGCTCCAGCGGGCCGGACGGGCCTCTGACGTGCGAGCCCCGCTCCCCGCTTCCCGCTCCCCGCTTCCCGCTCCTCGCTCATCGCGGCGATCGGCCACCGCGCCGCCGACACCGATGCTTCCGCCGGCGAGATCCTCCCGGGGCACCCGGTACCCGGCACCCGGCACGCTTGTACTCGGCACCCGACTCCCTTGCCCCGCCCCCCGGCGCCCGACTCCCTTGCCCTCGGCACCTGGCACCCAGCCCTCGACCCCAGCCCTCGCCCCCGGCCCGCGAGCCGGTACCCGGGTCCGGCCTCGGCGCCGCGCGACTCTCCGCGCGAGCGCGGTCTTCTCCTCGGCGCGCGCGGCGACCGATGGCATCCTGATCGTCGAGCGGGGTCTCGGCCCCGGCGATCCGCTCCCCACCGAGCCCGAGCCCGAGCTGACGGAACGGTTCGGGACCGGTACGGGGAACTGCCCGATCTGGAGCACGCATGCCCTTTCCCGCGCCCCTGCGAGGCGTCATCCCCCCGGTCCTCACCCCGCTCACCCCGGCGGGGGAGGTGGACACCGCCTCACTGCGCCGGCTCACCGGCCATCTCGTCGAGGCCGGGGTGCACGGAGTGTTCCTGCTCGGTTCCAGCGGCGAGGCCGCCTACCTGACCGACGCCCAGCGGCGCACCGTACTGGAGACGGCCGTGGCCGCCGTGGCCGGCCGCGTCCCCGTACTGGCCGGGGTCATCGAGACGACCACGCCCCGGGTACTGGACCGGGCCGCCGACGCCGTCCGGGCGGGCGCCGACGCACTGGTCGCCACGGCGCCCTTCTACGCCCGTACCCACCCCGTCGAGATCGCCGACCACTTCCGCCGTGTCCGCGCCGCCGCCGGCCGGCCGCTGTTCGCCTACGACATCCCGGCCGCCGTCCACACCAAGCTGCCCCGCGAGGTACTGCTCGCCCTCGCCGCCGACGGCACCCTCGCCGGCCTCAAGGACTCCAGCGGCGACGAGGGCGCACTGCGCCGGCTGCTGCTCGACCCGCGCCGCCGCACCGCCGGTTTCTCGGTGCTCACCGGCTCCGAACTCACCGTGGACGGCGCCCTGCTGGCGGGCGCGGACGGGGTGGTGCCCGGCCTCGGCAACGTGGACGCCCGCGGTTACGTACGCCTCTACCAGGCCGCCGTCGCCGGCGACTGGGACCTCGCCAGGGCCGAACAGGACCGGCTGGCCGCCCTGTTCGCGCTCACCGAGGCGGGCGACCCGGCCCGGATGGGCGCCGGTTCCTCCGCCCTCGGCGCCTTCAAGGCCGCCGCCCACCTCCTCGGCCTCATCGACTGCCCCGCCACCGCCGCCCCGCAGGTCCCGCTCGACGAGCCGGCCGTGGCTCGCGTCCGGGACCGCCTCACCGACGCCGGACTGCTGTAACGCCCACCCGCATCGGAGCCGCCATGCCGTCCCCGCGCACCCCCGCCACCGCCCCGCCCTGGTACCGGGAGATCACCCGGCAGAAGTGGAAGTCCTTCTTCGCCGCCTGGATCGGATACCTGCTGGACGGCTTCGACTTCGTCCTGATCACCCTGGTGCTGACCGAGATCGCCGACGACTTCGGCCTGTCCACCGTCGAGTCCGCGAGCCTGGTCTCCGGCGCCTTCATCACCCGCTGGCTCGGCGGCGCCGTGCTCGGCGCCCTCGGCGACCGGTTCGGCCGCAAGAGCGCCATGGTGGCCAGCATCCTGCTGTACTCCGTCGGCACCTTCGCCTGCGGCTTCGCCTGGGACTACACCAGCCTGTTCACCGCCCGGCTGCTGATCGGCTTGGGCATGGCGGGGGAGTACAGCGCCAGCGCCACCTACGTCCTGGAGAGCTGGCCGGCCCGGCTGCGCAACCGGGCCTCGGGCTTCCTGATCTCCGGCTTCTCGCTCGGCGGCGTGCTGGCCGCCGAGGTCTACGAGCAGGTGGTGCCGGGCCATGGCTGGCGCTGGCTGTTCTACATCGGCCTGCTGCCCGTGGCCGTCGCGCTGTGGGTCCGCCGGGCGCTGCCCGAGGCCGACGACTGGGCGGAGCGGGTCGGCGCCGCCGCCGAACGGCCCAACCCCTTCCGGCCGCTGTTCGCCGGACCGCGCCGGGCCACGGTCAACACCGTGCTGACCGTCGCCGCCACCGGATCGCTCTTCGCGGTGTTCACCCCGCTCGGGGCGGGTCTGGTGCCGGTGCTGTCGGTCGTCGCGGCCGGCTGTCTGACCGCGTTCGCCGTCCAACTGGGCGGCCGCAAACGGTGGTTGCTGTTCGTCGCGCTGTGCGTCACCGTGTTCTGCGCGTTCCTCTACAGCTGGCCGGTGCAGGCCCTGCTGCCCACCTACCTCAAGACCGAGCTCGGCTACACCCCCGGACAGGTCAGCGACGCGCTCTACTTCGCCGGATTCGGCACCATGGCCGGCTGCGTCGCCACCGGCTTCCTCGGCGACCGGTTCGGCACCCGCCGGACGTACGGCTGGACCCTGCTGGCCGGCACGGCGTTCGTGTTCCCGGTCTTCGCCGTCCACGACAGCCCGGTCGGCCTGGGGCTGCTGCTCTTCCTGCTGCTCGCCTGCATGCAGGGCATCTCCGGGCTGCTGCCCAAGTACATCGCCGGACACTTCCCGACCGAGACCCGCGCCGCGTCCCTCGGCTTCACCTACAACGTGGGCGCGCTGGGCGGCGCGGTGGCCCCGGTACTGGGCGCCCGGCTGGCCTCGGGGATGTCCCTGGGCCAGTCGCTGGCGGTCCTCACCTTCACGCTGACCCTGGTGGTGGTGGTGCTGATCGGCTTCGACGTCCCCGGCCGGCTCAACCGGCTGATCGACCCGGAAGCCGTACCGGACCACCTCCTCGCGGCGGCGGAACCACGAGAGCGGGGCGAACCCCGGCCGGACGTACGGCCGTGCTGATCTCCGGGCCGGAGTTCCCTTCGCCCGGCCCGCCCGGCCCGCCCGGCCCGCCCGGCCCGTCGGTTCAGGCGCGGGCGCGCCCGCGGACCAGCGCGGCGAAGCGCCCGGCCACCTCGCGCCAGACCGGGGTGGCGGCGTCCTCGTCCCGCTCCGCCGTACGGACCACTCCGTCCGGATCCGGCCCGCGCGCCCGCAGCCCCGCCGGGGCCCACGCACGGACCCGGGCCGCGTCCGCCTCGGGCTGGAACCGCACTCCCCAGGCGGCCCCGCCGACCCGGAACGCCTGGTACGGGCGGCAGGACTCGCTCGCCATCAGCCACACCGCACCCGGCGGCAGCGCGGTGAGGCCCGGGTGCGTCAGGCGCCGGGGGAGCGGGTCGCCGGCGTAGGCGTACACGGTGTCGAGCGATACGCCGTCCGCCGACGGGCCGGCGTGCGCGCCGATTGGCTACGGCAGCGGGGTGCCACCGGTCGCGTTCACGATCTCCGCGGTGATGTAGGACGCCTCCGGCGAGGCCAGGAAGACATAAGCGGGTGCCATCTCGGCCGGCTGGGCCGGCCGGCCGATCGGCGCCTGCGCGCCGAACTCCACGGTGTCCGGCAGTGTCGCGGGGATCAGCGGGGTCCACACCGGTCCCGGGGCGACGGCGTTGACCCGCACGCCCCGGTCGATCACCATCTGGGCCAGCCCCTGGGTGAAGGTGACGATGGCCCCCTTCGACATCGCGTAGTCGAGCAGTTGCGGGCTGGGCTTGTACGCCTGCACGGACGCGGAGTTGATGATGCTGCCGCCCTCGGGGATGTGCGGCAGCGCGAACTTCGACAGCCAGAACATGCCGTAGAGGTTGGTACGCATCACCCGGTCGAACTGCTCCGTCCCGATCGCCTCGATGCCGTCCGGCTGGGCCATCTGGTACGCCGCGTTGTTCACCAGGACGTCGATCCGGCCGAACGTGTCGACGGCCCGTTCGACGAGGGCCCGGCACTGGTCCTCCTCGCGGATGTCGCAGGAGACGGGGACGGCGCGGCGCCCGGCGTCCTCGATCCACCGGGCGGTCTCCGCGGCGTCGTCCTTCTCCTCGGCCAGATGGGTGAAGAGCACGTCGGCGCCCTCGCGGGCGAAGGCCAGCGCCACCGCCCGGCCGATCCCCGAGTCCCCGCCGGTGATCACGGCCTTGCGGCCGTCGAGCCGGCCACTGCCCCGGTAGGACTGCTCGCCGTGGTCCGGGGGCGGGTCCATGGGGCCGGTCCAGCCGGGATGGGGCTGGTCCTGGGCGGGGAACTCGGGCTGCGGATGCCGGTGGGCGGGGTGCGGCTGGTGCACGGCAAGGGCCTTTCTTCGACAGCGGGGTCCCGGGTGCCCGCGCCGGATCCCGAAAAACGAGCTGTCAACGCGGCGGGCGGGGTCGTGACCTTCATGTGATCGGCCGCGCCTTGCCGTACCCGCAGTAACAAGATCATCATTGCAGGTGAGAGCCTCAGGCAACTTCCGGGGCCGTCACCCCCCTTCCCGCGGCCCCCGAGGTCCCGTCGCGTGTGGTCCGCGGTGTCTCCCTGTCCTCCCCCCAGGAGTCCCGCATGTCGTCCTTAAACCAGCCCCTCGACCGAGCGCGCGAGGAGTACGAGTCGCATCAGCGAAGCTGCCGCCAGTGCCGCGCGGACGCGACCCCGTGTCCCGCGGCCAAGCATCTGAGACGCGTCTACAACAACCTGGCCCGGGCCGCGCGGCCCCGCCCGTCCGGCCGTGCGGTCTCCTGACGGGGTGATCGAAGGGTTGCGTCTTCGCGCGGGGGTGACCGGAGACGGCCCGAGTCTGATGGTTCCGGATTTTTCTGGGTAGACGGCTGCCGTAGCGGTCAGAGCTCAGGAAGCGGGCGGATCGGATGAGCAAGGCTGCCCAGAACGGGGCTGCCCGGAACAAGGACCGGCTCCAGGACGGGCTGGTCTGGATGTCGGCGGCGTACGAGGGCGTACCGGGTGATGTCGCGCGGGCACGGGAGCTGGCACGCGCGTTCCTGCTGCGGCTGGAGAACGATCACGGATTCCGGGTGCCCGACCGTGCCGCGCAGGCGGTGCAACTGGTGGTCAGCGAACTGCTGACGAACGCCTGCAAGCACACGTCCGGTCCGGCGCTGGTCGACCTGGAACTGGTCGGCGGGCAGGTGGAGGTGACGGTCCGGGACAGTGACCCGGGCCTGCCGGTGGCCCGGACCAGCGACCCGGGCCGGGTCGGCCAGCACGGGCTGGAGATCGTCCTGGCCGTCTCCCAGAGCTTCGAGGTGGACCGGGAACCGGTGGGCAAACGGACGAGGGCCGCGGTGCGCATCACCGACGACCCGCGCGGGAGCGACGGGGGGAGCACGGGCTGACGGACGCACCTGTCCGGGTGCGCCCCTGACGGGCGACCGGTGCGCCGACAGGGGCAGACACCACCGGGACACCACCGACGCCGGCGGTGCCGCCCTCGGTGACACCCGCCTCGCGCGGCACCGCCTGGGTCACGTCGACGAGACGGCCCGGCGGGGCAGGCTGGCCGTGCGGGCGCGGTGCGGGGATGATCCTGGCATGGGCAGCGGCAGCGAGGGACCCCGGCCGCCACAGGCGGACCGGACGACCGCCGGCGGCGTGCGCACGGGGACGGCCGCGGGCCGCTGGGTGCTGCTCACCACCGTGCTCGGCTCGGCCATGGCGATGCTCGACTCCACCGTCGTCAACGTCGCGCTGCCCCGCATCGGAAGCGACTTCGGCGCCGGCCTCCCGGTGCTCCAGTGGACCGTCAACGGCTACCTGCTCACCCTCGCCGGACTCATCCTGCTGGGCGGCGCGCTGGGCGACCGGTACGGGCGCCGGCGGGTGGTCGTCGTCGGCGTGGTCTGGTTCGCACTCGCCTCCCTGCTGTGCGGGCTGGCCCCGAACCCGGCGGTGCTGATCGTCGCCCGGGTCCTCCAGGGCGCCGGCGGCGCGCTGCTCACCCCCGGCTCCCTCGCGCTGATCCAGGCGTCCTTCCACCCGGACGACCGGGCCAGGGCCGTGGGCCTGTGGTCCGGCCTGGGCGGCGTGGGCGCGGCCGTCGGCCCGTTCCTCGGCGGCTGGCTGGTCGACGGACCGGGCTGGCGCTGGGTGTTCCTGCTGAACGTACCGCTGGCGGCGGTGTGCGTACCGGTGGCCCTGCGGCACGTCCCCGAGTCCCGCGGCCCGCGCCGCACCGGCCGCTTCGACCTGCCCGGCGCGGTCCTCGGCGCGCTGTTCCTCGCGCTCCTCACCTACGCGCTGATCGACGCCGTACCCCTCGCCGGGGCGGCCGGCCTGCTGGCCGGCGCCGCCCTCGTCCTCGTCGAACGCCGGCGGCCGGACCCGCTGCTGCCCCCGTCCGTCTTCCGGTCCCGGCTGTTCACCGCCGTCAACGTGGTCACCCTGTGCGTGTACGCCGCGTTCGGCGGGTTCTTCTTCCTGTGCGCCCTGCAACTCCAGGTCGTCGTCGGCTGGTCGGCGCTCGGCGCCGGCGCGGCGCTGCTGCCGACCACGGCCCTGATGCTGCTGCTCTCCGGCCGCTCGGGCGCGCTGGCCCAGCGGATCGGGCCGCGCCTTCCGCTCACCGCCGGCCCGCTGCTGTGCGCCGCCGGCCTGCTGCTGATGCTGCGGGTGGGGGAGGGCGCCGGGTACGCGCGGGACGTGCTGCCCGCCCTGGTCGTCCTCGGCCTGGGCATGGTCACCCTGGTCGCGCCGCTCACCGCCACCGTGCTGGCCTCGGTGGACACCGGCCGGGCGGGCCTGGCCAGCGGCATCAACAACGCGGCCGCCCGCGCGGCGGGCCTGCTGGCGGTGGCGGCGCTGCCGCTGCTGACCGGCATGGGCCCGGACGCGTACCGCGAACCCGGGGAGTTCGACGCGGCCTTCCACTCCGCGATGCTGATCTGCGCGGGGCTGCTCGTCGCGGGCGCCCTGATCGCCTGGACCGCCGTACGCACCCCGGCGCGGCCCGAGCGGGGCGGCCCCGAGTGCCGGATGCACTGCCCGGTGGCGGCCCCGCCGCTGGAGACGGGACGGGACGCCGCCTGACGGCGATCGGGGCGTCGGGCGGCCCGCCGGACGCACCGGCGGATTCTCCTCGCACCGCAGCAACTCGGCCCGGTACCGGGACCGGCGGGGGTGCCCACCGGGCAGGTACACGTGGCGACTGCCCGGCCGCCGCCCCGAGTGGTAAGTGATAACCGTTTCCACCTGTAGATTTCTGCCTCGGACGGTACGGGTGCGAAACGGAAGAGGTGGCGCGACCAGATGGGCGTGAGCATGGGAACGGCCAGGGCGTGGGTGGAGCGCTGGGAGCGGCAGCAGCGGCGCTACGCGGTGGACCGCGAGGAGCGGTTCACGGTGATCGCGGACGTGGTCGAGCACGGCACGGCGACGGCGGGCCCCCGGCCGCTCCTGCTGGACCTCGGCTGCGGCCCCGGTTCGCTGTCCGCCCGGCTCGCCCACCGGCTGCCGGCCGCCGAGATCGTCGCCGTGGACATGGACCCCCTGCTGCTGGAGCTGGGGCGCACCCATCACGCCGACGCCGCCCGGTACGTGGACGCCGTGATCGGGGCGGACGGCTGGACCGAGACCCTGGGACTGCGTCGCGGCCTGGACGCCGCCGTCTCCACCACCGCCCTGCACTATCTCGACGAGCCCACACTCCTGGACACCTACCGGGCCCTCGCCGAGCTGCTGCGGCCCGGCGGGGTCCTGGTCAACGGCGACCACTTCCCGCCGGCCGCGGCACCCTGCGCCGGCCTGACCGCGCACGTGGGACGCCGGCGCGCCGAGCGGACGGGTGCGCACACCCACGAGGACTGGCGGTCCTGGTGGGCGGCGGCGGCCCGGGACCCGGAACTCGCCGACCTGTTCGCCGAACGCGAGCGGCGCCGGCCGGCCGGGGGCGGCGGCGCGGAGGACCTCTCGCTCGGCCGGCACACCGAGCTGCTGCGCCGGGCGGGCTTCCGGCACATCGCACCGGTCTGGCAGTTCGGGGACAGCTGTGTGCTGGTGGCGGTCAAGGACTGACCCCGTTTCGGCGGTCAGCCCTTGGCGGGGCGCCCGTCCCCGAGGGCCAGGGCCATCAGGATCTCGTCGCGGTCGTCGCCGGGCGCCACCCGCAGCGCCCCCGGCCACCGGCCGACCTCCGTCCAGCCGGCCTTGCGGTAGAAGTCCTCCAGTCCGAGGCCGGCCCGCACCGTCAGCTTCAGCCGCTCCAGGCCCAGCTCGTCGCGGGCCACGTCCCGGGCGTACCGCATCAGCGCCGCCCCGATGCCCAGACCGCGCGCCGACACCTGGGTCTGGACGTGGTTGACGACACCGCAGTGCGCCTCCAGCGGATGCGCCTCGCGGCGCACCAGCAGCCAGCCCACGAGCGCGCCGTCGGCGGTGGCCACGAGCAGCCGGGCGTGCCGGGGAGCGAGGCTCCCGACGAGCCGGTCCAGGGCCGGCGCGAGATGGGCCGGCGACACCGGCGGCAGCGGGCAGTCCGCCGGGATGACCGCACCGCCGGCGTTGGCCACCGCCGCCCAGCAGGCGAGCAGTTCCCGGCGCAGCGCCGGGGAGAGCTGGTCGGGCCGGCTGATCTGGGCGAACGCGAGGGCGTGCACTGTCTCGGGCGCTGTCACACCGTCAGCTTGCCAGAGACGGGTGCGGCCCGCCGGGGCGGGGGCGCCCCCCGGGGCCGCGCGGGCCGTCGGTGTCCGGCGCCCCGCGAAGACGTCACGGCTTGCGGGCGACCGCCCCGTACATCGCGATGTCCTCGTCGCGGATGCCTTGCTCACCGGCGCCGTCCGGGTGCCACTTGTGCACCTGCACGATGCCCGGCTCGACCAGCTCCAGACCCTCGAAGAACTCGTCGGCCTCGGCCAGGGTGCGCAGCCGCATCGGCATGTCACGGGCCGCGTACTCCCGGGCCACCCGCGCCACCTCCTCGGGGGCGAACTCCGCGGTGCCGATCGACATCGCCAGGTAACTGCCCGACGGCAGCGGCTCGAGGAGCCGGCGCACCACACCCACCGCGTCGTCCGCGTCCAGCATGAAGTGCACGATGGCGATCACCGTCAGTGCCACCGGGCGGGTCAGGTCGAGGGTCTCGCGCAGTTCCGGCGCGTCGAGAATGGCCGCCGGATCCCGGAAGTCGGCCTCCAGGTACGACGTCCTGCCCTCCGGCGTACTGGCCAGCAGCCCCTGGGAGAGGGTGAGCACGATGGGATCGTTGTCGACGTAGACCACCCGCGCGTCGGGCGCCACCGCCTGGGCGATCTCATGGAGGTTGGGAGAGGTGGGGATGCCCGTGCCGACGTCCAGGAACTGACGCATCCCGGCCGTCTCGGCGAGCCAGCGCACCGCCCGGTTCATCCAGTCCCGGTTGGCACGCATGTGGATCGGCAGGGCGGGCCACTCCCGGGCCATGGCGTCGCCCGCCTCCTGGTCCGCCGGGTAGTAGTCCTTGCCGCCCAGGATGTAGTCGTAGATCCGCGCCGAGTGCGCGTGGTCGGTGTCGATGCGGTCAGCGGGCCATCCGTTGTCGGGCACCGTCATGTCTCCCATACAGGTCGTTAGGTTCGGGCCAACGCTCAACAAAGAAAGCACACTTCACAGCAGAAAGTCGGCGGCACCGGCTTTCACACCCGACACGAAGCGCGCCATCTCGTCCGCCGGGAAGACCAGTTCTGGCCCGCCCGGGTCGGCCGACCGGCGCATCGCCACCCGCCCGTCGGCCAGCCGCCGCACCTCGAAGCACGAACCCGCGGCGGCGTCGCTCCACGCCGTGAGCCGTCCCTCCGGCGCGGGAGCGGGCGTGCCGTGCGGCGGCCGGGGGTCCACCGTCACCACTCCTTGCGCAGCGCGTCGAGAACCGCCTCGGTCCGGGCGGCCGGCGTCGCCTGGGCGCCCAGCCGGTCCAGCGCCTCCCGGTACACCACCACGTCGTCGCCCTTGTCGAGGTAGACGGCGCCCACCAGGCCGTTGAGGTAGACGACGTCGGGGAGTTCGCGGGCCCGGAACCGGAACAGCTGGTACGCGCCCGCCCGCATGGCCGGATGCGGCCCGTTGGCGAACGGCATGAGCTGCACCGTCACCTGCGGCAGCCGGTTGACCTCGATGAGGTGCCCGAGCTGCGCGCGCATCACCTCCGGCCCGCCGACCGGCCAGCGCAGCACCGTCTCGTCCATCACCACCCACACCCGGGGCGGCGCCTGCCGGGTGAGCAGTGCCTGCCGGCGCATCCGCAGCGCCACCCGGCGCTCGGTGGCCTCGGCCGGGGCGTGCGGATTGCCGGCGCCCAGCAGGGCACGCGCGTACGCCTCCGTCTGGAGCAGCCCGTGGACGAACTCGCTCTCGTAGGCCCGGATCTGCAACGCCGCCTGCTCCAGGCTCAGATAGGCGGCGTACCAGTCCGGCATGACATCGCGGTAGGTGTGCCACCAGCCGCGCTTGTTCGCCTCGCGGACCGACTTCAGGAAGGTGTCGATCTCCTGCTGGTCGGTCACCCCGTAGACCTGGAGGAGCTTCTCCGCGTCGGTCAGCCGCAGCCGGGCCACCTTGGCGGCCTCCATGCGGCGGATCGTGGAGTGGCTGACCCCGATGGCCTCGCCCGCCTCCTCGAAGGACAGCCCGGCCCGGGAACGCAGCTCCTCCAGCTGCTTGCCGAGGATCATGCGCAGAACGGAGGGGGCACCGCCCCAGTCGGTCTCCGCCCGCACGCCGCACTCCCTCGCTCGCTCGGAAAAGTTTCCGGGTCACCGTCTCATGGGCCGAGGTGACACGGGCACACACGGCCACGTCGCCGCGAGGAGCAGCATGCACGTGGGCACTTGCAATTTTCAACTTGCCGGTTGCGAGGCGTGGTCGGAAGGTGCCACAGTGGAGTCACCGTTCCGGTTGTCACGTACACCGGTGATGCCGCACCGGCTGCCGGCGGTCCGGGCGTTCCCGGTGCGAAGGCGGACGGAAGGCGACGGCGATGGACGGCCCTTCCTCCGCCGGACGCCGGACGAGCCGCCCGGCCACCACCGGACCGGCGCGTCACCCCAGCCATGCCACCCGCGGCCGGCCCGCCCGAGCCGGAGCCGCGGGGCGGCAGCGCGGAGGCCGGGCGCACTCCGGTCGACCACCGGGGCGCGCCCGGCCGCCGCGCACACCCGGAGGCGGGCACACCGGTCGACTCCCCGGGCCGACGGCCCCGACCGGCCCGCCTCCGGGTGCCCTCCCGTCCCGCCCCGCCCACCGGTGCGCGGCGCCGGCCGGTGCGGGCAGGGCGCTGCCCGGTCCGAGCACACCCCTGGTCGGACACCGGGTCGCCGGACCGCGCGGGCCCGGCTCCACCGCATGGCTCGAATCCGCCCGCCCCGCGCCGCAGCCCGCCCGTCGAGAACAGAGCACAGCACCGCGGCGGTGCCCCGCTGAGAGCGGCCGCCGCCCGCACCACCGGCGGCCCGTGCCGCCGGGCCCGGCCCATCCCCCACTTGGCCGAAGGACACCCCCCTCATGAACCGACCGCTCCGCCCCGACCTGTCGTCGCCCCGCCCGCGGCCGTGCCCGCCCGACCACGCCGGGCGGCTGCGGATACCGGCGCCGCTCTCCGCGGACCTCGGCTACGACGCCGTGGGCCTGCCCCGGGAACACGGCGCGCACATCATGGACCGCCTCCCGCGCGTCGGCTGCGTCTTCGCCGACGGCCGGCGCTGGTGGTGGATCGTCCCCGCCGGTTCGGAGATCGGCGTCATCTGGCCGCCCGGCACCACCTACGCGGTCGGCGCCCGGGTGGCCGACCCGTCCTGGACCACGACCCACCGGCCGAAGCCCGGCGCGGACCGGCCCGGACTCATCCACGCGCCCCGCACCGGCTCGCCGTACACCCCGCCCATCCCCCTCTACGTCCTCACCTGCCGGCTGGCCGGCCGCCCGCCGTGCTGGCAGTTGGACGCCTCCGGCTGACCCCGCGGGCCGTCCGGGCGAAGGATGACAAAAGGTGTGAAGCGGATTAACGTGCTGAACGGGCTCACCCACCGGAGTGACTATGTTCGGCAAGCGCCCCGCACCGGGCGGCGACGAGCTGCTGGCCAGACTCGGCTCGCTGACCACCCAGGCGCGCCGCCACGCGGAACTCCAGCGTTCCCGGGTGGAACTGGCCGTCGCCCTCCAGCGCGGCATGCTCCCCGGTGACCTGCCCGTCATCCCCGGCTTCCACCTGGCCGTGCGCTACTCGCCGGCCCACTCCGGGCTGGACGTGGGCGGTGACTGGTACGACGCCTTCACCCTGCCCGACGGCCGCATCGGGCTGTCCGTCGGCGACGTACAGGGCCACACCATCGACGCGGCGGCGTTCATGGGGCAGGTCCGGGCCGGCCTGCGGGCGCTGGCCTCCGTCACCGGCCACCCCGGCGACCTGCTGGCCCGCACCAACGACCTGCTCCTCTCCCTCGGCGGCGACCGCTTCGCCACCTGCACCTTCATGCGCCTCGACCCGGCCACCGGGGTACTGGAGAGCGCCCGCGCCGGACACATCCCCTGTGTGTGGGCCACGGCGGACGGCAGGGCCGGGATCGCCGAGGACGAGGGCGGGCCGCCGCTCGGCGTGCTGGGCGGCACCGAGTACCCGGTGACCCGGTACCGGCTCACCACGGGCGGCGTCTTCGTCCTGCTCACCGACGGAGTGGTGGAGGGCCCCGCGCTCAGCGTCGACGAGGGCCTGGACCAGGTGGTCCGGCTGGCCGGGGCCGCCGCGGTCGCCAACCTGGAGGCCGATGCGCTGGCCGGCGCGGTGATCAAGAACGCCGCGCTGGTGGGACACGAGGACGACGCGGCGGTACTGGTCGTCGGCCACGACGGCTGCCGGGCCGGGACGTGAGGTCCTGACCTCACCCGGGCCCGCCTGTCGCCGCCCCGGGGCCCGCCCGCTCCGCCCGGCGGCACCCGGCACCCGGCCGATCCCGTCTGGCCGACCGGGCGGCACCGTTGTCTGATGGCCGGGTGGTGGGTATCCGAGGCCGGCGGCGACCGGTCGTCCTCGCGCTGGAGACACTGGGCGTGGCGGCCGGCTACTACGCGGCCGGACGCCTCGGACTGCTGCGCGGGCTCGCCGTGGACCAGGCAGTGGTCACGCCCATCTGGCCGCCCACCGGCGTCGCGCTGGCCTGTCTGCTGATCCTCGGGCTGCGCGCGGCCCCGGGCATCGCACTCGGCGCCCTGTGCGTCGTCCTCTCCCTGTCGACCCCGGGACCCTCCACCATCGGTGTCGTCGCCGGGAACACCGCGGCCCCCGTCTGCGCCTACCTCATGCTGCGCAGGGCGGGCTTCCGCGCGGACCTGGCCCGGCTGCGCGACGGCCTGGCCCTGGTGTTCCTGGGGGCCCTGACCGGCATGGTGATCAGCGCCTGCACCGGGGTGGCCCTGCTCCTCGCCGCGGGCAAGGTCGACACCGGCAGTCTGCTGCCCGTCTGGCTGGCCTGGTGGGTGGGCGACGCCATGGGGGTCGTCCTGGTCACCCCGCTGCTGCTCGTGCTGCACCGGGCCCGCGGGGCCCCGCTCGGCGAGGTCCGCTGGAAGGAGGCCGGCGGCCTGGCCGTCGTAGCCTGCGTCCTGGTCCCGCTCGCCACGCAGAGCACCCTCGACGTGCAGTTCCTGGTGTACCCGCTGCTGATCTGGGCGGCCCTGCGCTTCCAGCTCGCGGGCAGCATCCTGTGCGCCCTCCTCGCCTCCGTCCTGGCCACCCTCGCCGCGACCGACGGACGCGGTCCGTTCACCGGGCTGACCGAGACCGAGGTGATGATGAAACTCCAGGCCTTCAACGGCACCATGGCGCTCACCGCGCTCCTGCTGTCCGCGGTCATCACCGAACAGCGCACCACCAGGCAATCCGTGGAACGCGCCTGCCTGGAACTGGCCG
Organism: Streptomyces sp. NPDC023723; assembly: GCF_040639815.1. Classification (NCBI taxonomy): domain Bacteria; kingdom Bacillati; phylum Actinomycetota; class Actinomycetes; order Kitasatosporales; family Streptomycetaceae; genus Streptomyces; species Streptomyces sp. NPDC023723. The sequence goes on from NZ_JBFAAP010000020.1 coordinate 70,641, forward strand.
CCGCGCTGGAGCACCTCACCGCGGGGGACTCACCGCCCGGCCGGCGGCCCGGCGGGGACGGACCCCTGTCGTAGTCCGGTGGTCCGGCGCCACCATGCTTTCCGTTGCCCCTGGGTAGGCGCGCCCGAGATCATCGCCTCCCCACCGACGACAGGAGCAGCACGGTCCATGGCCTACGTACCCGACCACTCGACCCCCGACCCCGCCGCGGCACCGGCACTGGCGATGCCGGACTGGGCGCACGACCACGTGACGGCACTCATCGGGATACCCCTGCGCATCGCCCTCATCGTGGTCGGTGTGGCGCTGGTGCGGATGCTGGCCAAACGGGCCATCACCCGCGTCGTGCAGCGCATCCTGGAACCCGGCGACGGCGCCCGGGAACCGGCCCGGCGCGGCGGCCGGGGCCCGGCGGTGCTGCACCGCGACCGCTCCCGCGCCCGGGAACGCCGCGAACAGCGGGCGCGGACCATCGGCTCGGTGCTCAGCAGCATCGTCTCCGTCGTGCTGTTCGTGATCGCCGTCGCGATGGTGCTGGACCAGGTCGGCATCGCGCTCGGCCCGCTGCTGGCCAGCGCGGGGGTGGTCGGCCTGGCGATCGGGTTCGGCGCCCAGAGCCTGGTCGCCGACTACCTCTCCGGCATGCTCATCATGATCGAGGACCAGTACGGCGTGGGTGACTCCGTCGACCTCGGGGAGGCCGTCGGCGAGGTCGAGCAGGTCGGACTGCGCCTGACCCACGTCCGGGACCTCAACGGCGGGCTGTGGCACATCCGCAACGGCGAGATCATGCGGGTGCGCAACGACAGCCAGGAGTGGGCCCGCGCCGTCCTGGACGTGGCGGTGGCCTACGACGCGGACCTCGACGAGGTCTACCGGGTACTGGAGGAGACCGGGCGGACGCTGCGCGAGGACTCCGCGTTCGAGGGCGTCCTGCTGGAGGACCCCGCGGTCTGGGGCGTGCAGTCGGTGGACGCCGACGGGGTGACGGTGCGGCTGGCGGCGCGGACCGCGCCCATGCAGCAGTGGGCCGTCACCCGGGAGCTGCGCCGCCGCGTCAAGGAGGCCCTGGACGCGGCCGGCATCGCCCTGCCCTTCCCGCGGCGCACCCTCTGGCTGCGGGGCGACGACGGCGCCGACGGCCGGGAGGCGGCGGCGCTGCGCTGAGCGTGTCTTCCGGATGACCGTCCGGGTGATCGTCGCCGGGTTCCGGGCCGACGGCCGCGCACGGGGGGAAGGCATGGCGACGTCCAACCTGTACGAGATAGGGAGACACGCATGCGTATGCGTACGTTCGTGGCCGCCGGGCTGCTGTCCTTGACCGCCGCGATGATGGGTGCCGGCACCGCCACCGCCAACGAGGGCCCGCACGGGTTCGAGCTGGAGGCGGGCTACTTCGACCACAAGGCCGCGGGCCAGTTCATGAACGTCGGCGGTGAGAACGGTGTCACCTGGGCCGGCAAGGCCGAGCAGCACCGCGGCGCCGAGCTGGAGATCGAGTCCGGCCGCGACTAGTCCCGGACCGGGGCTCGCCCCCGTCCGACCCCCGGGCCCGCCCCGGACCGCACACCGGTCCGGGACGGGCCCGGGGCCCATCCCGGCCCAAAGCCTTCCCAGGCATTTCCCCCCCGGCCGCGACCCATCCCGGCCTGGGGCCCTCCCCGGCCCGGAGCCGCTTCTGGCCCGGGGCCTTTCCCTGCCGGAGCCGCTTCTGGCCTGGGCTCTCTCCGCTCTCCGTGCCGGAGGAGTTTTTCCCTGTCGAAGTCCTCTCCGGCTCAGAGCCCTTCCCGGCCTGGGGCCCTTTCCTGTCCGGAGCCCTTCCCGGCCCGAAGTCTCCCCCTACCGGGCCCCACCGGGCCCAGGGCCGGCCCCTCCCCCCCGCCGGGCCCCTCCCCGGACCGCGCGTGTCCCGTACGCGCCCCGTCACTAGGCTGACGCCGGTTGTGAATTCCGCACCCGGTCCGCCCGGACCGCCGCACCTTCCCAGGGACGCATCATGGCCGCCGCCTCGCCCGTGACCTTCGACGACGTCCGCGACGCCGCCGCGTGCCTCGCGGGCGTCGCCCACCGCACCCCGGTACTGACCTCCCGCACGCTGAACGCGCGCATCGGCGCCGAGGTCTTCGTCAAGTGCGAGAACTTCCAGCGGGTCGGCGCCTTCAAGTTCCGCGGCGCCTACAACGCCGCCGCCCGGCTCTCCCCGGAGCAGCGGGCCAAGGGCATCGCCGCCTACTCCTCCGGCAACCACGCCCAGGCCACCGCGCTGGCCGCCCGCGAACTCGGCACCACCGCCGTGATCCTCATGCCCGCGGACGCCCCGCGCGCCAAGCGGGAGGCCACCGCCGGATACGGCGCGCGGATCGTCACCTACGACCGCTACACCGAGGACCGCACCGCGCTCGGCGAGGCCCTCGCCCGGGACCGCGGCATGGCCCTGATCCCGCCCTACGACCATCCGCACGTCATCGCCGGCCAGGGCACCGCCGCGCTCGAACTGTTCGAGGACACCGGCCCGCTGGACGCCCTGGTCGTGCCGGTCGGCGGCGGCGGGCTGATCGCCGGCAGCGCCGTCACCGCGAAGGCGCTGCACCCGGCGGTCCGGGTGATCGGCGTGGAACCCGAAGCGGGCGACGACACCAAGCGCTCCCTGGCCGCCGGCCGACGCGTCACCGTGCCCGTCCCGCACACCATCGCCGACGGCCAGGCCCTGCCCACCCCCGGCGAGATCACCTTCGCAGTCAACCGGCGCCTCGTGGACGCCATCGCGCTCGTCACCGACGAGGAGATCGTGCAGGCCCTGCGGTTCGCCTTCGAACGCCTGAAGATCGTCCTCGAACCCAGCGGCGCCACCGCGCTGGCCGCCCTGCTGGCCGGCCGTGTCGAGGACCCGCCGCGGCGGATCGGCGTCATCGCCTCCGGCGGCAACGTCGACGCCGCCCGGTTCGGCGCGCTGCTCGCCGGCTGAACCGGGGCGGACGCCGGCCCCGAGACGTTCGCCACAGGCCGGGCCGGGCACATCGCGCGCCGCACGGGGTATCCGGCTCGCGAGAGGAGGCGGCCCCGGACGTGGTGGCCGGGTCACACATGAACGGGCGGCAGGCCGGCGGGTCCCGGCGGGACGGGGGGTCAGGCGGTACGGCCGTCGACTTCGCGGACGTCGCCGCGCGTCCGGGCCGTCGCGGCGGCGCAGAACGCCTCCAGCCCGGTCAGCAGCGCGCCGCGGTCGGCGGCCGGCATCAGCGCCAGCACCGACCGCACCTCCCGCTCCCGCCGCTCGCGCAGGTCGGCGAGGAAGGCGCGGCCCCGGCCGCTCAGGCGCAGATGGACCTCGCGCCGGTCCTCCGGGCTCGTCACCCGCTCGACGAAACCGGCCGCCTGCAACCGGTCGCAGAGCCGGCTGGTGGACGGCGGGGTGGAGGCGAGGGAGTCGGCGAGGGTGCCCAGGGTGATGCCCGCGTGGTGCTCCAGGATGTGCAGGACGCGCAGTTGGGACGCGGAGGCCGGGGCGGTCGAGGCCCGGCCCCACAGAACTTCCAGCAGCTCCGCGGCCGTGGCGGTCACCCGCGCGACCTCGGCGGGCTCCGGGCGGGGACGGAAGACGCTCACGATCACCCTCTCGCAGGCGCTGGACGAGCCGTCAGCCTACTAGGCGCGCGCCGCCGGCCCGCGCCCCGAACAGATGATGAGGACAGGTGCATTCACTGCCGTGAACAGACTTGAGACCGCCGTACGCGCGCTGCGCACGGCGGCGCCCCACGAACTGCCCGAGACCGCCCGCCGCGCACTGGCGCGGGGGTACGCGGCGGACGGCGTCCAGCTCTATCTCGTCGACTACGGCCTCACCGTGCTGCGGCCGGTGACCGCGCCGCCGGAGACCGGGCACCCCGTCTCCGTGCACAACGGCCCGGCGGGCCGGGCCTTCGGCGCCCAGGAGCCGTACCTGGAACCGGCCGGCGACGGCCGGGCCCGAGTGCAGCTGCCGGTCACCGTGCGCGGCGACCGGCTCGGCGTGCTGTCGGTGGAACTGCCCGACGCGGACCGGGCGCGCGCCGTCCTGCCCGAGCTCGCGGAGATCGCCGAAGTGCTCGGGCACGAGCTGATCGTCGCCGAACGCGACACCGACCGCTATCTGCTGGCCCGCCGCACGGACCGGCTCACCCTGGCCGCCGAGATGCAGTGGCAACTGCTGCCCGGCCGCTCCTGCGCCCGGCCCGAGTACGAACTCGGCGCCCAACTGGAGCCCGCGTACGCCGTCTTCGGCGACAACTTCGACTGGTCCGCGACCGCCGACCACCTCATGCTGTACGTCACCAACGGAATGGGCGAGGGCACCGAGGCGTCGCTGCTGACCAACCTGGCGGTCAACGCCCTGCGCAACGCGCGCCGGGCGGGCCTGCCGATCGCCGATCAGGCGTGCCTGGCCGACCAGGCGGTCTTCGCCCACTACCGCGGCCGCCGCTATCTCTCCGTCCTCATGTTCGACTTCGAACTCGGCACGGGACGCGCCCGGGTGGTCGACGCCGGCTCCCCGCTGCTGCTGCGACTGCGCGCGGGACGGGTGGAACGGGTCGATTTCGAGGCCCAGTTGCCGCTCGGCATGTTCGAGGAGACCGATTATGTCGCGCAGGAGTTCGAGGTGCGGCCCGGCGACCGGCTGGTCTCCGTCAGCGACGGGGTCTACGAGGCCGTCTCGCCGAAGGGGGAGGTCTACGGCGACGGCGCGCTGGCCCGGGCCGTGCAGGCCACCCGGCTGCTGCCCGCCGCCGAGGTGCCGCGCGCCGTCCTGCGCGAGCTGACCGGCCACCGCGGCCGCGGCGCGCCGGACGACGACGCCCTCGTGGTCTGCCTGGACTGGCACGGGCGTTGACCCCCGCGTTGTTGTTCCCGCGGCCCGCGCCGGGCTAATGTTTGTCATACGGCAATAAATGGCGGGACGGTACGGCCGACGGCGGCCCGGGCGGTCGCGCCGAGGGAGACGATGCGGGTGACGGAGCGGGCCGGGGTCTCCCCGACCGACCGCCGGGAACGGGCCGCCGCGGCCGGGCCGGCGAGTCCGCGATGACCGCACCCGCGCAGGACCGGCCCGCCGCCGGGCCGGCCCAGGTGCGCGCGTCCACCGGCACCCTGCCGATCGGCTCCGACGCGGACCTGGCCTGGGTCCGGCAGCAGGTCCGGCGGACCGCGGCCGGCCTCGGGTTCGGCCTGGTGCTCCAGACCAAACTGGTCACCGCGGCCAGCGAGCTGGCCCGCAACACCCTGCTGCACGGCGGTGGCGGACAGCTGGACATCGGCACGCTGGGCGGCGAGCGGGCCCGGGGCGTGCGGCTGGTGTTCACCGACACCGGTCCCGGCATCCCGGACGTCGAGCGGGCGATGCGCGACGGCTACAGCACCGGCGGCGGCCTCGGGCTCGGCCTGAGCGGGGCCAGACGGCTGGTCCACGAGTTCGCGATCGAAACGGAACCCGGCCGGGGGACCACGGTCACGGTCGTCGTCCGGGACCCGGCGCTACCGTGCTGAACGGCTCACTCCGCGGCGGGCCCCGGCTCCACGGCCTGGCGGAAGGAGCGCAGTCCGCGGCGCAGCGCCGCCCGGTCGGCGGGTGCCATCCCCGCCAGCGCGTGGGCCAGGGCCCGGGCCCGCCGGTCGGCCACCTCGTCCAGTACCCGCCGGCCCTGGGTGCTCAGCCGCAGCCGCACCTCCCGCCGCCGGTGCGGATGCGCGTCCCGCTCCAGCAGCCCGGCCGCCACCAGCCGGTCGCAGAGCCGGCTGGCGGTGGGCGGGCCGATGTCCAGCCGCCGGGCGAGGCCCGTCAGGTTCAGCCCCGGCGCCTCCCGCACGGTCCGCAGCGCGCGCAGCTGATGCGGGGACAGCCGCAGCGCCGCGCCCTGCGCCGCCACTGACCACAGGGCCGTCAGACTGTCCACGGCGTCGGCCAGCTCCCGGGCGACGGCCTGGGGGTCGCCACCGGGACCGTCGAGACGGGTCATGCAAAGGCTGTACCCGAAGACCCGCGGCGCAAGCAGGACCGGGCCCCGGCTGTCGTCCCCGGCCGCGAGCCGGACGGTCCGGTGCCGGCCCGGACGCGTCCGGGGACCGGTGATTCGCGTGGTGCGGGCCGGGCTCCGGTACGGCCAGACTGCGGAGGTCGTCGCTTGGCACCCTCTCCCGACGGAGGTACCCGTAATGCCAACCGCAATGTCATGGGCACGACAACTCGGAGTCTGGGCGGGCGCGTTGCTGCTGCTGGCCACCGGGGCGTGGTCCACTCCCGCCGTCGCCGCCGACGGCCCCACCGTCACCACCCGCTACGGCCAGGTACAGGGCGCGGCGGGCGAGAGCGCGCACTCCTACCTCGGCATCCCCTACGCCGCCCCGCCGGTGGGCGCGCTGCGCTGGCGCCCGCCGGCGCCGCCCGCGCGCTGGTCCGGCGTCCGCGACGCCACCACCCCCGGTGACCCGTGCATGCAGACCGCCTCGGGCAGCCCGTGGGGCGACCTGGCCGGACCCGGCACCCCCAGCGAGGACTGCCTCTACCTCAACGTCCACACCCCGGCCCGGCCCTCCCCGCTCAAACGGCCGGTGATGGTCTGGATCCACGGCGGCGGCTTCACCGTCGGCTCCGGGGCCTTCTACGACGGCAGCACCCTCGCGGCCGACGGCGACGTGGTCGTCGTCACCCTCAACTACCGGCTCGGCGCCTTCGGTTACCTGGCCCATCCCGGCCTGGCCGGGGAGTCCGCCGAGGGCGTGTCGGGCAACTACGGCCTGCTCGACCAGCAGGCCGCGCTGCGCTGGGTGCGCGACAACGCGGCGGCCTTCGGCGGCGACCCCGCCAACGTCACGATCTTCGGCGAGTCGGCGGGCGGCGGCAGCGTCTGCCACAACCTGGTCTCGCCGCGCACCGCGGGCCTGTTCGACCGGGCCATCGCCCAGTCGGGCTGCGGCTTCACCCTGCCCACCCAGGAGTCGCAGGAGCGCGGCGGCACCGCCTGGGCCCAGTCACTGGGCTGCGCGGACGCCGCGTGCCTGCGCGCGCTGCCCGCCGACCGGCTGCTCAGCGCCGCGCAGAGTCCCACCGCCCGCTGGACGCCCAACGTCGACGGCGCGGTACTGCCCCGGCAGGTGACCGACGCGCTGGAGAGCGGACGGTTCCACCGGGTCCCCGTGCTCCAGGGCACCACCGCCGACGAGGGCCGGCTCTCCGTGGCGACCACCTACGACCTGGCCGGCCGCCCGCTCACCGCCGCCGGATACCCGCCGGCGGTCCGGGCCCTGTACGGCGAGCGGGCCGACGCGATCCTCGCCCGCTACCCGCTCACCGACTACGGAACGCCCGCCGAAGCCCTGGGCGCGATCCTCACCGACTCCCCGTTCGCCTGCCCGCAGTCCCGGACGGCGAGTCTGGCCGCCCGGTACGTCCGCTCCTACCAGTACGAGTTCGCCGATCGGCAGGCCATGGACTACCTCGCCCTGCCGATCAGTTTCCCGATCGGCGCCCCGCACGGCTCCGAGATCCGCTACGTCTTCGGCGGCGTCGACGGCACCCCCGCCCAGAACGCCCTGGCCGACTCGATGCTCGGCTACTGGACCAACTTCGCGAAGACCGGCGTCCCGTACGCGGCCGGCGCTCCGCGCTGGCCGCTCCACCCGCAGGTGCAGACCCTCGCCCCCGATGCGATCACCTCGGGAACCGCTTTCCCCGAACAGCACAAGTGCGACCTGTGGAACCAGTCCGGCTCCTGATCCGCGACGGACCGCGCGACCCGGCCCGGGACGGTCACCCCGTCCCGGGCCGGGCCCGCGACGCGGGGTCAGTACGGGCGGTCGCCGGCGATGGCGACGCGCTCGGCGACGCGACGCCGGGTGCCGTAGTCGCCCACGGCGTAGTGCTGGGTGGCGCGGTTGTCCCAGAACGCGATGTCGCCCGGCTGCCAGCGGAACCGCACCTGGTACTCCGGCACATGCGCCTGCTGGAACAGGAACCGCAGCAGCCGGTCGCTCTCCTCGCGGTCCATGCCGGTGATGTGCGTGGTGAAGGACGTGTTGACGAACAGCATCCGCCGCCCGGTCGCGGGATGCGTGCGCACGACGGGGTGTTCGACAGGCGGGAAGAGGCCCTGGAAGGGGGCGAGCCGTTCGGGACCGTAGAAGCGGGCGAAGCCGGGGATGAAGTCGTGCACCGCGCGGGCGCCGTCGATCCGGTCCTTCACCCGCTGGGGGAGGTTGTCGTAGGCGGCGGCCATGTCCGCCCACATGGTGTCACCGCCGAACGGGGGCACCTCGCGCAGTTGCAGGACCGCGCCCAGCGCCGGGCGCTCGCGGAAGGTGACGTCGGTGTGCCAGACGTTCTCGAACGTGGGGGCGGCGCCGCGGCTCTTGTCGAAGCGGACGACGTCCTCGCTGGCGCCGGTGGCCAGCAGCGGGTTGGTCTCCAGCTCGCCCCAGTTCCGGGCGAAGGCGCGCTGCTGGTCGGAACTGAGGTGCTGGGACCGGAAGAAGAGCACCTTCCACTCCAGCAGGGCACGGTCCAGCTCCGCGCGCAGGGCGGGAGACAGCGGACCCGAGAGGTCCACCCCGCGGATCTCGGCACCGATGGTGCGGGCCTGCGGGACGACGTCGAAGAGTTCGTACGGGCGCTCCTGCCACCCGTCGGGCAGCCGGCGCAGGACGCGCGGCCCCTCGTAGATCCCGTCTCCCGGGATGCGCGCGGTGCGGAGCGTGGCTGCCGGCAGGTCGGCCGTGGCGGTCATGGGGTCCTCTCCTTCGGGCCGGGGCCGGGCAGGCGGGACGGCGGACGCGCGGGGCGGGGCGGACGGGACACCCGGTACGCGGGAAAGGGCCGTCCGCGGCGCGCCGCCGTCATGGCCGGCCCTGGCAACGGCGGGTGGGCGTCCGATGCGACGGGACGCCGGTGAAAGCGGTGAAAACGCCGAGCCCTCGGGAACGGACTCGGACTCGGACTCGCGGAAGGTCTCCGGCTAACGGCCGGAGCGCTCACACCCGGTTCGCCTCGGGACGCGCAGAGGCCCCGCAGCTGACTCGAACCAGTAGATGAGCATGGACCGATTGTGTGATCCAGCCGCGCGGCTGTCAACGGGCCGCCGTGGTGCCGCCGTGACCACCGACCGCGCACCGGACGTCCGTCGGACACCGGCGCGGACACGTTCTCCGCCGTCGCCGGCCGGCCGCGCCGGCCACGTCCGGCGCGGGACGGGCGGCCTGGCCCCGCGTCCGCCGTCTCGCCCCGCGGAACGCCGCGCATACCGGCCGCGCGGGAGGGTAGGGCTTCCCCGGGCAAGCCCACGCACGCCACGCACCAGCCAGCCGCCAAGTCGCGGTCCCCGCGCGGACGGGGTGCGACGGCCGCCTCCCAGGAGCGTCGCCATGCCGGACATCGGAATCATCGGGGCGGGGATCGCCGGTCTCCACCTGGGCCTCCTGCTGCGGCAGCACGACCTGCCCGTCACCCTCTACAGCGACCGGACCCCGGCCCAGGTGGCCACCGGCCGGCTGCCGGCCACCGTCGCGCACCACGCCCCCACCCTGCGCCGGGAGGCGGCGCTCGGCGTCGGTTTCTGGTCCGCCGAGGAATACGGCTACACCTGCCACCACCACTACGTCGGCGGCCCCGGGCCGCTGTCCTTCCGCGGCGACTTCACCAGCCCCTCCTGCGGCGTCGACCACCGCCTGGTGCTGCCCGCCCTGACCGACGTGTTCCAGGAACGCGGCGGCCGACTGCGCATCGGCCCGGTGGCCGCCGCCGACGTGGAGCGGCTCGCGGCCCGGCACGACCTCCTCGTGGTGGCCGCCGGACGCGGACCGCTGGCCGGTCTCTTCCCCCGGCTCGACGGCCCCGGCTCGGCCACCGCGCCGCGCCGCCGGCTGTGCGCCGGCCTCTACCACGGCATCGCGGCGGCCGAACCCAAGGGCGTCACCCTGTCCCTGGCCCCCGGCCGCGGCGAACTGATCGAGATACCGCTCTACTCCCGCGACGGACACGTCACCGCGCTGCTCTTCGAGTGCGTGCCCGGCGGCGGCGCCGACGCCCTCTGCGAGATCGACCACCGGGCCGATCCGGCCGCGTTCCGCCGGGCGGTGCTCGACGAACTCGCCGCCCACCACCCCACCGTCGCCGCCCGCACCGCCCCGGCCGGGTTCGGCCTCACCGGCCCGCTCGACCTGGTACGGACGGCGGTCGTGCCGACCGTGCGGGCGGACTGGGCGCGACTGCCCGGCGGGCGGTACGCGCTCGCCCTCGGCGACGCCCACACCGTCGTCGACCCCATCGTCGGACAGGGCGCCAACATCGCCTCGTACAGCGCGGCGGTCGTCGCCGAGGCGGTCCTGGCGGACCCCGTCTTCGACGAACTGTTCTGCCGCCGGGTCGCCGCCCGCCGCGCCGAGGTCGTCCGGGGCGCGGCCGGCTGGTCCGAGCTCATGCTCCAGCCACCCGAGCACGTACGGCGGTTGCTGGGCGCGATGAGCGAACTGCGCGGCGCCGCCGACGAGTTCACCGACAACTTCGGCCACCCCGACCGGCAGTGGCGCATCGTCGCCACCCCCGAGCGCACCCGCGCGTTCCTGGCCCGGCACACCGCGCCCGACCGCGCCTGAGTACGCGTACTCACGCCGGCTGCGTCCCACCGCGCTGCCCCGCCCCGCCGCCGGCCCGCACGATGGGAGCCCATCCCGCGGCGGAAGAGTTGCTCATGGCCCGTGACCCGCAAGTGCGCATGGCGACCACCGAGGATCTCCCGTGGATCCACGAACTGCGCCACCGGGTGTACGCACGGGAACTGGGCCAGCATCCGCCGCACCCGTCCGGACAGCTGCACGACGGACTCGACGGCGACAACGTGTACCTGGTCGTGGCGCACGGCCCGGTCCGCACCGGCTTCGTCAGCGTGACACCGCCCCGGGCCGGCCGCTACGCGCTGGAGAAGTACCTCACGCGCGAGGAACTGCCGGTGCTGGCCGAGGACGGCGTGTTCGAGGTGCGGCTGCTCACCGTCGAACCGGAGCGCCGGTCCACCGCCGCCGCGCCGCTGCTGATGTACGCGGCGCTGCGCTGGATCGCGGCCCGGGGCGGACGCCGGGTGGTGGCGATGGGCCGCACCGACCTGCTCCCCATGTACCTGGCCACCGGACTGCGCCCCGCCGGCCGTACCGTCCGCAGCGGCGCCCCGTCCTTCGAGGTGCTGACCGCGAGCGTGCGCGAGCTGAGCCGGGCCGCCACCGGCCGGCACCGCGCCACCGTCGACCGGCTGCGCGCCCGCACCGACTGGCGGCTGGACGTGCCGTTCGCCGTTCCGCCGGACGGCTGCGAACACGGCGGCGCCTCGTTCACCGCCATCGGCACCGACTTCACCGACCTGGACCGGCGCCACCGGATCGTCGCCGCCGACGTGCTGGACGCCTGGTTCCCGCCGGCCCCCGGAGTGCGGGCGGCGCTCGCCGAGGACCCGGCCTGGACCGCCCGCACCTCGCCGCCCGCCGGGGCCGAGGGCCTGCTCGCGCGGATCGCCGCCGCCCGCGCGCTGCCGGTGGAGACGCTCGCGGTGGGCGCCGGTTCGTCCGACCTGATCTACCGGGCGTTCGGCCGGTGGCTGACCCCGGCCAGCCGGGTCCTGCTGACGGACCCCTGCTACGGCGAGTACGCCCATGTCACCGAGCGGGTGATCGGCTGCCGGGTCGACCGGTTCCGGCTGCGCCGCGAGGACGGCTGGCGGATCGACCCGGACCGGCTGGCGGCCACCGTCGCCGCCGGCGACTACGACCTCGTCGTCCTGGTCAACCCGAACAACCCGACGGGCGTGCACGCCCCCGCCGCCGGCCTGCGGCCGCTGCTCGCCGCCGCGCCGCCCCGGACCCGCTGGTGGATCGACGAGGCGTACCTCGGCTACGCGGGACTCACCGAGTCGCTCGCCGAACTCGCCGCGACCGACCCGCGGGTGGTGGTCTGCGCCTCGCTGTCGAAGATGTACGCGCTGTCCGGCCTGCGAGTCGCCCACCTGGTGGCCGAACCGGCCACCGCGGCCCTCCTGCGCGACTGGACGCCGCCCTGGCAGATCGGGCTCCCGGCACAGCTGGCCGCGGTGGCGGCGCTGCGCGACCCGGCGTACTACACCGACCGCTGGCTGCGCACCCACACCCTGCGCCGCGCTCTCGCCGCCGGCCTGGCGGCCCTGGACGAGACGGTGGCGGTCGAGGAGTCCGTGGCGAACTTCCTCACCCTCACCCTGCCGCCCGACCATCCGGGCGCCGCCCGGATGGTGGCCGAGTGCCGCCGCCACGGGGTGTACCTGCGCGACCTGTCCCCGCTGTCACCGAGCTACGAGGGCCGCGCGGTGCGCGTCGCGGTCCGGGACACCGCCGAGAACACCCGTATCGTCGCCGCCTGCCAGGCCGCCCTGGAGACGCTCCGGCCGGGCCCGGCGGCCACCACCGGCACGCCCCGGACCACCGCCGTCGCCGCCACGGCCGCCGGACCGGCCGGCTGACCCGGTCCCGTACGGCGGTCCGGGCACCGGCCGGGCCGGCCCCGGCTACGCGCCGGCCGCCGGACCCGTCTGCTGGACCACCTCGAAGGACCACAGCGTGGACCCGCTCGCCGCCGGCTTGGGACGCTCGCCCGCCGCGCCGCCGCCCTGGTGGGCGGACTTCATCGGCCCCTCCATCCACGCCTGGAACGACTCCTCGTCGCGCCACCGGGTGTAGACCAGGTAGGTGTCGGTGCCCTCGACCGGACGCAGCAGCTCGAACCACTCGAAGCCGTCGGAGTTCTCCACGGCGCCCGCCCGGGAGGCGAAGCGCTGCTCCAGCGTCTCCCGCTGCTCGGCGGGCACGGTCAGTACGTTGATCTTGACTACGCTCATGGCCTCATCCTGCCGTACCGGCCCCGCGGCGGCCGGTCCGGGTCACCCGCGCGGCGCCCGGACGCCGTGCCGCGCGAGCAGGGACGCGCAGATCTCCCCGGCGCGTACGGCGGTGGTGGACAGCAGGGTCGAGCTGAGGCCGTGGGTGTGTTCGGTGCCGCCCTGGAGGTAGACGTCGGCGGTGACGCCCGGCGCGGTCTGCACCCGGTGGTCGCGGCCGACCCGCAGGGTGTCCTCGTCGTCGCGCAGACAGAGCTTGGCGATCTCGCCGAGGCTGTCCCCGATGCCCTGCGGCCGGTAGCCGGTGGCGTGCACGAGGACGTCGGAGGCGAGGAGTTCGCGCTCGCCGGTCGGCAGGAACTCGACGGTCACCCGGACGTCGTGGTCGCTGGTCTCGACCTCGCGGATGCGGGAGACGTTGAGCATCCGCAGCCGCTGCCTGCCCTGCACCCGCTCCTGGTACATGGTCCGGGACAGCGACTCGATCAACTCCATGTCGACCACCGAGTAGTTGGTGCCGCGGTGGTAGTCGAACAGGGACTGCTTGACCTCGGCGGGCGCGCCGTAGAAGACGTCCACGGCCGCCGGGTCGAAGATGCGGTTGGCGAACGGGCTGTCGTCGGCGGGTGTGTAGCCGTACTTGGCGAACACCGAGCAGATCTCCGCGTCCGGCAGCTTGCGGTGCAGGTAGTCGACGGCCTCGGCGGCGCTCTGGCCGGCCCCGAGGACGACCGCGCGCCGCACCGGCCGCCCGGAGCGGACCAACTCCGCCACCCGGGGCACCAGTTCGCTGGTGTGCCAGACCAGGTCGGACAGCACGGCGCCGGGCGGCAGCCGGGGCTCCAGGCCGGTGGCCACGCACAGGGCGCGGGCGCGGCGCACGGTGCGCCGGTCGGGCGCGGCCGGGTCACGGCTGACCACGTCGAACCAGCGGACCTCGCCGTCCTCCGTGACCGGCCGCACCGCGACCACCTCGGCGCCGTACTCGACGAGCCGGCCGACGCGGGCGGCGGCCCACTCGAAGTAGTCGTGGAACTCCACCCGCAGCGGGAACAGCGTCTTCTGGTTCAGGAAGTCGGCCAGCCGGCCGTGTTCGCGCAGGTAGCACAGGAAGCTGAAGTCGCTGGTGGGGTCGCGCATGGTCACCAGGTCCTTGAGGAAGGACACCTGCATGGTGGCGTCGTCGATCAGCATGCCCCGGTGCCAGCCGAACCGCGGCTGCCGTTCCAGGAACCCGGCGCGGAACGGCGCCTCGGGGCCCGCGCCGGCGCCGTGTTCGTGCAGGGCGATCGCGAGGGCGAGGTTGGCCGGACCGAATCCGATGCCCAGCACGTCGTAGACGGAATCCGGCCCACTGTGCAACGTCGTCACCGCGTCATCGCCTCCCGTCGCGGGAACCCGGCGTTCCCCGGAAAGAACACAGGCTGCTCCCAGCAGGCACATGCTAGATAAGGTTAGGCTTACCTAGCAACGGGTGGGCAGGGTGTGGTCCCGGCACGGCCGCGCGCCCTGTGCATCAGGGGACCCTTACTTTACGATGGCGCCGGTCCGGCCCCGGGGCCGCGAGCGACCTGTCGGGAGGCGCGTTGTCGTGTGCGGTGCCGAGGAAGCCCTGGCCCACTGGCGGCGGTTGCTCACCCCGCCGCCCCCGGAGGTGCCCCTGCCCTGCGACCGGCCGCACCCGCGCCGGCCGTCCCCGCACCGGCGCACGCGCACCCTCACCGGCGTGCCGGACGCCCCGGGCCCGGTACTGCCGGCCGCCTTCTTCGCCCTGCTGCACCGCTACAGCGGCGTGACCGACCTGACGGCCGGTCACGACGGGCTCCCGGTGCGGGTGTCGCCGCGGTACGAGCCCGGCTTCCGGGAACTGGTGCGGCGGGTGACCGAGGCGTGGCAGCGGTCCGAGGGCCAGCGGCTGCCGGTCGAGATGCCGGCCGACGAGGTGCGTCCGGCGCCGACGCGCGGCGGCGGCCTGTTCTTCAACACGGCGTTCGCCACCGCCGGCCGGCCCGCCACCGGCTTCCGGGCCCCCCTCGACCTGCTGCTCGACGTACGCGGCGGCGCGGCCCGCGCGACCTGCCACCCCGGGCTCTTCGACGCCGCCACCGCCGACCGCGCCCTCGGCCACCTCCGGACCCTGCTGACCGACGCCCTCGCCCGCGCCGACGACACCGGCCCGGGCCCGCGGGCCTACGTCCTGGACGGGTACCTCCAGCCGGTTCCGGCCGGTGTCACCGGCCAGTTGTACCTGGGCGGCACGGGGCCGTCCGGCGGGCGCCCGAGCCGCCCGGTCCCGACGGCCGGACGGTTCGTCGCCGATCCGTTCGGCCGGCCCGGCTCCCGCATGTACCGCACGGGCCGGTCCGCCCGCCGGACGGCCGACGGACGACTGCGCCTGGCTCCCCGCGCCCGCGGAGAGTCCCGTACCCGCAGAGAGGGAGGAACCGACCGATGAGTGACGTGACGAGCGGTGCGACGAGCAACCCGTTCGAGGACCCCGACGGGGTCTACCTGGTCCTGGTCAACGACGAGCACCAGCACAGCCTCTGGCCCGGCTTCGCCGAGGTCCCGGCCGGCTGGCGGGTGGTGCACGGCCCCGCCGCCCGGCAGTCCTGCCTGGACCACGTGGAGACGCACTGGACGGACCTGCGGCCCCGCAGCCTGGCCGAGGCGATGGACGGCTGACCGAGGCCGCGATGTCAGTGCCGGGTGCGAGGCTGTTCGGCATGGATGAGGCGGAGTTCATGCGCGGCCGGGTCTACGGAGCCGAGCACGGTGACCCCGGGCCGCGGACCGGACATGTGTACGCACAGTTGGTGGGCGGCCCGCTGGACGGTCTGCTCCTGGACGTCACCGGCACGTTCGGCGACGGCCGGCCGGAGAGCATCGCCCTGCCCACCGAGATAGGCAGGTACGGCCCCGGCGGCCGGGCCGTCTACGCGCCCCGTCCGCCGGACGCCCGGTGCTTCGACTGGCAGGGGGACACCCCCTGACCGCCCGGCGTCCCTGCCCGCGCCGGCCCGTGGCGGCGCTCAGCCGATGGTCCGGTCGGCCTCTCGCCGCAGTGCGGCCGTCACCGCCTGTGCCGGTGCCGCGAGCGCGCCCGGCATCCGTACCAGGCTGATCCGGCGGATCTCCTCGGCGACCCCTGCCACGTCCACCAGCCGCACCCCGGCGGGCAGGACGGGAAGCAGCGCCGGGGTCGCCGTGGTGACCCCGGCCCCGGCGGCGACCAGGTGCAGCCTGGTCAGCCAGTCCCGCGCGGTGTGCCGGACCACCGGGCGGCCGGGCAGTCCCGGCCAGACGCCCAGCAGCGGTTCGGCCGCGCCGCCCGGCCCGGCGATCCACGGCTCCCGGGCGAGCTCCGCGGCGCCGACCTGGTCCCGCGCGCCGAACGGGCCGTCCGTCGGCACCGCCACGGCCAGCCGCGTCTCGAGCAGCGGCTCGGCCCGCAGCGGCGGGTCGCCGGTGTCGGGGGAGCGGTGCGGTGGCCGGGAGGTGACCACGGCGAGGTCCAGGGTGCCCGCCCGCACCGCCCGCACCAGTGCCGGGGTGGTGGCCTCCCGGGTCGTCACCCGGAGCCGGGGACGGTCCCGGCGCAGCGCCGCCAGCGCGGCGGCCACCAGCACCGGGCCGGCCGGCGGGAAGAAGCCGAGGCGGACGGCGCCGCCGTCGCTCCGGGTGCCGTGCAGTTCCTCGTCGGCCGCCGCCACCGCGTCCAGCGCGACCACCGCGTGCCGCAGCAGCGCGCGCCCGGGACCGGTCAGCCGTACCCCGCCGGGGTGCCGGTCGAAGAGCCGGACGCCGGCCGCCTGCTCCAGGCCCGCCATCTGCCGGGAGACGGCCGACTGCGTGTACCCGAGCGCCTCGGCCGCCGCCGTGAACGTGCCCCGCTCCGCCACCTCGCGCAGCACCCGTAGCCCGACCAGCGTCATGTCCATGAGCGGACAGCATAGGGGGTGTGCCAGACATTCGTTGGCCGCATGGCCCTGGGTGCTCGTAGCGTGCTGGCATGCCTTTCATCAACGTGTATCTGCGCCGGGGCACGACGCCCGAGTACCGGCACGACGTCTCCCGCGGCCTGCACCGGGCCATGGTCGACGTGCTGGGGATTCCCGAGGACGACCAGTTCCACGTCTTCCACGAGGTCGAGCCCGACAACTTCCGCATCCAGCCGGTGGTCTTCGGGCTGCCGCGCGGGGAACGGGCCATGTTCGTCCAGTTCTGCTTCAACCAGCGCCCCGCCGAGCAGAAGGCGGCGCTGTTCGCGGCCGTCGTCGAGAACCTGCGGCACAGTCCCGGGGTGCCCGCGGAGGACCTTCTGATGACCGTGCTCGAGACGGCGCGCGAGAACTGGTGGGCCGCGGGCCGCACCGTCGACCCCGCCACCGGCTACGACGAGCGCATGACCCCGCCGACGCCGACGCCCTGACGGTGGCCGCCCCGGCCGGCGGCCCGGGGCGGCCCACCGTCTCAGACCGCGCTGTCGCGCAGCTCGGCCAGTGTGTCGGCGGTCAGCCGCCGGGGCGTGGCATCGGGGTCGACGAGGACGACGGTGCAGTCGGCGGCCCGGGTGAGGGCGCTGGTGAAGCTGCCGTCGGCGAACTGGGTGAGCGGACCGCGCGGTGAGCGGCCGACCGCGACCGACCGGGCGCCCAGTTCGGCGGCGTGCCGGGCCAGTGTCCGGCCGGCGGCGGCGTGGTCGCCGACGCTGGTCAGGATCTGGCCGGTGGCGGTGACGCCG
The DNA here is from genome assembly GCF_040639815.1 of Streptomyces sp. NPDC023723. Taxonomy (NCBI): domain Bacteria; kingdom Bacillati; phylum Actinomycetota; class Actinomycetes; order Kitasatosporales; family Streptomycetaceae; genus Streptomyces; species Streptomyces sp. NPDC023723. The sequence goes on from NZ_JBFAAP010000020.1 coordinate 88,263, forward strand.
TGCCCGGCGAGCCGGTCCAGGTGGGTGGTGACGGCGGCCCGGGCCCGCTGGTCGCTCTCGGTGTCGACGGCCTGCTGCTCGACCACGGCGGTCTGCTGGACGTGCACCACTTCCAGCGGGCTGCCGGTGTCGAGGGCGATGCGCGCCGCGGCGTCCACGATGGCGGCGGCCCGGTCGTGGTCGCCCACCGCCACCACCACCGGCCGCGTGCCCGGCGCGGCCGGCCGGCCGACCGGGACCAGGGCCGGCGGCACCGGCTCCCCTTCCGCGGTGGACAGTTCGGCCTGCCGCAGCAGCCGGTGGCCGCTGGCCAGTACCGGAATGGCGAGCAGGAAGGTGGCCGCCCCGAGGTAGAAGGGGACGCCCAGGTCGGTGGCGTCGGCGAGCTTGCCGGCGACGTACGGGGCCAGCCCGCCGCCGATGAAGCGCAGGAAGCCGTACGCGGAGGAGGCGACGGGGCGCTCGACGGGGGAGACGAGCATGACGGCCTGGGTGGTCAGGGTGTTGTTGATGCCGATGAACGCGCCGCTGACGATGACGGCGACGATCACCACACCGGGTGAGTCGACGCCCGCGGCGATGACGGCCATCACGATGCCGAGGCCGAGCAGGTTGGCGTAGAGGACCGGCGCGGTGCCGTAGCGGGCCTGGAGGCGGGGGGCGAACAGCACGCTGAAGGCGGCCACCAGCAGGCCCCAGGCGAAGAAGACCAGACCGAGCTGATGGGCGTCCAGCTCCATCGGGTAGGGGGCGTAGCCGAGCATGGTGAAGAAGCCCCAGTTGTAGAGCAGCGCCATGATGCCCATGGTCAGCAGTCCGCGGTGGCGCAGTGCCTTGAGCGGGGCGATCGGGGAGGTGGGCCGGGCCGGCTTCGGCAGACCGGGCACGAACAGCACGGTGGCGACCAGGGCGACGGCCATCAGGACGGCGACGCCGAAGAACGGGCCGCGCCAGCTGATGGCGCCCAACTCGCCGCCGAGCAGCGGCCCGACCGCGATGCCGAGGCCGAGCGCGGTCTCGTACAGGATGATCGCGCCGCTGAAGCCGCCGCTCGCCGAGGCCACGATGACGGCGAGCGAGGTGGCGATGAACAACGCGTTGCCGAGCCCCCAGCCGGCCCGGAAACCGACTATGCCGTTGATGGAGCCGGTGCTGCCGGCCAGCGCGGCGAACACCACGATGACCGCGAGCCCGGTCACCAGGGTGCGCTTGGCGCCGATCCGGCTGGAGACCCAGCCGACGAAGAGCATGGCGATGGCGGTGACGATGAGATAGCTGCTGAACAGCAGCGAGACCTGGCTCGGTGAGGCGTGCAGGCTCTCCGCGAGGGCGGGCAGGATCGGGTCGACCAGCCCGATGCCCATGAACGAGATGACACAGGCGAAGGCGACCGCCCAGACGGCCCTGGGCTGTTTGAACGGACTCGCGGCCTTGTCGTGCGAAGCGGTGCTCATGCGCGGTGTTCTCCCTGGTACGAGGCTGTACGGGAACGGCTGGCAGGCGGCGGAGCCGGGTGCGGGTCAGGGCTTGGCCCGGTGCTCCTCGATGGCGCGGGCCAGGGCGGGCAGCGCGACCCGCACGGCCCGCTGCTCCGCCTCCCCGAGGGTGTCGATCAGCGACTGAAGGGCCCGGGAACGCTGCGCGCGGCGCCGGCCGAAGACCTCCCGGCCCGGGTCGGTGACCTCCACCAGCACCCCGCGGCCGTCCCGCGCGTCGGCGGCCCGGCGGACCAGGCCGTCCCGCTCCAGGCGGGTGACGAGCTGGGTCATGTTCGGCTGGGACACGCCCTCGTCCCGGGCCAGGTCGGTGAGCCGCTGAGGGCCCTCGCGGGTCAGCCGCCCGAGGGCGGAGGAGGCGGCGGTGCTGAGCCCGCCGGCGACCGCGCTGCGGCGTACGTGGCGGACCATGAGTTCCACGGCGATCATCAGCTCTTCGGACGACACCTCGCCGTCCGGGTCGGCGTCATCGCCCACGACCGGCTTCTGCATAAGGCGATTATGCATATACGTGTACCGTGCAGCAAGGCTTCCGGCGGGCACCGGGAGCGGGCTCGGGAGGGCCGGGAATGCGGGGGAGGAGACCGCTGTTGTGCCGATCAGAATGACATGAGCGGGTCACCGAGACCGGCTCCAGGAAAGGAACACCGTGGCACGCAGCACCGTACGTCCCGTCGTCAAGCTGAAATCGACCGCGGGCACCGGCGTCACCTACGTGACGCGCAAGAACCGGCTCAACGACCCCGACCGGCTGGTCCTGCGCAAGTACGACCCGGTCGCCGGGCAGCACGTCCCCTTCCGCGAAGAGCGCTGACCAGGTCAGGAGAGGAGACCGCCATGAAGGTACGCAACTCATTGCGGGCGCTGAAGGCCCGGCCCGGCGCGCAGGTGGTGCGCCGCCGGGGCCGCACGTTCGTCATCAACAAGAAGGACCCGCGCGCCAAGGCCCGCCAGGGCTGACCCGCTCGGGGCCGGCGAAAAGCCGTCGCGGTCACGAGCCGTCACCACCGACCCTGCTCCCATGCCCGCTGCCTTCCTGCGGCCGGTGACCCTCGAGGACGCCGCCGCCGTCACCGCGCTGCTCAACGAGATCGACGTGCTCGAGATCGGCCGTCCCGAGACCGACCAGCACACCGTCGAAGCCGACCTGAAGCGCCCCGGGACGGACCTGGCGAACGGCTCCTGGATCGCCGTCGAGGACGGCCGGCCGGTGGCGTACGGACTGCTGTGGGACGACTCCGGCGGGGAACGCGTCGACATCGACCACTACGTGCTGCCCGGCCACCAGCCGGCCGGGCTGCGGCTGCTGGCCGCGATGGAGGCGCGCGCCCTGGCCACGGCGCGCGGCAACGGCGCCGGGCGCGCCGTGGTCCGCCTGCACCTCAACGCCGCGCCCACCACCGACACCGCGCTGCTCACGGCCCGCGGCTGGCGCACCGTGCGGCGCTACCACGTGCCGCACCGCCCGCTCGACCCGGCGCGGGACCACGCCCCCGAGCCGCCGCCCGGGGTGCGGCTGCGGGCCTGCGCCACCGAGGCGGACCGGGTCCGGGTGCACGAGCTGTACCAGGCGTCGTTCGCCGAGCACTTCGGCTTCCAGCCGCGCGGCTACCGGCAGTGGCTGGACGCCGTCGACGCCGAGCGGCTGGACTGGTCCCTGGCGTGGATCGCCGGCACCGACGAGACGGGGGACGCCGGGTTCCTGATCGCCCGGGACGACCGGGCGGCGATGGGCTGGATCCGCAACGTCGGCGTACTGCCCGAGGCACGCGGCCGCGGCCTGGGCGGACTCCTGCTGCGGCACGCCTTCGCCCGGTTCGCCGCGGGCGGCCGGGACACCGTCGGCCTCGGCGTCGACACGGCCAACGCCACCGGCGCGCCCCGGCTGTACGGCCGGCACGGCATGACACTCCACTACGCGGTCGACACCTGGGAGACCGTCCTCACCTGACAGCGGCACCGGCGCACCCCGCCGCGCGCTCCGGGGGCTCGCCGCGACCCCGGGGGTGGCCGAGACGGGCCGTGCCGCCCTGACAAGCTGGTGCCATGCGTCTGTACGAAGAACGCCTCGCCGTACCGAGAACCTGGTTCTGGCTCAGCGCCCTGCCGGGCGCGATGTCCGCCGCGGTCCTGCTGCCGTTCGGTCCCGCCGCCGCGGCCGGCGGCCTGGCGGTCACGGTGCTGCTGACCGCCCTGGGACTGTACGCCTACGGTTCCGCCGGCATCGTGGTGACCGGCGGGCACCTCACGGCGGGCCCGCTGCGCTACCCCCTGACGTCCCTCGGCATGGTGGAGATCCTGGACGCCGAGGAGGCGTTCCTGTGGCGCACCCGGCGGGCCGACGTGTCCGCGGCGATGGTGCTGCGCAGCTACGTCCCGACCGCCGTGCGCATCGAACTCGCCGGCCCGGACCGCCCCGCGCCCTACCTCTACCTGTCCACCCGCAGCCCCGCCACGCTCCTCGCGGTCCTGTCCTTCGCCCGCCGTTGACGACGTCGGGACCCGTGCCGGTCCCTCGCCCGCCCCGGCCGCCGCCCTCCCGGGAGCGACCGGCGGATCAGGCCGCCGCGGCGAAGCTGCCGCTGATCGCCGTGTCCACGCGGGCGTGCACCACCAGTCGCAGCCCGCGGCTGTCCGCGTCCGCCCGCAGTAGCCGGCGCAGCGACGCGCTGTGCGTGACCACGGACATCAGGACGCCGAGCCGGCCGCAGAACTGGTGGGCCCGCAGCACGGCACTGACCGCCGCGCTGCCCGCCGCCCGCTCGCCGATGACGACGACGACCGGGCTCGCCCGGTGGGCGTCGACCAGATCCGTGATCCGGCCCGCCAGCGCGGCCCGGCCACCGATCCCGGGGTCCTCCTCCACCGTGATGACCAGCACCTCGTGCTCCAGACGGTACGACAGCATGGCAGCCTCCGATCCCCACCGTTCACTCCGGTGTCTCCGGCGGTGAGAGTGCCCCCGGAAACGGTCCTGATGCCCACCGGCCGCGGACGCGTACGTCACAGTCACCGACGCGTCCGCCGACGCCCTCCAGAGGCGCGCCGGTCACCCGGACGGCGTACGGCACCGGGCCGCGGGAGGCCCGCCGCCCACCGGACGGGCCCCGTCCCGCCTGGTGGGAGCCGCCCGGGAGTGCCAGGCTGAGGGGAGAAACCCGGGAGGAAGCCGATGGGACGGGACGTTCCGGCTCTGGTCTTCACCCGAGAGGACCGCCGCCGCTACCGCGTCAAGATGCAGGAGTGCCTCGACTCGTTCGCGCAGATGCTGCGCGAGTCACGGTTCGAGTCGGAGCGGCCCCAGGTCGGGCTGGAGATCGAGCTGAACCTGGTCGACGACCGGGCCGAGCCCGCGATGCGCAACAGCGACGCGCTGGCGGCGATCGCGGACCCCGCCTGGGACACCGAGCTGGGCCGTTTCAACCTGGAGCTCAACATCCCGCCGCGCAGTCTGACGGCCGGCGGCCCCGACGCCTGGGAGTCCGAGATCCGGGCCGCGCTCAACCACGCCGACCAGCGGGCCAGGTCGGTCGGCACCCAGCTGATCATGACCGGCATCCTGCCCACCCTGCGGCAGCGGGACGCCGGCGCCGCCGCCCTGTCGGAGAACCCGCGCTACCGCCTGCTCAACGACCAGATCTTCGCGGCCCGCGGCGAGGACCTGCGCATCGAGGTGGACGGCGTGGACCGGCTGCGCACCTACGCCGACACCATCACCCCCGAGGCCGCCTGCACCAGCACCCAGTTCCACCTCCAGGTGTCACCGGAGGAGTTCGCCGGGTACTGGAACGCCGCGCAGGCCATCGCCGGCGTCCAGGTCGCGCTGGCCGCCAACTCGCCCTTCCTGTTCGGCAAGGAACTCTGGCACGAGACCCGTATCCCGCTCTTCGAGCAGGCCACCGACACCCGCCCCGAGGAGATCAAGGCGCAGGGCGTGCGGCCCCGGGTCTGGTTCGGCGAACGCTGGATCACCAGCGTCTTCGACCTCTTCGAGGAGAACCTGCGCTACTTCCCGGCCCTGCTCCCGCTGTGCGACGAGCAGAGCCCCGCCGAGACCCTGGACCGCGGCGACATCCCCGAACTGGGCGAACTCACCCTGCACAACGGCACCATCTACCGCTGGAACCGTCCGGTCTACGCCGTCGCCGGCGACCGCCCGCACGTCCGGGTGGAGAACCGGGTCCTGCCGGCCGGCCCCACCGTCGCCGACACCCTCGCCAACGGCGCCTTCTACTACGGTCTGACCCGCGCCCTGGCCGAGGAGGAACGCCCGGTGTGGTCCCGGATGTCGTTCGCGGCGGCCGAGGACAACCTGCACACCGCGGCCCGGCACGGCATCGAGGCCCGGCTGTACTGGCCCGGCACCGGCGAGGTGCCCGTCGCCGAACTGGTGCTGCGCCGACTGCTGCCGCTGGCCCACCGCGGCCTCGAACGCTCCGGCCTGGACGCGGCCTGGCGCGAGCCGCTGCTCGGCGTCATCGAGCAGCGCTGTGTCACCGGCCGCAACGGGGCGACCTGGCAGAAGGAGATGTTCCACCACATCCGCGCCGCGGCCCGCTGCGACCGGCACGAGGCGCTGCGCCGCATGACCCGCCAGTACATCGACTACATGCACCTCAACGCCCCGGTGCACACCTGGCCGGTCGACTGACCCCGCCGCACGGACGCGCGGCACCCCTTTGGACCACGCGGACCGACGGGCTTTGGCCCTGTCCCCAGGACCATGACGGCGCCAGGGTGAGAGGACTTCGCACCGCTCGGAGGTCCTGTTGAGCCCGACGTTCCTGCTGACCACCCTGGCCGTGGTGGCCACCCCCGGCACCGGCGTGCTGTACACCCTCGCGGCCGGCCTCTCCCACGGCCGCCGGGCGAGCTTGGTGGCCGCGTTCGGCTGCGCCCTCGGGGTACTGCCGCACCTGGCCGCGACCCTCACCGGTCTCGCCGCGCTGCTGCGCACCAGCACCCTCGCCTTCGAGGCGCTGAAGTACCTCGGTGCCGGCTACCTGCTGTACCTGGCGTGGACCGCGCTGCGCGCCACCGACGCGCCGGCCGTCGACGGCGGCGGGCCGCGGCCCGCCGCCCGCGTGATCACCTCCGCGGTACTGGTCAACCTGCTCAACCCGAAGCTCACCGTGTTCTTCGTGGCGTTCCTCCCGCAGTTCGTGCCCGCCGGTGCACCGGACTCCCTCGGCACGATGGGCCGGCTCGGTGCCGTCTTCGTGGCCCTGACCTTCGTCGTGTTCGCCGCGTACGGCGTGTGCGCGGCGGCGGTCCGGGACCGTGTCCTGGCCCGGCCCCGGGTGATGGCGGGCATCCACCGTGCCTCCGCCGCCTGCTTCGTGGGCCTGAGCGCATGGCTGGCGGTGTCATGACGACGCGCTTCCGGCCTGCGGACGCGAGCTGGCCGGACCTCCCCGACTCGTCGCGGGGACCTTGCACGCCACCGGTGCCGACGGCACCCCCGACGTGACGTCGCGCGTCGCGGAGTACACCGCCCGGACCCTGGCCCGGCTGTCCGGCGCCTCCGAGAGCCACTTCCCCGAAGTACCGGCCCGGCGAGGGGCATCCGCCCGGACCGGACCGCGCCCCGTCCGGTGCCGCCGCGCCCCAGGACCGCCGGATGGCAGCATGGGCCCGGTGGCGGAGGGGGACCGGTGACGAGCGACACGGCCGCGGCGCCCGGACCGGGTGCGCACGGCTCCGACTTCCTGCAACTGGACGCGGGGGAGGCGCCCGCGGTCGGCAAGGCGGACTGGCTGGCACGGCGGCTGCGGCAGGCGATGGCCGACGGCCGACTGCCGGTGGGCAGCCGGCTGCCGCCCACCCGGGTCCTGGCCGCCGAACTCTGCGTCTCCCGAGGAGTGGTCACCGAGGCGTACCGGCGGTTGACCGAGGACGGCCAGGTGGAAGGACGCCGACGGGCCGGCACGGTGGTGGTCGCGACCCCCGCCGAGCCGGTGCCCGCGCCCCGCGGGACCGGGCGGCACCCGGACACCGCGCCCCGGGAGCACCCGGGCCGGCCCGCACCGGGCGAGCTGTTCACCGGCGAACCCGGCGCCGACGTCTTCGACGCCCTGCGCGCCGCCCCCGCCCGCATCGACCTCACCCCCGGCCGGCCCGACCTGTCCGCCTTCCCCCGCGCCGCCTGGCTGCGCGCCGAACGGACGGTACTCGCCGAGCTCTCCGCCAAGGACCTCGGATACGGCGACCCCCGCGGCGACCCACGGCTGCGCCGCGCCGTCGCCGGCTGGCTGGCGCGCGGCCGCGGCATCCGCGTCGAACCGGACGAGATACTGATCGTCGCCGGCATCGCCCAGGCACTCACCCTGCTGCACCCCGTCCTGCGGGCGGACGGCATCACCGACGTCGCCGTGGAGGACCCCGGCTCGCTCGGCGCCCGCCAGCACCTGCGCGGCGGGGACCTCGCCACCCCGCCGGTACCGGTCGACGACGAGGGCCTGCGGGTCGGCGCGCTGCGCGCCACCGGCGCCCCCGCGGTACTGATCACCCTCGCCCACCAGTTCCCCACCGGCGTCGTGACCAGCGGGGAACGCCGCCGTGAGCTGCTGCGCTGGGCGGCCGACGGCGGACTGGTCCTGGAGGACGACTACGACGCGGAACACCGCTACGACCGGCCCCCGGTGCCCGCGCTGCGGGCCCGACTCGCCGACCGGCTCTGCTACATGGGCAGTGTCTCCAAACTGCTCGCCCCCGAGCTGCGGATCGGCTGGCTGGTACCCCCGCCCCGCTACCGGGAGGCGCTGACCGGAGTCAAACGCTTCAGCGACCTGGGCAACGCCGTCCTGCCGCAACTGGTCCTCGCCCGGCTGATGGACTCCGGCCTGCTGGAACGGCACCTGCGGCTGCTGCGCGGCCGCCACCGCCGCCGTCGCGACGCGATGGTCGCCGCCCTCGCCGCCCAGCTGCCGGGCGCGGTGGTGCACGGCGCGGCAGCCGGCCTGCACCTGACCGTCACGTACTCACCCGAAGTCCCCGACACGGAGCTGGCCGCCGCCGCGCTCGCCCGCGGTGTGAAGTGCCAGCCCCTGTCCTGGCACCGGCAACTGCCCGGCCGCCCGGGCCTGGTCCTCGGTTACGCCGCCGACTCGCCCGGTGTCATCGAGGAAGGGGTCGCCGCCCTCGGCCGGGCACTGCGCGACCTGACCTGACCTGACCTGACCCGTCGCCGTCGCCGTCGCCGTCGCCGTCGCCGGCGCTGGACAGGCCGGCGTACTCACCCCTCCGACGGCACCGGATGCCGGCTCATGACCGAGACCCGGTTGAACGCGTTGATCGTGACCGCGATCCAGATCACCGCCGAGATCTGCGCCTCGTCGAACACCGCGCGGGCCGCCGCGTAGGCGGCTTCCTGCGCACCGAGGTCGGCCGGCGCGGTGGTCGCCTCCGCGAGCGCCAGCGCGGCCCGCTCCACCTCACTGAACAGCCCGGCCTCCCGCCAGGCGGCCAGTACCCCGAGCCGCTGCGCGGTCTCGCCCGCGCGCACCGCCGCCCGGGTGTGGACGTGCAGACAGAAGGCGCAGCCGTTGATCTGCGACACCCGCAGGTTGACCAGTTCCACCAGGGCCCGGTCCAGCCCCGCGTCGGCGGCCACCGCCCGGACCGCCTCCGACGTCCGCACCAGCGCCCGGTACGCCTCGGGGCTCTGCTTGTCGATGAAGACGCGGCTGCTCAACTCGGGACTCCTTGGGACGGGACGCGCCGCCGCCGGGGCGAGCAGGCAGGTGATTGAATGTGAAAGTAGCATGAGGGGCGGAGGTGGTCCCCGATGAGCAATGTCGAGACGGAGCCCGCACAGAAGCGCTGCGGACCCACGCGGAACGAGGGCCCGCAGCCGGACGCGGGTCAGGTCGAGGTCCTCACCCCGCGTGACGTTCCACTGGGCGGTCCGCGGGCCATGCGGGTCCGCCGCACCCTGCCGCAGCGGGCCCGGACCCTGATCGGCGCCTGGTGCTTCGCCGACCACTACGGCCCCGACGACGTCACCCGCACCGGCGGCATGGACGTGGCGCCCCACCCGCACATCGGTCTCCAGACGGTGAGCTGGCTGTTCAGCGGCGAGATCGAGCACCGCGACAGCCTCGGCACCCACGCCTACGTCCGCCCCGGCGAGCTCAACCTGATGACCGGCGGCCACGGCATCTGCCACTCGGAGGTGTCCACGCCGACCACCACCGTCCTGCACGGCGTCCAGCTGTGGGTGGCGCTGCCCTCCGAACACCGTGACACCGACCGCGACTTCCAGCACTACGTGCCCGGACCCGTCCAGGTGGCCGGCGCGGAGCTCAGGGTCTTCCTCGGCTCGCTGGCCGGTTCCGTCTCCCCGGTGCGGACCTTCACCCCCCTCCTCGGCGCCGAACTCACCCTCGCCCCGCGGACCACGGTCACCCTGCCCGTCGACCCCGCCTTCGAGCACGGACTCCTCGTCGACCAGGGCGAGATCCACCTGAACGACAGCCCCGTACACGCCGCGGAACTGGGCTACGTCCCCGCCGGCACCGACACCCTGACCCTCCACAACGCCGCCACCGAACCGTCCCGCGCGGTGCTGCTCGGGGGGACGCCGTTCGAGGAGGAGATCATCATGTGGTGGAACTTCATCGCACGGTCGACTGAGGCAATCGCACAGGCGCGTGAGGACTGGATGGCGGGCCGACGATTCGGTGAGGTAAAGGGGTATGACGGGGACTCGCTGCCCGCCCCGGTGCTGCCCAACGTGCCGTTGAAGCCACGCGGAAACAGGCGATGAACCCCGTAGACGTCCTCCCGCGCTGATGTGGCGAAGCAGGCCGAGTCGGTGACCCATTGCGGCGCGGCCAGCCGGCGCCGGCCCACTAGGTGGCGCATCTGCATCCCTGTCAAGTGATCGCCGGCGCCCGTCACCAAGGAGAACCTGGAGAAGGCGCCCCGGTACTGCCCGTGGCCCGCGTCGGCGGCCGGCCGTCGTCGGCACGGGCGTCCGTCAGACCGATTGGCGGACCACGACCCGTGCGGGCGGCGGGCGGAGGCCACTGGTGTCGAGGCCCAGGGCGAGGCGGGCGCTCAGCCGCCCGTGGGCCTCGGCGTCCACGTTGACGGTGGTCAGCGCCGGCGTGACGTACTCTCCGTACCCGTTGTCGTCGAAGCCGATGACAGCGACCTCGTCCGGGACGCCGCGGCCGAGATCGCGCAGGGCGGTGAGGACGCGCAGCGCGACATCGTCGTTGAACCCGGCGATCGCGGTCACCTCGGGAGCGCCGGTGAGGAACGCCGCGACCGCTTCGGCACAGGCGTCCCGGGCCTGCGGGGTGACGAAGGAGTCCGGCACGGCGATGCCCAGGTTCGCCGCGGCGTGTCCGGTGAACTTGAGGCGGGCCGCGGCGAGCGGCGACTCGGTGTCGGGCAGGGCCACGGCGAGGTGGCGGTGGCCGTGCTCCACCAGATGGCGGACCTGCAGCGCGGAGTGGGCGGCAAGACCGTCGCGCCACCCGCCGCCGAGGTCGTCGAGTTCGCGGCCGGTGAGGTAGGTCTCGCCGAAGCGGATGACGGCGCGGGGGGCGATGGCGGCCAGGACCTGCTGGGTGGACTGCGGGGTGTGGTGGCCGTGCCGGACCAGCAGGACGTGCTCGTGGGCGGCGAGTTCCGCGTCGAGTCCGCGCACGTAACTGCGGGAGTACTTGCCCTCCATGCCCGCGTCGATGTTCAGCACGACGACGCGGGAGGTGCCCTCGCGCAGTGCGCGGGCGACGCCGTGCGGTACGTAGCCGAGGGCGCGCGGCCTGTCTGACCCGGTCGCGGGTGGCGGCGGAGATGGTCTGGTGGGGGTCGTCGTTGAGGACGAAGCTGACGGTGGCGCGGGAGACACCGCTTGCGGCGGCCACGTCGTTCAGCGTGACCCTTCCGGAACTGCCCATCACCCCTGCTCCGATGTGGTTCGGAGCACCGCACTCCCTGCGGGACGGTGCTCGGCCATCCTGCGGCCATTCTAGGGAAGCCGTCCGGCCACGGAACGCCGACCGCCGCACTTGCGTCTGGCTCGCCGTGAGTACCGCAGTGGTGGAAGAGCGTCGGGACCGGCGTACGGCGACCCTGGTCATGGCGTGTCCGGGGGTGTTCGTCGGCTGCTTCCCGGTGACGACGGTCTCGGTGAGCCTGCCGGTGATCCAGGAGACGCTGGGCGCTTCGACGTCCGACCTCTCGTGGGTGTCCGACGCGTTCGTCCTGCCGGTGGCCGCGCTGATCCCGACCGCCGGGGTCTTCGGCGACGTGCACGGGCGCAAGAAGGGCGGGGCGACCTCGTTCGGCGACGTCCGGGTGATCGTCGCGCTGGTGGCCGCGTTCTCCTCCGGCGTGGCCTTGACCGGCTCGGCACTGGTCGTCATGACAGCTTCCTCGGCCTGATCGGGTTCTTCTTCGTCCTCAGCCTCTACCTGGGCATGGTGCAGCAGCTCAGCACCCTGGACGCCGGCCTGCGGCTGCTGATGGTCACCGTCCTCGGCGTCGACACCTCCTTCGCGTCCCTGGCCTGGCGGCCGGCGCTGCTCGGTCTCGGCGTCGGCCTGGCCTTTCCCTGCATCACCGCCACCGCCGTCTCGTCCGTACCGCACCACCAGGCGGGCATGGCGGCGGGCAACAACGCCTTCCGGCAGGTGGGCGGCGCCCTATGCCCCGCCATCCTGGGGGCGCTGCTGACCAGCAGGGCGGTCGCCACGCTGCCGGACCGTCTCGCGGCGGCCGGCCTGCCGGACTCCACCGGCGCGCGGGTACTGGACGCCGTCGTGGCGGACGGCCTTGGCGCTGTCGCCATCCCGCCCCCGGCGGAGGGCGTGGCGCGGGACGATGCCGGACCTTCCTGTGGGGACGGGGACGACGCCCGGCCGCGCATGTCCCCGGTCCGCTCGGAGCGGGCCAGCGGGCCGGGGACACAGCCGGGTGAGAGCCGCGTGCGCGTCCACGATGTCCGCTCCAGTCTCCACGCGGTGTGCATGGCCGCGGCCTGGACCGGCGGGTCGAGGGGTCGGTGAAAAGGGCTGGGCATCCGTCTGGCCTTGCGGAAAGTCTCTCTGCTAGCTTGCGCTAGATCGTTTTAGCTCAGTTCCTGTTCCATTGTTTTCACTTCGCTGTCCGTCCGGGGCGGAGCCAGCATGGCGAGTCGCCGTACTAGATCGATTCAGTACCCCGGAGCGGATGTGGTCGGAAGGAGCCGTATGACAACCCCCAGCCTCCAGGACGGCATCGACAGGGCGGGCTCGCCCGTCAACCTGCTGTGGCAGCCGGACGCGGAGCCGTGGACGCCCGAGGTGGTCGAGCGCGAGTACAGCGGCTGGCGCCGGGAACAGCGCGCCTGGCACGAGGGCGTCGCGCTGCTGAACCTGTCGCACCACATGTTCGACATGTGGATCGAGGGCCCCGACGCCACCCGCGTCCTCGCGGACCACGGTGCGAACAACTTCGAGAAGTTCGCCGTCGGCCAGGCCAAGCAATATGTCCCGGTCACCCGGCACGGACACATCGTCACCGACGGCATCCTGTCCCGGGAGGCGGCGAACGCGTATGTCCTCAGCGGTGTCCCCGCCTCCCAGCACTGGGTGCAATACCACGCGGAGAAAGGCGGCTACGACGTCTCCTTCACCACCGACCCGTCCTCGGCGTTCCGCCCCGGCGGCGGCGACCCGAAGCTGTTCCGCTACCAGATCCAGGGCCCGCTGGCGCTGGACCTGATCGCACGCGTCTTCGGCCGCCCGGTCCCGGAGACGAAGTTCTTCCACTCCACGCCGGTCACCCTGGACGGCCGCGCCTTCAAGGCACTGCGGCACGGCATGGCCGGCCAGTCCGGATACGAGTTCATCGGGCCCTGGGAGCACGCCGGGTACGTCCATGAGGCGTTCCTCGAGGCCGGTGAGCCGCTCGGGATCATCCAGGTCGGCGCGCTGGCGTACGCGACCCCGAGCGTGGAGAGCGGCTGGGTCCCGTCTCCGGTCCCCGGCATCTACACCGACCCCGAACTGGCCGGGTACCGCGCCTGGCTCCCGCTCTTCGGCATCGAGGGCAAGCGTCCCCTGAGCGGCAGTTACTTCTCGGAGAGCATCGAGGACTACTACGTCTCTCCGTACGAGCTGGGCTACGGGAAGATGATCCACTTCGGTCACGACTTCATCGGGCGGGACGCCCTGCTGAAGGCCAAGGAGGAGGCCGGCCTGCGCGAGAAGGTCACCCTGGTCTTCGATCCGGACGACGTGCGCCGGGTGCTCGGCCAGGGAGCGGACGCCGGGTTCGTCCTCAGCTACGCCAGGCACCGCGTCGAGACCGCCGCGGGCCTGGCCGGCGTCACCATGCAGACCGCGTCGATCGACCCGGTCGGCACGGTCCTGTCCCTGACCCTGATCGACGCCGCGCACGCCGCGCCGGGCACCGAGGTGAGCGTGGTCTGGGGCGAGCACCCCGGCAGCGGTACCGACCCCGAGGCCGACCTCGGCCTCCCGCGCATCCGCGCCACCGTGCAGCCCAGCCCGTTCGACCGGCACGCCCGCACCGAGTACCGCCGCGACGCCTGACGCGCACCGGACCCGCACGGTGCGCCGTGGTTCCGGCCGCCGGGCGGAGACCGTACGGCTCTGCGTCCCGACACCTCCGTCCCGACACCTCCGTCCCGACCCCTCCGTCCCGACACCTCCGTTTCGACAAGGAGCACGATGAACCCCCTCAGCACACCCCCGGCGGCGGTCAGTACGTCGCTGCTGGAGGACTTCTCCCTGGAGATGACCGGCAAGGACGTGCCCAAGCTGGAAGAGGCCGCCGCCGCCATCCCCCGGGGCACCCGTGTCAACGTCGCCTTCCTCGGCAACGAGGACCCGCGGATGAGACTGGACGCCGCCCGGGCGGTGCGGCGCCTCGGCTTCGTCCCGGTACCGCACATCTCCGCCCGGCGCCTCGGCTCCCGCGCCGACTTCGAGCAGTTCCTCACCGGCCTGAAGGCCGACGGGACGGGCCGTGACGTCTTCGCCGTCGGCGGTGACCCGGCCCGCCCCGAAGGCCCGTACGAGGACTCGCTCTCCCTGATCGAATCGGGCCTGCTCCAGGAGTACGGCGTCCGGCACGTCGGCATCAGCGGGTACCCCGAGGGGCATCCGGCCATCGCCGCGGACGTGCTGTGGTCGGCGCTGCGGGACAAGAGCGCCGCCCTTGCCGCCCAGGGCCTGGGCGGCAGTGTCATCACCCAGTTCGGCTTCGACGTCGATCCCGTGCTCGCCTGGATCGAGCAGGTCCGCGGCCACGGCATCGCCCTCCCGGTCCGCATCGGCGTTCCGGGGCCGGCGGGTGTGCGGCGCCTGATGTCGTACGCGGCGCGGTTCGGCGTGGGCACCAGCGCCTCCATAGCCAAGAAGTACGGCCTGTCGATCACCAACCTCATGGGCACCGCTGGGCCCGACACGTTCCTGCGCGCGCTGGCGGAGGGGTACGACCCGGCCCGCCACGGCGAGGTGAAGATCCACTTCTATACGTTCGGCGGGCTCAGGGCCACAGCCGAATGGATCGCCCGGTTCAGGAAGGAAGCGCTCGCATGACCGTCACGCAGGCCGCCCCGGCAGGCACGTCGAACAAGAACCGGGGCGCGGACCACCAGGCCGTGCTGATCGTCCAGGGCGCCGACGCCACCGGCATCGTCGCCGCGGTGACCGCTGTCCTCAGCCGGCACGGCGCCAACATCGTCTCCCTCGACCAGTACTCGGACGACCCCCAGGGCGGGTCCTTCTTTCAGCGCACCGTCTTCGGCCTGGCCGGCCTCCGGGCCGCCCTGCCCGCGCTGCGCGCCGACTTCGACGAGGAACTGGTGAAGAAGTACGGACTCACGTACACCCTGCGCGACCTGTCGGTGCCCAAACGGGTGGCGATCTTCGCCTCGAAGTCCGACCACTGTCTGCTCGACCTGCTGTGGCGGCACCGCCGGGGCCAACTGCCCGTCGGCGTCGCCATGGTGATCTCCAACCACCCCGATGTGGCCGAGGAGGTGAGCGGCTTCGGCATCCCGTTCTTCCACGTGCCCTGCCGGGGCGCGGACAAGTCGGCCGCGGAGGCCGAGCACCTGCGGCTGCTCAAGGACAACGTCGACTTCGTCGTCCTCGCCCGCTACATGCAGATCCTCTCCGGCGACTTCATCGACAAGGTCGGCGTACCGATCATCAACATCCACCACTCCTTCCTGCCCGCCTTCATCGGCGCCGGTCCGTACGCCAAGGCCAAGGAACGAGGGGTGAAGCTGGTGGGAGCCACCGCGCACTACGTCACCCAGGACCTGGACGAGGGCCCGATCATCGAGCAGGACGTCGTCCGGGTCACCCATGCCGAGACGGCCGCCGACCTCACGCGTCGCGGCGCCGACGTGGAACGCGCGGTCCTCTCACGCGCGGTGCTGTGGCACGCCGAGGACCGCGTCATCCGCGACGGCAACCACACCATCGTCTTCGCCTGAGCCACCGTTCGCACCCGCGGACGCGCGCACCTCGTCCTCGGTCAGCTTGTACGGCGCATCGGTCAGCAGCCTCATCCGGGCGTCACCGAGCATGGCCTGGTACAACTGGGCCGCCGTCCGGCGCCGCTCGCCATGCCTGGATGGTAGGGAAAGCGCCGGTACGGCGTTGTCCCGGATCAGGCCGTCAACGCCGAGATCGACACGTTCCTCGCCGCCCTGCCCGTCACGGTCTGATCGGGAGCCACCATGGAGCACACGACACGAGCGACGGCCGTACCCGACTGGGTCCTGAAGTTCATGGACGCCATCGACACCCTGGAGTTCGGCGAAGGCTTCGCACCGCTGACCGAGGACACCGACATGTTCTTCGGTACCGCGCACATCCAGGGCGTCGAGGCCATCAAGGCGTTCTTCGTCAAGATCGACGCACCGTTGATCATCACCCACGAGGTCCTGGAGTTCTGGGCCGCGGATGACGGCGTCCGCCTGCTGCGCGGCGAGGCGACGATGGCCAGGAAGAGCGATCCGGACCAGGTGGTGCGAGCCCCGTTCATGCACATCTTCTACCTCGACAGGGAAGAACCGGTGCGTATTCGGACACTACGCATCACCGCGGGCCCGCTGGAGACCGACGCCGTGATGTGACCCCGCTACCGGGGCCCGTCAGGGTGGCCGTATGCGAGCGAGTCTGGCATGCCGGTACCTTTCCGCTGCGGCGGCATATCCACCGGCGGCTTCGCCGACGCCGCCGTCGTCGAGAAGAGCCGCGTCGGCCGCTCCGTTCCCGTTTGCTCGCGGGCCTCCTCGGTGTATCCGCCGGTTGGCGGGTGGGGCAGTGGCCAGTGCGGTGTCCTGGCGGTGTCCGGGGACGCCCGCGCGGTACGAGGATGGCCGTGCAGGAATGGACACGACACATCTCTGGCGGAGGTCACGTGACGTCGACACCCAAGCGCCCCCCTTACGATCCCGAGGTCGCCGCAGCGCTCGCGATGGTGTCCGCGAACGGAGCGTTGCAGCCGGTCACGCTGGGCACGCTCAAGGAGATGCGGGCCCGTGGCGAGACCTCGAACGAAGACCTCGGCCGGTTCGACCTCGACCGCGTCGACATCATGATCCCGGGCTACGAGGGGGCGGAGCTGACCGCGTCGGTGTTCAGCCGACGAGGGCGCACCGGGGCGGGGCCCGGCGTACTGCACCTGCACGGCGGAGGCATGATCGCGCGGAACCGGTTCACCGGGGTGTCCGTCGTCCTGCCCTGGGCCGTGGAGCACGACGCGGTCGTGGTGACCGTCGACTACCGGCTCGCGCCCGAGCATCCGGACCCGTATCCGGTGGAGGACTGCTACGCCGCTCTGGTCTGGCTCGCCGGACACGCCGAGGAGTACGGGATCGACCCCGACCGGCTGCTCGTCGCGGGTACCAGCGCGGGCGGCGGGCTCGCCGCGGGCACGGCACTGCTGGCCCGCGACCGCGGGGGCCCGCGACTCCTCGGGCAGATGCTCTGCTGTCCGATGCTCGACGACCGCGACCGGACCGTCTCCACAGCGCAGTTCGAGGGGATCGGGGTGTGGGACCGGGAGAGCAACCGTACGGGATGGACCGCCCTGCTCGGAGCGCGCCGGGGGACATCCGATGTCTCGCCCTACGCGGCGCCCGCCCGCGCCCGCGACCTGTCCGGTCTTCCCCCGGCCTTCCTCGATGTGGGCTCGGCCGAGGTCTTCCGCGACGAAGTCGTCGCCTATGCTTCCCGGATCTGGGCGGACGGCGGAGTCGCCGAACTGCACGTGTGGCCCGGGGGCACCCACGGCTGGGAGGGACTCGCTCCACTGGGACGTATGGCCCGCCAGGCGGCGGCCTCCCGTGCCGGCTGGATCGCCAGGCTGCTGGAAACATGACATCCGGGCGTTAGTGTTCTTGCCGCCCGTCCGCCGGGAGGCGGCGGCGAGAACGGCGAGGCGGCACTCATGCACGACCTGATCGGGCGGATCACCGCCCTGGACCCGCACCTCAGCGACACATTGAGCGTCGTCACCTACTTCGACGCCCTCATCACCTCGCAGGCGAGCACCGAGGCGCTGCTCCGTGGCGCGGCGCTGCTGACAGGGTGCCCGCTGGCCCTGGAGCGGGCGGGCCGGCCGCCCCTGCGGCTGTCCGCGTCGGGGGAACGCCTCCCGGCCGCCGAAGCGGACCCGCAGCACCCGGGTGCGGACGGCGACGGGTGGCGCGTGATCCTCGAACGGGACGGTGAGCCGCACGCCAACGACGACATGGTCCTGGAGCGCCTGGCGATGGCCCTGGTCATCGCCGACTCCCGGTCGCCGCGGACCCGGGAACCGCGACGCGCGGTCGAGATCCTCCTCGCGCCGGGCACACCGGCCGAGCAGCGTTCCGAAGCCGCGGCCAGGCTCCGGCTGGACGCGGCCGGCTCCTACCGGGCCGTCGCCCGTCACGTCGGGCCGGACACCGTGCACGCCGGGTCGTCCGCGGTCCTCGCCACCCGGTACGGGCTCGCCCGCGCGGAGGTCGTGGCCGCCTCGTGGCGGCCGGAAGGAGCCGACGGGCCGGTCGGTGTCGGTGCCGCGGTATCTCCTTCGCGGCTGCCGGACTCCTGGGCGACCGCGGTGACGGCCCTGCGGCTCAGCGACGAGAACCGACCTGCCGTCCTGGCCGACGATCTCGGCGCGCTGGTCCTCCTGGCGCGGGTCGCCGAGGACGAACGAGCCGCGCATCCGGACGTCGTCACACTCGACGCCCTGGCGCGGCGACCCGAGGAACTGAGAATCCTGGACGCCATCGGCAGCACCACGACGGTGCGGGAGGCGGCCCGTCTCCTGTACCTGCACCACTCGACCGTCCAGTCCCGACTCGCCCGGGCCACCGACCGCCTCGGCTACGACCCGTCGTCCCCCCAGGGGCGGGTGCGGTACGCGGTGGCACGGACGACGCAACGTCTCCGGCCCTCGCGCTGACCCGGGCTCGCCCCCGAACCTCGCCGCAACGCCGTGACGTCCGGCGCTGGGACGTGTGGCGTGGCCGATGAACGGGGCGGCGAGAGTCCCCCCGAGGCTAGCCGGCCCGGCGCGTCAGGGCCCGGCGACCAGGTGCAGGTCCGTCTCGATCGCGGCCGCGCACGCCTGGAGCCGGGGCACCATGGCCCGCAGCTCGTCGAGGCCGCGCATACCCGCGCTGACGGCGATGTTGGCCGCGGCGATGGTGGATCCGGATCGGTCGCGCACCGGTACCGCCACGGCCCGCAGGCCCTGGTTCAGCTCCTGGTCCGCGACGCAGAAGCCGTTCTCGCGGACCTGCTCGATCACCGTACGCAGCGCCTCGGTGTCCCGGACCGTGCGGTCGGTCAGCGGCTGGAGGTCGGCCCGGCCCAGGTAGCCGCGGAAGTCGTCCTCGTCCAGACCCGCGAGCAGGACGCGTCCCATGGCCGTGGCGTAGGCCGGGAACCGCGACCCCACGTTGATCGACACGGTGATGACCCCGCCGGCCCGTACCCGTGCGACATGCACCACATGGTCACCGTCGAGCACGGACAGGGCCGTGGTCTCGTGCACGTCGTGCATCAGGTCCCTGAGATGGGGTTCGGCGATCTGCGGGGTGGAGAGCGCCCGCAGATAGGCGTGCCCCAGTTCCAGGGTCTTCGGAGTGAGACCGAACAGTGTTCCCTCGCTGCGCACATAGCCGAGTTTCAGCAAGGTCAGCAGCGAGCGCCGGGCCGCTGCCCGCGAGAGCCCGGTCGCCCGGGCCACGTCGCTGAGCGACCGGGACGGATGATCCGCGTCGAAGGCCTTGATCACTTCCAGCCCGCGGGCCAGCGACTGGATGAAGTCCGTGTCCGCGGGCTCGACTTCGAGCGGTTCCATGCTGCATCTCCTGTCTGGGCGCGATCGCGCCGCCCACTGTCCCACATCCACCGAACCGGTGCGAGCAGCAGTGTACGCACAGCGAACGAGTGTGCGTGCGTCTAGCGCACGGGTGTCCGGAAATGTATGGTCGCTCTCATCCCACCCCGGGCCCGGTCTTCAGGGCCCCATTTCCGTGGAGGAACGATGGAGTTCCCGATCATGCGCAGAAGGACGGCGCTGACCGCCGCTGCCGGACTGGCCCTGTCGCTCACCGCCTGTGGCAGCGGCGGCGATTCCGCGAGCGGTCTGAACCCCTCGGCCGGGACACCGGTGACGGTGAACGCCGGATTCATACCGGTCATCGATGTCGCCGCGCTCTACCTGGGGCAGCAGCAGGGCTTCTTCTCCAGCCGCGGCATCAAGCTGGACATCAAGACCGCCCAGGGCGGTGCGGCCCTGGTGCCGCCGGTGGTCAGCGGTGAGTACCAGTTCGCGTTCAGCAACATCGTCTCGGTGCTGGCCGCCCGGGACAAGGGACTGCCGTTGCGGGTGATCGCCGCCGGGTCCGACTCCACGGGCGTCGCGGGCAAGGACGTCACGATGATCCGGGTCCTGAAGAACAGCCGCATCAAGTCGGCGGCCGACCTGGAAGGCAAGAAGGTCAGCGTCAACACGCTCGACAACCTGCTGCAGATGCTGGGCGAGGTGGCCGTGACCGCCGACGGCGGCGACCCGGACCGGGTGAACTTCGTCGAGCTGCCCTTCCCGGACGCGATCACCTCGCTTAAGAAGGGCGACATCGACGCGATGATCACCGCCGAGCCGTTCGACACCATCGCCGCGGAAGGGGACACCCGAGTCATCGCCTCGCCCTACCTGGAGATGGCGAAGACCGGTCTGACCACGTCGGTCTACTGCGCCTCGGAGGATCAGCTGAAGAAGAACCCCAAGCTGTTCCCCGCGCTGAAGGCCGCCATCGACGAGTCCCTCGCCTACGCGCAGGCCCATCCCCGGGAGACCCGCGCCCAGCTGGCCTCGTTCATGACGATCGAGGCGGGCGTGGCCCAGAAGGTCACGCTCCCCACATTCTCACCGAAGATCTCCAAGGCGTCGGTCGAGGCGTTCGCCAAGGCCGCCCGCGCCCAGGGCCTCATCGACAACGACATCTCCTACAGCGACCTGGTGTGGTCGGGAGCGGCAGGCTGACATGACCGACATGAGTGAGCCGACGACCGGGCTGCGCAGCGACCTCCCGGTCGGCAGTTCCCGCTGGGCCGTCCGGCGGGCCCAATGGCGCTCGCTGGGCATCACCGACGAGGAGATGGCCCGGCCCAAGATCGCCATCGTCAACTCCTCGTCCGACCTGGCCGCCTGCTTCGCCCACCTCGACGACATCGTGCCGGTGCTCAAGGAGGCCATCCGCCGGGCGGGCGGCCTGTCCTTCGAGATCCGCACCGCCGCCCCGTCCGACTTCGTCACCAGCGCCGGCGTCGGCGGCCGGTACATACTTCCCACCCGCGACCTCATCGTCAACGACATCGAAGTGGTCGTGGAGGGGGCCCTGCTCGACGGCATGGTGTGCCTCAGCTCCTGCGACAAGACCGCCCCCGCCCACATGATGGCGGGCGGCCGACTCGACCTGCCCACCCTGCTCGTCGCCTGCGGCTACCAGCGCAGCGCGCTGCACGAGGAGGGCGGCGCCGACATCGAGGACGTCTTCCTGCACGCCAGCAACACCGCGCTGGGCCGGACCTCCGCCGACGACCTGCTCGCCATGTCCGAGACCGCCATCCGCGGCCCCGGAGTGTGCGCGGGCATGGGCACCGCCAACACCATGCACATGGCCGCCGAGGTGCTCGGCATGACGCTGCCCGGCACCACCCCCACCCGTGCCAACGGCACCGTCATGTGGGACGCCGTACGGGCGGCCGGACAGCGCATCGTGGAGATGGTCCGCGAGCAGCGCACCGCCCGGTCGGTGCTCACCCCGGCCGCGATCCGCAACGCGGTCACCGTGATGCTCGCCGTGGGCGGCTCGATCAACTCCGTCAAGCACCTCCAGGCCGTCGCCGTCGAAGCCGGACTGGACATCGACGTGTGGCGCACCTACGAGGAACTGGCCGACCGGGTCCCCGTCATCACCGCGGTGCGGCCCAACGGCCCGCACCTCATCGAGCAGCTCGACGACGCCGGCGGCACCCGTGGCGTCCTCGCCGCCCTGGCACCGCTGCTGGACCTGGACACCGTCGGGGTCACCGGCCGCCCGCTCGGCGAACTCGTCGCCGGGACGCCGGCCCCCGACCCGGAGTTCATCCGCCCGCTCTCCGAGCCGTTCACCCGCCGGCCCTCGATCGTGATCCTGCGCGGCTCCCTGGCCGCCGAGGGATCCATCGTCAAGCTGCCGGCCGACGAGGAACGGCCCACCAGCTTCCGCGGCCCGGCCCGCTGCTACCCCTCCCGGGAGACGGCCATCGCGGGCCTCGCCGCCGGTGAGGTGCAGGCCGGCGACGTCGTCGTACTGCGCGGCATGGGCCTGCACGGCGGCCCCGGCATGGCCATGGCCTCGGCGTTCGTGTTCGCCCTCGACGGCGCCCAGCTCGGCGAGAAGGTCGCGGTCGTCACCGACGGCCAGCTCTCCGGACTGGTCAACAAGGGCATCGTGGTGGGCGAGGTCTCACCCGAGGCCGCCACCGGGGGCCCGCTCGGCCGGGTCCACGACGGCGATGTGATCAGCATCGACCTCGTCACCCGCACGGTCGACCTGGAGGTCGACCCGGACGTCCTGGCCGCCCGCGAGCCCGCCACCGCGGAGACCGTCCGCACCCCCGGCTGGCTGGCCGCCTACGACCGCACCGTCACCAGCCCCGCCTGCGGCGCCGTACTCGCCCGCGAGGGCTGCCCGGCCACCTGCGGGCAGACCACCGGAGGTGTCCGATGAAAGTGCTCGAAGCGACCCGGCCGAGCCAGGCCCCGGCCACCTCGCCGCCACGCCGCCGCACCCCGCGGCCGCGTGTCGCACCGCTGGTCGGCATCGTCATCGCCGCACTCGTCGCCGAGGCCGTCCCGCGCACCGGACTGATCGCGGACGGCGCGCTGCCCCCGCTCAGCTCGGTCCTCGCCGAACTCGGCCGGCAGACGGGCGACCCGGCGCTGTGGGAGGCGCTCGGCCGCACCGTCCGGACCTGGGCCGTCGGCCTGGCGATCGCCGTCGTCGCCGGCGTGGTGGCCGGCGTGGTCATCGCCCTGGTGCCGGTACTGCGCGCGATCACCGCGTCCACGGTGGAGTTCCTGCGCCCCATCCCCTCCGTGGCCCTCATCCCGGCCGTGATCCTGCTCTTCGGCACCGGCTTCGAGTCCGGCGTGGTGCTCATCGTCTACGCCGGTTTCTGGCAGGTGCTCGTGCAGGTGCTCTACGGCGTCCAGGACATCGACCCGGTGGCGAACGACACCGCCCGCTCCTACCGCTTCAGCGTCTGGGGCCGGGTGCGGCACGTCATCTGGCCGACCACCCTGCCCTTCGTGTTCACCGGCGTCCGGCTGGCCGCCTCGGTCGCCCTGGTACTGGCCATCACCGGCGAGCTGGTGATCGGCACCCCCGGTGTCGGCCAGCTCATCTCGGTGGCGCAGTCCAGCGGCGCGACGACCGAGATGTTCGCCCTGGTCCTGGTCACCGGTGTGCTCGGCGTCCTGGTCAACATCGGGTTCCGCTACGCGGAGCGGGCGGTGCTCGGCTGGCACCCCTCGGTGCGGCGATCGGCGGGTGCCCGATGAACATCGCGCGCCGTACCCTGTTCGCGCTCGGTCTGCCGGTGGTCCTGGTGGCCCTGTGGTGGGTCTCCACCGCCAACAGCACCAGCTACTACTTCCCGCCGCTGCCGGACATCCTCGACTGGTTCGGCCGGCTCTGGTTCTCCAGCCGGTTCGCCGACGACGTGGTGCCCAGCATGCTCCGGCTGCTCGCCGGGTTCGCGCTCTCCGCCGTGCTCGGCGTGGCCCTGGGCGTCGCCCTCGGCCTGACCGACGTACTGCGCCGCGGCGCCGAACCGGTCCTGGAGTTCCTGCGGGCCCTGCCCCCGACCGTGCTGGTGCCGGTCATCGCGCTCGTCGCGGGCATCGGCGACGGGGCGAAGATCCTGGTCATCGTCTCCGGCTGCGTATGGCCGGTGCTGCTGAACACCGTCGAGGGGGTACGCGCCGCCGACGACGTCATGGTCGACACCTGCCGCACCTACGGCATCACCCGCGGCGCCCGGCTGCGCCACATGGTGCTCCCCGCCGCCGCGCCGCAGATCGCGGCCGGGCTGCGGCAGTCCCTGTCGATCGGACTGATCCTGATGGTCATCGGCGAGATGTTCGCCGCCACCAACGGCCTCGGTTTCAGCATCGTGCAGTTCCAGCGCACCTTCGCGATCCCGCAGATGTGGAGCGGCATCATCCTGCTCGGCATCATCGGCTTCGTGCTCTCCGCGCTGTTCACCCTTGTCGAGAAGCGGGCCCTGGGCTGGTACCTGGGCCTGCGCGAGTCGCAGAAGAGGAACGGCTGATGGCAGACATGGTCACCGTCAAGGGCCTGAACAAGGTCTACGAGTCCGCCGGCCGCCGGGTGGAGGCGATAGGCGACATCACCTTCTCCGTGGCACAAGGCGAGTTCGCCTGCATCGTCGGCCCTTCCGGCGCGGGCAAGACGACACTGCTGAAGTGCCTGGCCGGACTGCTCACCCCCACGGCCAGCGAGGTGCTGCTCGACGGCACCCCCGTGACCGGGCCGCCACCCGGGATGGCCGTGGTGTTCCAGGAGTACGGCCGCAGCCTGTTCCCCTGGAAGACCGTGGCGCAGAACATCGACCTGCCGCTGCGGCAGAAGGGCCTGGCCCGCGCCGACCGCGACCGCCTGGTCACCGACGCCCTCACCGCCGTAGGACTCGCCGACTCCGGCCACTCCTACCCCTGGCAGCTCTCGGGCGGTATGCAGCAGCGCGTCGCCATCGCCCGGGCCATCGCCTACGAGCCGCAGGTGCTGCTCATGGACGAACCCTTCGCCGCCGTCGACGCGCAGACCCGCGCCGACCTCGAAGACCTGGTCCGGTCGCTGTGGCGCACCCTCGGCATCACCACCCTGTTCGTCACCCACGACATCGACGAGGCGGTCTACCTCGGCGAGCGCGTCCTGGTGCTGTCCGCCTCGCCCACCCGCGTCCTGGACGACGTGCCCGTGGGGCTGCCGGTCGACCGCGACCAGGTCACCAGCCGCTCGACGAGCGCCTTCGCCGACCTGCGCACCCGCGTGCACCGCGGCATCCAGGACGCCAAGGCCGGCCGCCGCACCTCCGGGGCCGCCGCATGACCGCCTTCACCGACGAGGGCGCCGGCAGCCCCGTACTCCTGTCGGCCTCGCTCGGCACCACCGCCGAGATGTGGGCACCCCAGCGCGAGCGGCTGCGCGGGCGGCGCCGGGTCGTCGCCTACGACCACCGCGGGCACGGCGGCTCCCCGACACCCCCCGGCCCCTGCCGGCTCACCGACCTAGTCGACGACGCCGTGGCGCTGCTCGACTCGCTGGACATCGCCTCCGCCGACGTGGTGGGCGTGAGCCTCGGCGGCACCGTCGGACTCGCCCTGGCCGCCGCCCACCCCGACCGGGTGCGCAGCCTCGTCACCGTCAACGCGCCCGTCTTCGCCGACGCCCCCGGCTTCTGGCGCGACCGGGCCGCCACGGTCCGCGAGCAGGGCATGCGGGCGGTGACCCCGGGCCTGCTGGGCCGCTGGTACGCCCCCGAGGTCGCGGACGCGCCGCCGCCCCTGGTGACCGACACCGTCGCCGGCGTCGCACACCTCGACTCCGAGGGCTACGCGGCGTGCTGCGAGGCCATCGCGGGAACCGACCTGCGCGACCGGCTGGCCGGCCTGCGGTGCCCCGTACTCGCGGTGAACGGAACCGCGGACGCCGTCGTCCCCGCCCACCACGCGGAGCTGATCGCGGCCTCCGTGCCCGGCGCCCGGCACACCACCCTGACCGGCGCCGGACACCTGCTGACCCAGGAGGTCCCGGACCGGTTCCACGCCCTGCTGACCGAACACTGGACCACCACCGGCGCCGACCGAAAGGCCACTCCGTGAACAGCTACGTCAGCGAACCCACCCGCCAGACACCGGTGTTCGGCGAATGGGAAGTGGTCGTCCTCGGCGGCGGCCCCTCCGGGCTGGCCGCGGCCACCGCCGCCGCCCGCGCCGGCCGCAGCACCCTGCTGGTGGAGAAGAGCGGCTACCTCGGCGGTGCCGGTACCGGCGGCGGACTGTCCACCTTCTGCGGCATGTACTCCAACGTGCACGGCGAACACGTCCTGACCGTCCGGGGACACGCCACCGAACTCCTGGAGCGCATCGACCGCCTCGGCGGACTGCGCGCCCCGCACCTGTCCTTCGCCGACCGCATCCAGGCCCAGGCGTACGACATCCCGGCCTACCGCAGCGCCGCCGACGAACACGTCCTGGCCGCCGGAGCCCAACTGCTGTACCACGCCTTCGCGGTGGGCGCGCTCACCGGCCCGACGGGCATCGAAGCGGTCGTCGTGGAGTCCAAGTCGGGCCGCGGCGTCCTGCGCGGCCAGGTCTTCATCGACTGCTCCGGCGACGGCGACCTCATGGCCTGGTCCGGCACCGGACACGAGAAGGCCGACCCGTACGGCGACATGCTCTACCCGTCCACCATGTTCCGTATCAACGCGGTGGACGACGAGCGGGCCGGGCCCGCGTGGAAGACGCTGCCCCGGCTGATGGACGAGGCGGTCGCCGCCGGCCGCCCCCGCTTCCCCCGCCGCGGCGCCATCGTGCGCCCCCAGCGCGACGCCATCGAGTGGCGGGCCAACGCGACCCAGCTGCGCAACCCGGACGGCAGCGCGGTCGACGGCACCGACGTCTGGCAGCTCACCCACGGCGAGGTGCAGGGCCGCGCGCAGGCCCAGGAGGTGTTCGGCTTCATCCGCGAGAACCTCCCCGGCTTCGACCGGTCCTACATCGTCGACATCGGCCCCGAGATCGGCATCCGCGAGACCCGCCGCCTGCTCGGCCGGTACGTGCTCACCGAGGACGACGTCCGCTCCTGCGCCCGCTTCGAGGACTCGATCGGCCTGAACGGCTGGCCGGTGGAGGCCCATGTCGACGGCGACCTCGACATCCGCTGGCCCTACGGCGACGACCCGGTGGGCTACAACCAGCTGCCCTACCGCATGCTCGTCCCCGCCGACGGCCCCGGGAACCTGCTGGTCGCCGGGCGCTGCGCGTCGATGACCCACGGCGGCCAGTCCGCCGCCCGGGTGGCCGGCCCGTGCTTCGCCATGGGACAGGCCGCCGGTACCGCCGCCCACCTGGCACTCAAGGACCGGGGCCCGGTCGCCGGCGTCGACCCCGCGCGACTGCGCGCCGAACTCGAAGGGGAGGGCGCATGTCTGACGCTGTGAGGCCCTCATGATGCTGAGCCCCGCCGACGAACGCATGCTCGCCGGTGAACAGGGCCCGGCGGTCGCGGCGGCCCTGGAACTCCTGGTGCGCTACGGCGACCTGATGGGCGCCGAACGCCTCATCGACACCGACAACGTGTGCGGGGCCAACCTCTTCGGCCCCCGGCACGCCAAGGTGCTGGGCACCACCGACCCGGCCGCGCTGTTCTCCCGGTTCTCGCTCGACCTCGACGAGAAGGTCGACGTGCCGCCGTTCCGCGCGCACAGCTGCCAGCTCATCGGGCCCCGGGACCGCGACCAGTGGGACCTCCAGGGCATCGCACCCACCGACGCCGCCGCGATGGACGACAGCGAGCGCTACCTCGCCGACCGGGGTGTCGATCTGCTGTCGACGTGCACTCCGTACCAGGTTGGCAACGTGCCCCGGTTCGGCGAGCACTGCGCGTGGATGGAGTCCTCCGCGGTGGTGTACATCAACTCCGTACTCGGCGCCCGCACCAACACCGAGGGCCGGGAGTCCTCGGCCGCCGCCATGCTGACCGGCCGGACCCCCTACTGCGGCTACCACCTGGACGGACACCGCCGAGCCACGCACCTGATCGACGTGCGGCACCCGGTCGTCACCACCGAGGACTGGAACATCCTCGGCTACTGGGTGGGGGAGCAGGTGCAGGAGGCCGTCCCGGTCCTCACCGGCCCGGGACTCGCGGACACCCCCGGGGTGCCGACGCCGGTGCAGCTCAAGCAGTTCGGGGCCGCCGCCGCCTCCTCCGGTGACGTGGAGATGTACCACCTCCCCGGCGTCACGCCGGAGGCCCGGACGGTGGCGGAGGCGCTGGGCGGACGGGAACCCGCGGCCGTCTCGGTCTTCGACGCGGACGCGCGCGCCGAGACGGTGGCCTCACTGTGCCGGACCGCGGCCGGCCGCGACGTCGACTTCGTGATGATCGGCTGCCCGCACGCCTCGCTGGAACAGGTCCGGGAGGTCGCCCGGCTGCTGGAGGGCCGTCGGATCGCGGACTCCACGGCCCTGTGGGTGTTCACCCCTCGCGCGCTGCGTACCGTGGCCGAACGCAGCGGATACGTCGCGGCCATCGAGCGGGCCGGCGGCCGCGTACTGTCCGACACCTGCCCGGCGATCGGCCAGTTCCTGCCGCCCGGCACCAAGGTGTTCGCCACCGACTCGGCGAAACAGGCCCACTACCTGCCCGCCATCACGGGCGTGCAGGGCTGGTTCGGCAGCGTGCGGACCTGTGTCACGGCCGCTCTGGAAGGACGGTGGCCCGATGCCTGAGCTGCTGCTGAAGGGCCGCGGAGTCGTCGCCGGACGGGCGAGCGGACCGGTACTGCTGTGCACCGCGCCGGTGTCGGGCTGGGGCGGTATCGACCCACGGACCGGCACCATCGTGGAGAGCCGCCACCCCCAGCACGGGCAGAGCGTGGCCGGCACCGTGCTGGTCCTGCCGGGGGCCAAGGGATCGTCCGGCTGGTCCGGGCAGTTCCACCTCGCCAAACTGCGGGGCACCGCGCCCCGCGCCATCGTGTTCACCAGAATGAACAGCAAGCTCGCACTCGGGCTCGTCGTACTGAACGTTCCGGCGGTGACCGGCCTGGAGACCGACGGGACGCTGCGCACCGGAGTCGTGGCAGAGGTCGACGGGACGGCCGGCACGGTGCTGATCCGAGAGGAAGACTGATCGAATGGACACTTCGCGCATCGACGGACAGGTGGTGCTGGTGACCGGCGCGGCCAGCGGCATCGGCCACGCCATCGCCCGCGCCTGTGTGGCCGAGGGAGTCACGGTGCACCTCGCGGACGTGTCGGACGCGGTCCACACGGAGGCCGGGAAACTGAGCGGGACGGGCAACGGGACCGTCGCCTCGCACGTGTGCGACGTGCGGGACCGGGACGCGGTCCGCGCCCTGGTGGACGATGTCGTCGCCGCTTCCGGCCGGCTCGACATCGCGTTCCTCAACGCGGGCGTCAACGGCGCCCCCTCCCTGCTCCAGCCCGGTGGCGCCATCGACGAGCTGTCCTTCGAGGAGTGGCGACGGGTCATGGAGGTGAACCTGGACGGGCTCTTCCACTGCCTCCAGCACTCCGCCCGGGTCATGAAGCGGCAGCGGTCGGGCAGCGTCGTCGTCACCGCCTCCACGGCGGGCCTGCGCGCCGAGCCCCGCGTCAGCTACCCCTACGTCGCCTCCAAGTCCGCCGTGGTCGGCCTGGTCCGCCAGGCCGCGCTGGAGCTCGCCCGCTTCGGCGTCCGCGTCAACGCCCTGGCGCCGGGGCCGGTGGTCACCAACATCGGCGGCACGGGCCCCCGGCCCGCGTCCAGCGTGGCCGCGTGGGAGGACTCCATCCCGATGCGGCGCTGGGGCCGGCCCGAGGACGTGGCGGGGATGGCCCTGCTGCTGGCTTCCGGCGCCGCGTCCTGGATGACCGGTGGCGTCCACGTCGTGGACGGCGGCGCGTCGGCACTCACTCAGATCGGGAGCGATGCCCTCCCAGCTCCCGACACCACCGCACCATGAGCGGTTGCGGCCCGGGCCGGGTGTCCGCACCGGGCCCGGACCGAAGCCCGGTCTTCGGTTCGGCGCGGGCGACGTTCTGCCCGAGGCAGGCGTGCACGCCGTAACCGAAGCCCATGCGGCGGGCCTTCTCGCGGTCGATGCCCGCAGTGCCGGGGCCCTGGAAGGCGCGCGGGCCGCGGCTGGCGGCGGGTGCGCCCCGCGCCGGCCGCCACCGCGTCAACGCGGCTGGTGTCCGCCCGCAGCGCTGGTGGCAGGTCGGGCGGGCGGGGCACGGGTCGCGGTCCCGCGTTCATGGCGTGCCGGTGATCTCCAGGACGCCGACCGTCCAGGTGAACCCGGCGCCGGCGCCGGCCAGTACGCATGTCTGGCCGGGCTTCAGGACGCCTTCGGAGACGAGGTGGGCCAGCCCGCCGAACTGGTCACCCGCACCTAGGTGGCCGACCTGTCTGCCCCACGACCAGGTGGTTCGCTGCGGGTCGATGCCGAACGGGTCGAAGAACTGCGCCCGCATCCGGGTGCGGCCCAGGTTCGGCAGCACGTACCAGTCGACGTCGCTGAGTTTCACCTCCGCCTGGGCGCAAGCCCGGTCGAACGCCTCCCGCTGCCCCGCCTCGATCCGCTGGAGCAGGGTTTCCAGGCCCAGGTCGTGCAGGAAGTCGCCGTTCAGCCGCAAGTCGATCGGCGATCCCTCGGCCAGCGGCGCGTCGCTGAACCCGTCACTCCGGCTGCCGCGCTCCAGTCCCGGGTCGGACACCGTGGCGAGGCCGCGGATCCGGGCGAATCCGGTGCGGGTGGACAGCACCACCGCGGCGGCGCCGTCGCCGAAGGGCGAACTGGGGTCGCTGCGCCACCGGTCGAAGCCGGGCAGGCAGAATCTGTCGGCCGTGGTGACCAACGCGGTCGACCGGTCATGTGCGATCAAGTAGCCTGCCGCGAGCTCCAGGGCCATCATGCCGCCGTTGGACATCTGACGGACCTCGACGGCCGGGCAGGCGCCGGCGCCGGAGAACCGCTGGATGTACGCCGCCGACGGCCAGACGTCGTGGCCCTGGTGGTACGCGCAGGCATGCAGCAGGAGGTGGACGTTCTCCGGTTCGGTGCCGGCCCGTTCGAGCGCGGAGCGTGCGGCCAGCACCGCCATTTCCGGCGCCGACTGCTCCGTCGAGACACAGACCGACTCGATGCCGGTGTTCCAGACTCGTGCCCGGTCCGCGAGACCGGCTCGGTCCGCCTCGTCGAGGGTCATGCGCTCGGGCAGCCATGAACTGGCGCCGGCGACGTAGAGTTCGCGGTTCATCGGCGTCTCCCACAGGTTGGCTCAGGGGCTCGCATCCGGCCAGCGTCACCGGGTCCGATGGGGGCCTGTTCGAGGCTCGGGCCATGCGCCGGCGCCATCGACCGGGACTCGACCGAGTGTTTAAGGGGCCCGGCGATGTTGGGGTTCCGGACGAGCGGAAAGGACGTGCCAACCAATGGCGACTTTTACTCAGGCGGACCTGGTGGGATATGTCCGGCGGGCGGCGGGCGAGGACGAAGAGGGAGCCCTGGACGGCGACATCGGCGAGACCACGTTCGTCAATCTCGGCTACGACTCCATCGCGATGGTGGAGGTGGTCGTCCTGGTCGAGCGGGAGCTCGGTATCAAGCTGCCGGGCGAAGGCACGGGCAAGGAGTCCACGCCGAAGGAATTCGTCGAATTGGTCAACGAGTTGTTGCCGGCGTCGGTCCAGCCGTAATTCCGGCCCACAGGCTCGGCAGTCGAGTAATGCGGTAAGTCCGGCGCCCGCGAACGACAGGAGACGCCCATGTACAACACGGAGCACAAGCAACGCTTCGACAACGAGGCACCGGCGGCGCCCGAGCAGCTGAGCCTGCTCGCCCAGATCCTCAACCGGGAGACGTTCAGCACCCTGGCCGAGGAGGTGGGTGTCGGTCATGGCTGGCGCTGCTGGGACGTGGGCACCGGGGACGGCTCGGTCGCCCGCTGGCTGGCCACCCGGGGAGGGCCGACCGGGCGGGTGGTGGCCAGTGACCTCAAGCCGCATCACGTGCCCGACCATCCACGGATCGAGGCGATCCGCCACGACCTCACCAGTGACCCCTGGCCGGAGCCGGGGTTCGACCTGATCCACGCCCGGCTGCTGTTGATGCACCTGGCCGACAGGGAGGCCCTCGCGGTGCGGCTGGCCGCACATCTGCGGCCGGGCGGCGCGCTGGTGATCGCGGACTGGTCCTGCCCCTGCTCGACCGAGAGCCTGGTCAAGTCACCGGTCGACGAGTACACGGCGCGCATCTTCACCGAGTACCACCACGGGGTGCACAGACTCGGCGAGCAGACGGGGATGGACCTGGCCTGGGCATCGCGTACTCCGGAGGTGCTGTCCGCCGCCGGCTACCGGGACATCACCGTGCGGGACTATCAGGCGTCGGGGCAGGGCGGAGCGCCGACCGCGACGCTCGCTCGGCTGCACACCTTCATGCTGGAGCCCTTCCTCCTGGGGCAGACCGGCCTGACCGAGGCCGACCTCGCTGTCATCCGGGAGACGCTTCTCGATCCGGATTTCGAGATGGACACCAACCACCTGTACACGACCGTCGTCCGGATGCCGCGGTGATTGACCGCACCACCTGGGCGGACGCGGCCTGTCGCGCCCGCGTGGAAGGCGGGCCGGCCGGTGCGCGGGAAGTCCGGCCGCGGGCGGTCCTCGTGTATTTGGTCGGAACTTCCCTTTGGTGAGACCCCCACACCGAAGCCTGAGTCGCCCGAATTACCCGAATAGGGTTGCTTGGGGAATCCGGACGGATTGAGAGGTTTGCATTATTGCTCGGTTCCCCGGGTTGGGGTAGCGTGCAGCATACAATTGGCGCGATCGGCATCGAGCACGGCGGAAACGGAGCGGCAATACCGTAGGCGAGCGTTCGGCGTGGTGTTTGGGGGCAGCGTGGAAGGTTCTGCGACTGTAAAATTAGCACAAAGACTTCGGCTAATCAAGTTAAACCGCCTGCGATCGCTACCGGCGCGAACTCGGTCGCTCGGCGGAGCACCCTCCATGGATGGTCTTGCGAGGATTACATCGTCGTAGGAATCGTCGTCCGCGGGGGAAGCAGATGGTTTCGAAGGGCTACGACGGTCAGCTACGGATAGTAGTGATCGACGACCATGCACTGCTGCGCGAAGTGCTGCGCGAGGCGCTCGAGGTGGAACCGGACATGGTCGTGGTCGGCGACGCCGCCAGCGGTGCGTCCGGCATCGTGCCGTGCCAGTCCGAACAACCCGACGTCGTCCTGCTGGACGCGGACATCCGCGGCGAGTCGGTCACCGAGACAGTGCACGCCATCCGGACCGTGTCGCCGATGGCCAGAGTCCTGATCATCAGCATGGTCGATGATCCGGTGCTGCTGCGCCAATTGCTCGACTGCGGCGTCCGCGGCTATCTCATCAAGTCGGTGAGCAGGACCGACGTGGTGTCCAGTATTCGCGCGGTGTGCGCCGACGACAGCCGTATCGTGCTGCACGTGTCCGCCGAGGCGCTGAGCCATATCGCCGCGGCGGCGAACTGCTCGGAGACGCTCACCAAGCGCGAGCTGGAAATACTGACCTTGGTGAGCAAGGCGATGAGCAATCGGCAGATCTCCCGGCGGCTGGCCATTGCCGAGGGCACGGTGAAACGCCATCTGGGCACCATCTTCAGCAAACTGGGTGCCCGCACGAGGCTGGACGCGGTCAGCAAGGCCATCGCCAGCGGCATCATTCGTCCCGCCGGATAAAACCCCTTCGGGTCCCGGTCGGACAAGACCCCATTGGGTCCGGCCGGCCATGACGGCCAATGAAAGGCCGGCCACTCGGGTAAGGCCGTTCTGCCTGCCGAAACCGACACATGACGACACCACGAAAAGGGGCTCACAAACCATGACAAACTTAAAAGGCAAGACCGCGCTCGTGACCGGCGGCCGGACCGGCATCGGCTTCGGCATCGCCACCGCGCTGGTCGAACGGGGCGCGAAGGTGGTGATCACCGCGCGCAGCGAGGACAAGCTGCGCGAGGCGGCGGCCGAACTCGGCGACGACCGGGTCCTCGCCGTCGCCGGTGACACCGCCGATCCCGAGCACCAGCGGACCGCGGTGGCGGCCGCGGTAGATCACTTCGGGTCGCTCGATCTGCTGGTGAACAACGTCGGCGGCGCGGTGCGGGCGGGTCGCCGGCTGGTCGAGACCGACTTGACGGCGTACCGGCGCACCATCGAGCTCAACCTGGTGTCCGCGTTGACCTGGGTCCAGGCGGCCTGGCGCGGCTGGCTCGGCGAGCACGGCGGCGCCGTCGTCAACATCTCCTCGATCGGCAGCAAGCTCGCTGTTCCCGACGGCAGCGCCTATGGGACGGCCAAGGCCGCACTCAACCATTTCACCCGGCAACTGGCTGTCGAACTCGCGCCCGCGGTCCGGGTGAACGGTGTCGCGTCCGGCACCGTGCTCACCGATCTCACCAAGGCGAACATCGAGGGCCGAGAGGAGAAGGTGATCGGCTCCATACCGCTGAAGCGGCTCGGTGCGCCCGCCGATGTCGGTGCCGCCGTCGCGTTCCTGCTCTCGAACGAAGCATCCTGGATCACCGGACACACCCTCGTCGTCGACGGCGGTCGGCTGCTGCACAGCCGGTAGCGTCCGGGCGGCCGGACCCGGTCCACGAATCCGGCCGCCGCGCCGCGACCGCGGAACCGTTCAGCCCCCGAACCCCGGAGCCGGCCGATCCGACCAGCGGGAGCGCCCGGCAAGGACCTCCTGGTGCAACTCCTTCAGCGCCTCGGACGGTTCGAGCCCGAGCTCGGTCGACAGCGTTTTGCGCAGGTCCTGATAGGC
This sequence comes from Streptomyces sp. NPDC023723, assembly GCF_040639815.1. NCBI lineage: Bacteria > Bacillati > Actinomycetota > Actinomycetes > Kitasatosporales > Streptomycetaceae > Streptomyces > Streptomyces sp. NPDC023723. The sequence continues at coordinate 122,927 of NZ_JBFAAP010000020.1, forward strand.
GAGCAGCGACTCGTACCGGCGGCCGATGCTGGCCAGCGCCTTGATGAGCTGCGCGTGGTACCACTCGTTGAGCGGATTGGTCAGCAGCATGGCCTTCAGCTCACCGACGAGCTCCCGGTGCCTGCCAAGCATCGCGTCGGCCTGGATCCGCAGTTCCAAGGTGTGCGCACGCTGCTCCTGGAGATGGACGACGTGCGCCTCGATGGCCGGGCCGGCCGTCACATCGGCGAGCGCCGATCCCGACCAGAGGTCGAGTGCCTGCCGCAGCAGTCGCGCCGCCGCGGCCGGATCACCGGCGGCGAGCGCGGTACGCCCCTGTCTGGCCAGCTGCAGAAAGGCTGTCAGGTCGAGCTGGTCCGGGTTCACCCGGAGTATGTAGCCGGTCCCGCAGGTGGCGAGAGTCTGCTCGACCATGTCGGCGGGCACCCACGGTTCGAACTGGCGCCGCAACTGGTAGATGTAGGTCTGCGCGGTGGGGACGGCGCTCTTCGGCGGCTTGTCACCCCACAGTTCGTCGATGATCGCGTCGAGCGTCACGATGCTGTTCGTGCACAGGAGGAGCTGCCCCAGCACCCGCCGCACCATCGGCGCGGTCGGCGTGCACTCACCGAGATCGTTGGTGACGCTGAGACGGCCGAGTACCTGGAATCGCAACACGAGTGAATCCCTCCACCTGATGATCGTTGGACCGGGGCCTCGATCCAGACTCTGCCGGTCCCTTTGCCCGGCTTGCAACGCTGCGGGGCGAAGGTCCAGCCCCGGTGACCATGTCGGAGCGCCTCAACTACAACTTTCGTCTCACCGCCCGTGGACGAAGAAGGCGTCTCCGGCCGGGCCGGCCCGTTCCCGCAAGCAGAGTGAGGACCCGCTGCCATGTCGAAGAACTTGCCCGTACCGAGTGGTTACGACGACGTCGCGGTGGTCGGTCTGTCGTGCCGCTTCCCGAGCGCGAACTCGCCCGAGGAGTACTGGAATCTGCTCGCGGCCGGTCAGGAGGCCGTCGGCGAGGTTCCCGCCGACCGTGCCGCGCACGTCGGCCCGGGGACCGCCCGGGCCGGGCTGATCGACGGGGTCGGGGACTTCGACGCGGGCTTCTTCGGCATCTCGCCACGCGAGGCCGCGGCGATGGATCCGCGGCAGCGGCTGGTGCTGGAACTGGCCTGGGAAGCCCTCGAACGCGCGGGAATCGAACCGTCGGCGGTGCGCGGCGACCGGGTGGGGATCTTCGTCGGCGCGATGGGGGACGACTACGCCACGCTGGTGCACGACCAAGGTGCGGCAGCGGTCGACAGTTTCACCCTGTCCGCGCTCCAGCGCGGCATCCTCGCGAACCGGATCTCGTTCTTCCTGGGGCTGACCGGCCCGAGCGTGGTGGTGGACTCGGCACAGTCCTCGGCTCTGGTCGCCGTGCACCAGGCGTACGAGAGCGTACGCCGCGGTGACTCCGCCTGGGCGTTGGCGGGTGGCGTGAACCTGATCCTTTCGCCGGAGTCGACGGCGACCGCGAGCGAGTTCGGTGCCTTGTCACCGGACGGCCGGTGCTACACGTTCGACGCACGGGCCAACGGGTACGTGCGCGGCGAGGGCGCCGGCATGGTGGTCCTGATGCGGCTGGCGGACGCCAGAGCCCACGGCCACGACGTGCTGTGCGTGATCCGCGGCGGCGCCGTGAACAACGACGGCGGAGGCGGACAGCTGACCCGGCCGAGCCGGTCGGGGCAGGAGCAGGTACTGCGGCTGGCCCTGTCCGACGCCGGACTGGATGCCGGCGCGGTGGGATACGTGGAGCTGCACGGCACCGGCACCCCGGTGGGGGACCGGGCCGAGTCGGCGGCGCTGGGCGCGGTCTTCGCCGACCGGGACCGGCCGCTCCTGGTGGGGTCGGCGAAGACCAACCTGGGGCACATGGAGGGGGCGGCGGGGGTCGCCGGTTTCATCAAGGCGGCGCTGGCGGTGCAGCGCGGTCAGGTGCCCGCGAGTGTGCACTTCGCCGCCCCGCCGCAGGACATTCCGCTGACCGAGCTGGGTATCGAGGTCGTCACCGAGCTGCGCGAGTGGCCGGACGACGGGCCGCGGGTGGCCGGTGTGTCGTCGTTCGGGATGGGCGGGACGAACTGCCATCTGCTGCTCGCGCAGGCCCCGGACCCGCGACCGGCCGGGCAAGGCCGCCCCGAGCACACGGGCGCGATCCCCTGGCAGGTGTCCGGCCGCACCGCGGCGGCACTGCGCGCCCAGGCCGGCCGGCTGGCCGGTCAGGTCGCCGCGGGGGACCACCAGGAGGTGCTCGACATCGGGTTCTCACTGGCCACCACCCGCGCCACGTTCGCGCACCGCGCCGTCGTGATCGGCGCCGATGCGGCCGAACTGCTCGTCGGCCTGACCGCGCTCGCGGCGAACCGGCCCGCGTCGAACGTCGTGTCCGGTGCGGTCGCGGAGGGCGGCACGGCGTTCATGTTCACCGGGCAGGGCGCGCAGCGAACGGGCATGGGCCGGCAGCTGTACGCCGAGTTCCCGGTGTTCGCCGCGGCTCTCGACGCGGTGCTCACGGAGCTGGACCCGTTGCTGGGCGGCGGGCTGCGGGAGATCATGTGGTCCGACGCCGACCTGCTCGGCCGGACCCGGTACACGCAGGCGTCGTTGTTCGCCCTGGAGACCGCGCTGTTCCGGCTGGTCGAGTCGTTCGGAGTACGTCCGGATCACCTGATCGGCCATTCGATCGGAGAGGTCACCGCGGCGCACGTCGCGGGGGTGCTGTCACTGCCGGACGCCTGCACGCTCGTCGCGGCCCGCGGACGGCTGATGCAGGCCGCGCCGTCCGGTGGGGCGATGGTGGCGGTCAACGCGGCCGAGGACGATGTGCGGGCGCTGCTCCCCGACTCCGGAGTGAGCATCGCCGCCGTCAACGGCCCCGGCTCGGTCGTGATCTCCGGCGACACGGACAAGGTGCTCGCACTGGCGGAGTCCTTCCGTACCAGGGGAGTCAAGGCCAAGCGGCTGAACGTCAGCCATGCCTTCCACTCCCACCACCTCGACCCGGTCCTGGACGAGTTCGCCGACGCCGTCGCCGGTCTGGAGTTCCACGCCCCTCGGATCCCGATCGTCTCGAACCTCACCGGACACCTCGCCGACCCGGACGAGCTGACCGACCCCCGCTACTGGAGCCGCCACATACGTGGCGCCGTCCGCTTCGCCGACGGCATCCGCACCCTGCGCGACGCGGGTGTCTCCCGCTACCTCGAACTCGGCCCCGACCCCGTACTCGCCGGCCTGGCCCGGGAGACCCTCGCCGACAGCACCTCGACGGCGGTGTCCACGCTGCGGACCGGGCAGGCCGAGGCCCGTACGCTGCTGAGGGCACTCGCGACCATGCATGTCACGGGGGCGACCGTGGACTGGTCGCCGTTGCTGAACGGTGGCCGCAGAACCGCGTTGCCCACCTACGCCTTTCAGCGCCGCCGGCACTGGACCGGTGAGACACGCGCGGCCGGACACACCGCGAAACCGGCACCCGCCCACGACCGTGCCGGCGTGCTCGACCTGGTGCGCAGGCATCTCGGAGCGGTCCTGGGGCACGACGCGGTCGGCATCACCACGTCGTTCAAGGACCTCGGGCTGACCTCCTTGACCGCGGTCGAGCTGACCGACGGGCTCTCCCGCGAACTGGGACTGGTCCTGTCCGGATCGCTGGTGTTCGACCACCCCACGCCCGATCGGCTCGCGACGCACCTGCACGCGGAGCTCACGGGACGCGGCGCCGCGGTGAGCATCCGGACACCCGTCGACCGGTACGCCGACGAGCCGGTCGCGATCGTCGGCATGGGCTGCCGGTTCCCCGGCGGTGTCCGGTCACCGGGTGATCTGTGGGACCTGACCTGGTCGGGGCGGGACGCGATAACGGAACTGCCGCGAGACCGGGGCTGGGATCTGGGCAACCTGTTCGACGCCGACCCGTCGGCCTCCGGCCGGACATACGCCCGGCACGGAGGATTCCTTGATGATGTGGCGGGTTTTGATGCGGGGTTTTTCGGGATTTCGCCGCGGGAGGCGTTGGCGATGGATCCGCAGCAGCGGTTGTTGCTGGAGACGGTGTGGGAGTCGTTGGAGGATGCGGGGATTGAGCCGGGTTTGTTGCGGGGGAGTGATACGGGGGTTTTTGTCGGGGCGATGGCTGGT